>DASWIG010000616.1:0-7395 GCA_036397835.1 Thermoanaerobaculia bacterium
GGCTCAATCCCTGAAATCCCACTCCCCTCTCCCCCTGGGAGAGGGGCTGGGGGTGAGGGTTCCGGGGGGGCCGGGGGGATTTCCGCTACAATCGTGGGTCCCTCGGAGACCGCGGATGATCCCGGCGCTGCACAACCTCGAAGGCAAGTACGAGATCGTCTCCAAGATCAAGGAAGGCGGCATGGGCGCCATCTACAAGGTGCGCCACCGCCTGCTCGAGGAGATCCGCGTCGTCAAGGTGCTGCGCCGCCACTTCGAGGACGACGCCGAGCTCAACGCGCGCTTCGTCCACGAGGCGCGCTCCGCCATCCGGCTCCGGCATCCCAACGTCGTCCAGATCTTCGACTTCCTGCTCGAGGAGGGCGTCGGCTACCTGGTGATGGAGTACATCGACGGCGTCGACCTCGGCGAGCTGATCCAACGCCGGCAGCGGCCCTCGCTCCCGCTCTTCCTCGAGATCGCGCGCCAGAGCCTGCGCGCCCTCGGTTACCTCCACCAGCAGGGCTACGTCCACCGCGACGTCTCGCCCGACAACCTCATGCTCTGCTGCGACTTCGCCGGCCGTCCGCTGGTCAAGATGATCGACCTCGGCATCGCCAGGAAGGTCGAGGGCGGCGCCGGCCTCACCGCCAGCGGCATGTTCCTGGGCAAGTTCCGCTACTCCTCGCCCGAGCACTTCGGCTCCCAGGGCGCCGGCGGCGTCGAGCCGCGCAGCGACCTCTACTCCTTCGGGATCGTGCTCTACGAGCTGCTCACCGGAAGCTTTCCGATCCGCGGCGAGACCGAGCCGCAGCTCATCGCCGGCCACCTCTTCCACCCGCCCGTCGAGTTCGCGGAGTCCGATCCCGACGGCCGGGTGCCGAAGGCGCTGCGCGAGGCGCTCGTGAAGACCCTCGACAAGGACCCCGCGAAGCGCTTCGCGTCGGCGGACGAGCTCGCCCGCGCCCTCCGCGGTCTCCAGGACCAGTTTCCCTTGAACGACGCGGCCCTCGCGGAAGCGAAGACCATCTCGGTGGGCCGCGCCGAGGAGCAGCAAGTCGATCCGGGCTCCACCCAGGACCGTCTCGACCGCGGCTTCGTCCATCCCACCCCGGCGCCGTCGGCCGTGACCGCGCCCGACGGCTTCGACCACCATCTCCGGGTGGCCTGCACCCTCGCCGAGGAAGGCAGCTACGCCGACGCCGTCGCCCACTTCGAAGCCGCCCTCGAGCTGCAGCCCGGCAACGAGGCGGTGCTCGGGATGCTCGACGAGGCGCGCGAGAAGCTCGCCGAGGAGCGTCGCGTCACCCAGGAGCGGCTGGCCGGCGAGGTCCGGCAGTTGCGCGAGTTGGTGGCCGGCGGCGAGCTCGGGAAGGCGCGCGAGCGCTTGCTCAGCGCCCGCCGCGCCTACGGCGACGCCGAGCCCCTCGCCGAGGTGCAGCTCGACGTCGAGCGCCGGGAAGCGGACCGCGAGCGCCGGCGGGTCGAGGAGACGGTCGAGGAGGCCGAAGGCCTGCGCGAGGCGGGCGACTTCACCCTCGCCGCCCAGGCCCTCGAACGCGCCCGCGAGATCTTCCGCGGCTCGCCCATCCGCGACGCGGACGACGGGCGCGACCTGCGCGACCGCCTCGAGCGGGAGGAAGCGTCGCTGGAGCAGGACCTGCGCCGTGCCGCCGAGCTCGACGAGGCGATCTACGCGATCGAGACGGCCGTGGCCAAAGGGCGCCTGACGGAAGCGGACCGGGTGCTCTACCAGGCCCTCGAGACCTTCGGCCGCACCGAGCCGCGCCTGCAGGGGCTGCGCGAGCGGCTCGACGAGCTCCACCACCAGGGCCTCGAGAAGCAGGTGGCGACGCTGCTCGCCGAGGTCGACGAGCTGGCGCGGACGGGCGACTTCAGCGCCGCGCGCAAGCGGCTCGACAAGGCCCGCGTGGCGGCGCCGGCCGGCTCCGCGGCCCGCGACCGGATCGAGGAGAGAGCGGAGGCCGTGCGGCAGGCCGCGGCCCGGCGCCGGGAGGACGACGTGGCGGCGGCGGCACGGCGGATCGAGGAGCTCGTCGTCCGCGACGAGCTCGAGCAGGCCCAGGCCGAGCTGGCGGCGTCCGAGGCGCGCCTGGGCGAGCCGCGCGAGGCCGAGACGGAGCGCTTCGCCGTCCTGCGCGAGCGCATCGCCGAGGGATTCCAGGAGCGCGTGAACGCCCTGATCCAGGAGGCGCGGGTGGCCCTGGAAGGCCAGCGCTTCGAGGCCGCCGTGCCCTTCCTCGAGCAGGCCCTCGAGCTCGCGCCGGGCGACGAGTGGATCGCCGCCCGTCTCGCGCAGGCGCGCGCCGCCCTCGGGCGAGCTTAGCTGCTCTTGGGAGATCTGGTACACTTGATCATCCTCCTCAACCCGCGGGAAGACGACCAGGTGCCCCAGGGCAATCCGCACGACCGCGTCCTCGATTCCCTGAAGCAGCGACTGCGGCGCCATCTCGAGCGTCGCGGCGATTGGGGAGTGTTCAGCGACCTGATGGTCCACTGGGCGCGCAAGGACCTGCGCGCGGTGGCTCCCGACGTGACGGTGGCCCAAGGCATTGCCGATCCGGAAGCGGTGGACGAGAACCTCGACGTGGCGGCCGAAGGCTGCCGAGTGCGGGCGGTCTTCGAGGTGGTCACGACGCGGTCGAAAATGAAGCGGGACAAGGACGAGGTCCACAACAAGCCGCTCTTCGCCGCGGCGGGGGTGGACGACTACGTGTTGGTGTACCCGGTGAAGTACCGCAAGCGCGGCGACCGCGCCATACGCCACTTCAAGCTCGAGGCGGGGGCCTATCGGGAGCAGCAAGCGGACGCCAAGGGCCGCTTTCGGCTGCGCTCGCTCGATCTGTGGCTCTCCGTGGACGAATCCGAGGAGCTCGTGCTCGTGGACGTGACCACGGGTGAACGGCTCCTGACCGCGAAGGAAGCGGAGGAGAGGCGGCTGCTGGCGGAACGTCTTGCCGCGCAGGCGGAGGAGGCGCGCCAGGCCGCGGAGAACCGGGCCGCGGAGGCGGAGGAGGCGCGGCAGGCCGCGAATCGGCAATCCGCGCAACTGCTCGTCGCCGTCCTCGAAAGTCGCGGTCTGACCCTCGACGCCGAGGCGCGCCGGCGGATCCTCGACTGCGACGACCCTCGGGAGCTCGCGCGCTGGGCCGAGCAGGCCTTCGCCGTCGCCACGGTCGAGGATCTCTGGAAGGATCCGTAAGGCTGTCCTGACCGGACGTCTTCCTCCGAGGCGGTCCGTCCGTCCGAGCCGAGAAGATGAGCCTCCGGGGCTTCATCCTCCAGCCCACCTACCGCGTCCGCGACGGACGCCCGGTCGTCCACCTCTACGGACGCCTGGAGACGGGCGAGCCCTTCCTGGTCACCGACGAGCGCCAGACGCCGTGCTTCTACGTCGCCGCCGGCGACGCCGAGCGCGCCGCCCTCGCCGGGGCCGAGAGCGTGGACTTCGTCGACAAGACGACGCTCGACGGCCGGCCCGTGGCCCGCGTCGACGTGCGCCTCCCCGCCGACGCGCCGCCCCTTCGCCAGCGCCTCGCCGCCCAAGGCGTGAATTGCCACGAAGCCGACGTCCGCTTCGCCATGCGCTACCTGATCGACCGCGGCGCCGCGGCGCCGCCGAGATCCCCGGCGAGGCCCGGGACAGTCCGGGCATCGGGCGCGTCTTCGTCAATCCGGAGCTGGCGCCCGCGTCCTGGAAGCCCGAGCTGGCGGTGCTGTCGTTCGACATCGAGACCGACCCGCGCGCCGGCGGTTGCTGTCGATCGCCCTCCACGGCCGCGGCACCAGCGGCGTCGAGGTCTCCGAAGTCCTCCTCTTCTGTCCTCAGAACCTGCCGGCGCCGCCCGGCGCCGTGCCCTTCGCCAGGGAGATCGACCTGCTCCGCGCCTTCTGCGGCCGCGCCATCGTCGACGCCTTTCTCCACGACCGCGAGAAGCTCGTCGCCTACAACCTGAAGGACGCCCGCCTGGTGCGAATTACTTAAGTTTCCTTCTTCCACTTCTCCTTCAACTCGATAAGCGCGGACCCGAACTGTAGGTGCCGAAGCTCATCAGGCGGAGGGCACACCTCGGGAGATTCTAGGGCATTGGGGACGATGTGATCGTCACCGTGATTCTCAAGGGCAAATCGCCATTCGCGCTCCACCCATTCTGATGAGCGTGCGTGAGTGGACCAGAAGAGCAACAGGTTTTCGCGGGTCTTGAGCTCCTTTTGCAAGATCTCGCGCCAGTTCTTACCTTGTTGGATGTCGAGACAGTCGAAGAACACGTCGAAGCCACGTGCCTTCAGCGCATCGATAACTCCAACGACCTCTACCTTGTCAAGCCGCGAGTAGGAAGCGAAATAAGACTCCGGAAAGCGTCGAGTAATTGTCAACCGCCTGCGACGCTGGGGAGGTGCGGTGGCGGCGATCGCGATCTCCAGGTAATTCCGTGCTAACTGCACGCCCTCGCACCAGTACTCAACACGAAGATCGTAGAGACCGTCTTCGAGATGATCGCGGGCCCTCAGCCGAAAATCGATCCGCTGGTACGGCGGCATCCAGATACATCTGCCTTCGCACTCGTCGACCGTGAAAACATTGGCGTCAGTGGGCACCAGACGAACCGCGATGTGCGCCCCTTCCAGAAGCGGCAACACCGCAACGGAGGGATCAATAACGCGCCCCTCAGTCTGATCTACCTTATAACCGGCGATGTGAAGGACGACATCGACTATGAACCGGTCACCCGGTCGTACCGCCTCTGGAGCCACGGTAGTAACGTGAATAGGTGTCTTTTCTAGCGATTCCATTTCTACGGGCCGGAATCGCGAATTCGCATCGGCGAGGAGCCGCTTCTGATACTCCTCGAGCGAGAACTCCTCGTGTTCCAAGCGTGTCGCGCGTACGTGATACTTCTCCGCTCTGGAGGTATCGTCGGGGTCGATCTCGGCGGCTGAGAGCTCCAGATCTTCTTTATGGAGCTTCTTAAGTTGGTGTTGGCATTCGCGCGTCACCGCATCCGCGGCCAGTCTGCGCTCCAGTGCCTCGCGAATGCTGGTTGCGAGCTTCTCTTCTTTGGTCCGGTGGGGGTCGTCTGCGCCTCCAATGGAGGCGGTACCTGCGGGCACATGGATGCTCTTTTGGCTGCCGAGTTTACTGGCCGAAACGCTGAAAGCAGGCCCCTGCTGTGAGCTCCCTCGAGGGGGGCTTCGGTCGATGCTTGCTGCTACCCTTCCGTCCTCGGCTCGCGGCAGAAGAAGCGTTGTGACAGCATGCGGGCCCAGAAAAATGGCTGGCGGGTTCCGTAAACGGGTTTTCGGGGGCACCTCCACGTCGACTGCGAGACGGGACTTGACTACTGCCTCCTCGATGCATTCTCCTCTTGCCAAGCGCTCGTAGAAGCGGCCAGTGAATACCATGACGGCCTCGTCTCCGACTTTCGACGGCATTGCCAGGACCACGGGACAGCCAGCGAGAACCAATGCTATCGCGACGCTGATCATCGGATTTGTCACTGATTGTGTGGCCGACAGGCAGATGTTGAGGACCACTAAGCGAGGCAGGGTGCCGGCACAGATTTGGCGGACGAGGTCGGTGCCGGAAACTGGGTCCGCCCCACCGTAGCCATCTTCAAAGACTAGGCATGCCTGCCCCGCGTCGTCGTATTCGCCGTGCATTATCAGGTGAAGGACTTCAAAGGCGTCTTCCTGGAGTCGATTGACGAGCCGACCACGGCGGGTGTTGCGGAGAGTCTCGACAACGACATCGTCTCTGCCAGCGAAGACTTCCGCGATCCGACGCACCTCCTCGTCAAAGTCGAGCCGCGGATAGCGCTCCACCTGGGCCCCGGCCAAGAGAATCTGCAACCTAGGATTCTGGGGGTAAAGCGGCGGCCGGTGGTGGGGGTCATACAAATGGACCACTGGAGTGCGGACATCGAGGCTCAGGAATTGCTCCGTTCGCCGGTCGTATAGAAGCTCCCAAGGCAAGCCGGCGAGCAGCGCCATTCGGTCTTCGCGGGGGTCGAAGAGAAGGCGGATTCGGAGACCTTCCCCGGCGTATTTGGCCTCTCCGTGAGCCCGATCGAAGAGGGCTCGCACGTCACCCTGGAACAACGACTGGAACAGGCAGTTGCCTCGTTCGCGGTCAAACGACTCGCGGGCTCGTGGGGACAGGCGATGGCTGCCATCCTGGTCCTTGGAAAGCAGCCCGAGGCACGCGGAGGGATCCTGGGAAAGAGTCGCGTAAGCCTCGCCGGAAGGAGCACGAGCGAGAACGGCGAACGACTCAATACCGTCAGGAACGACCGCCAGATCGAAATCTCGATACAGCACCGGAGCCTACCTCCCTAGCCTGATGGTCCGAACATCAGGTGGCCTACCCTTGAGGTCGAGAGCGTCGGTGCCCGCTTAGAGGTGCGAGAAACACGCCAACTCTTAGCGCAACGCCTCGTCGCCGAGCGAGTGAAGGATATCATGTACTCTCAGCCAATGCTGTGGGCTCGAGGCCAATCGTTGGCCCCGTCAGGTCACGATTGGCTTTCGCCGCCGTGCCGACTGTAGGTGGCAAGAGCATGAGCGTCCGCGGTTTCATCCTCCAGCCCACCTACCGGATCCACAACGGACGCCCGGTCGTCCACCTCTACGGACGCCTGGAGAGCGGCGAGCCCTTCCTGGTCACCGACGAGCGCCAGACGCCGTGCTTCTACGTCGCCGCCGGCGACGCCGAGCGCGCCGCGCTCGCCGGGGCCGAGAGCGTGGACTTCGTCGACAAGACGACGCTCGACGGCCGCGGCGTGGCCCGGGTCGACGTGCGCGTCCCCGCCGACGCGCCGCCGCTGCGACAGCGCTTAGCCGCCCAAGGCGTGAATTGCTACGAAGCCGACGTCCGCTTCGCCATGCGCTACCTGATCGACCGCGGCGTCCGCGGCGCCGCCGAGATCCGCGGCGAGGCCCGCGACAGTCCGGGCATCGGCCGCGTCTTCGTCAACCCGGAGCTGGCGCCCGCGGCGTGGAAGCCCGAGCTCGCGGTGCTGTCGTTCGACGTCGAGACCGACCCGCGGGCCCGGCGTCTGCTGTCGATCGCCCTCCACGGCCGCGGCGGCGCCGCCGACGTCTCCGAGGTCCTCCTCTTCTGCCCCCAGGACTTGAAGGCGCCGCCCGGCGCCGTCCCTTTCGCCAAGGAAGCCGACCTGCTGCGCGCCTTCTGCGACCGGGTGCGCGAGATCGACCCCGACGTGCTCACCGGCTGGAACGTCGTCGATTTCGACTTCCGGGTGCTCGACCGGATGGCCCGCGCCTGGGGCGTGCGCCTCGAGCTGGGCCGCGGCCCGGGGACGCTGCGCCTGCGCGACTCGCGCTTCCCCTGGGCGACGCTCGAGGCCCTCGTCCCCGGGCGCGTCGTGCTCGACG
>DASWIG010000617.1:0-3292 GCA_036397835.1 Thermoanaerobaculia bacterium
CTACGTCAGAGCTGTTCCTGACGCCTTGTAGTCCCGCTGCGGGTTGGAGAAGCTCCCAAGGAACAAATCCGTTTCACCGTCCTGTTGCCGCCACTCCTCGTCCCGCAGGGACGGTGCAGCGATAGCCAGTGACTTCAGTCACTGGTGGGGTCGCGATCCCTGAATTCGACCCGTCTTGCCTCCGGCCCCGCCCGCCAGTGACTGAAGTCACTGGCTACCTCTCCACCGTCCCCGTGGGACGAAGAGGAACGGTCGGCGGCAGTCCGCGCCTGAGGTGTTCCTGAGCGTCTGGTAGCCCCGCGTGCGGGTTGAGGACGCTTGCCACCCCCTGCCAGGACCGCCCTGGGGACGGTGGCGTCACGGGGTAGCTCAATCGACGCGTCCGCTCCCGGTCAGCTCGGCCAGCCGGGCGCGCAACCGCGCCACCTCGTCCTGCGCCGCTTCGGCCGTTTCCCTCGCCGTCGGCACCAGCCCCCCGTCAGGACGGTAGAGCCGCAGCCACGGCGCCTCCACGCCGTCGTGCTCACCGCGCCAGACCCCCAGCTCCGCGCCCAGCTCGACGCTCCACACACGCCCGCGGACGTTCGGCCTGAGCTCCTGGTAGGCCGTGCCGGCGAGGCGGAATCCCCGCAGCTCGTCCCTGTCCCGGTCGTAGAAGAAGTACTCCGGGGTGCGAAAGACCTGAGCGTAGAGGTCCTTCTTGGTGGTCAGGTCCTTCGTCCGCGTCGTGGGCGAGGCGAGCTCGAAGATCACGTCGGGATAGCGGTTGCCCTCCTCCCACACGACCCAGGACGGGCGTTCGTGCGGATCCACGTCGGCGACGTAGAAGACGTCGGGACCCTTGAACTCCTTGTGGCCCGCGGGATCGGCGGCCACCGCCTGAGCCTGCCGAAGCGAGTAGTAGACGAACATGTTGCCGCCGACGAAGAAGTCGCCGCGGCCCCGTTCCCGCATCCACTGGTGGAGGAGGTGGATGAGAAGCCCCATCTGCCAGAGGTGCCACTGGGATTCCAAGGGTTCTTCGTCCTCGTGGATCAGCTCGAAATCCGGGGGCTCTGCGAGGGCCGTGGCTGTTGCTCGAGACATCGCCAGCGTCTCCTTCGAGGACCAGTCTAGCACCTTCGCCGCAGGTGAGGCGATAGAAAGCAAAGCCCTGGGCGGCACGTGGGGCCGCCCAGGGTCGGTCCGTCAGGACCGTCTACGGAGTGGATCAGGATTCCGACAGGGCGTCGGAGGCTTCGTCAGCGGCCGGCGGCTGATCGCCCGGAGCGGGCGAGGTCTCACCGGCGTCAGGAACGGGCGGGGAGCCGGCGGCCCGGCGCCGGCGGCGCAGGGCGCGCCGCAGACGGAAGACCAGGTCCGGCCGGTTGCCGAGCAGGAGCATGCCCTCGAAGATGAGCCGGCACCCCCTGAGGACGGTGGCGCTCTCGGCCGAGAGCTCCTCCCGCACCAGCAGGGTCTTCTCCGCCTCCCGCCGCGCTTGCTCGCACTCGTCGAGCACCTGGCGAAAGGCGTCCACGTCTTCCCTCAGCTCCGACCCCAGGGTCGCCGGATCGAACTGGAGGCTGGCGGTGGTCATGCTCGGCGTCGCCATTGTCGGATTCTCGAGGCGGGTGGCCGTGTGATCGCCCTGGCGCCACAGGAGCTCCGGCTGGTCGACCTCGGCGGTCGGCCCGTCGGTGGCGAGGATTTCGGCGCCGCGCACCGGTCCGAAGAGACCGTCGGTGATCGAGCGGATATTGATGAGCGTGCGTCGCACCCTGCCCCCGACCTCGTCACGCCGCTCGCGGGGCTCGAGGTCGTTGGTCAACTCGTCGAGGTGCGTCTTGTCGCCATCGATGAACCGCCCCATGACCTCGTCCGGCATCCTCCCGAGCAGGGAGAAAAAGAAGACGAGGTCGGGAACGATCTCGCCCTCGCCGAGGACGCGCTCGATGCGTTGGACGATGGCCGGGATCACCTGCCCGGCATGGGCGGTCACCGCGGAGCGGAAGACCGACACCGTTTTCTGTCTGAGAACTGCGGCTATGGATGCCATTTCAATCTGTCCTTTCTTCCCCTCGTGGGGATTGTCGTCGTTCTGGTTCTTGGTTTCCTGATCGGAGTCGGGCATGGAACGGCTTATCGAGTCTTCACGTCCACCTCCTTTCCGGTCGGCAGGGGCTTTTTCCGCCGCGACAGCTCGCCGAGCTTGCGCGCCAGGTCCGGCCTGCCGGCGAGGGCGAAGGCCCCCTTCATCACCAGGACGCACGCCTTCAGCACGGAGTCGAGATCGCCCATGGCGTCCTCCTTGGCGGCGAGGGTCGTGCCGGCCTGGCGCTGCTCGCGCTCGACCGCGTCGAGGGCCTGGCGCAAGGCGCTCACCTCGGGCTCGAGCTCGCAGGCGAGGGCCACGGGGTCGAAGACGAGCCGGAGCGAGTTGCCGGGCGCCTCGAGCTGCGGATCCCGAAGACGGGCGAGCAGCGTGCGGGCCTGGCGCCACAGGAGCTCCGGCTGCACGGCTTCGGCCGTGCGACCCACGAGCCCGAGGACGGCCGAGGCCCGCCGGCCGTAGAGCGCCGACGCCAGCGTACGGATCTCGACCACCTTCCGGCGCAGCACGAGCGCCGCCAGGTCGCGCTGGACCCGGGGCTCCACGCCCTCGTCGAGCCCGCTCTCGTGGACCTTGTCGCTGCGGACGAGCCAGGCCGCGGCGGCGGCGACTAGCCGGCCCAGGAGCGCCAGCACGAGCGCGAAGTCGGGCAGCACCTCGCCTTCCCTGAGCAGCGGCCGCAGCCGGCGCCCGATCGCCTTGCCGATCTCCGCGGCATGGGTCTCCACCAGCGTGTGGAAGACCACTGCCGCCTTCTGTCGAACGCTCACCAATACGGATGCCATGACGGTCTCCTTTCCCTTGTCTGTCGTTTTTGTCTTGTCTGCCGTTCGTTGGACCGTGGAGCGTCGAAACGCGACCTGTCGTCTGCGAATCCCGTTTCGACGCGGCCGTGGCAGGATTTGTCGGCGGCGCCTTCCGGCCGACGCGGCCGTGACGCGATTTGGCCGGCGCCGCCGCGGTTTGAGCGCGGCCGGTGCACGGCTCGGCCGCGGCACGTCGGCTCGACGCGGTCGAGGCCGGGCGAACGACGCCGGCCTCGCGTCCTGTAGCCTCGGACACGCCAGGATTCGCGGATCCTCGCCTTCCGAAGGCTTCGGGACGCGCCGATTTCCGAAACGAGGCTTTCCGAAGGCTTCGAGACGGGGCCGATCCGCGAATCGTCACGACTGGAAGGCTTCGGGACGTGACGCGCCCGCG
>DASWIG010000618.1:0-7721 GCA_036397835.1 Thermoanaerobaculia bacterium
ACTACCGCCGTGGCAACCAGCCATCGGATGCGCTTGCGATCCTGCCGCTGGAGGTCGAAGCTTGCCCGGAGCTCCTTCAGCGCCTCCAACGAGGGGCCGGCGGCCAGACGATCCGAGGCCTCGCGGATCGCCAAGGTCTCAGGCTGCAAGTGCTGGAAGAGCGGTGCCGTCCGCTCGGCAGGAAAGAGCGAGCCCCCGAAGTCGATCGGCACCACCAGGCGGCCGGTGTGCTCGAAGGCCTCGAACTCGCGAAGGACAGGCTCCGAATCAAGCGCGCCTGGACTGCCCACGAGGATCAGCCGCGCGGTCTTTCGGATGGCTCGACGACCGGCCATCCGCCAATTGTCCCCCTTGGCGTAGTCCTCCGAGTCGAGGAAGCACTCGAACCCCATCCCTTCGAGCTCTCGCGTCAGGGCGGCGGCATAGGCTCGCCCGTCCGACCATGCGTAAGAGATAAAGTAGTCGTAACCGAAGAGGAAGTCAGCGACGCGCTGGAAGAGGGGGCGTTGGTCCTCCGGCGTGATAGTTCCAAGATCTTGCCCTGGCTCCTCATTCGCCATAGCTTTAGCAGCCGAGCCCACTCCCTCGGCTCCTGACCCCTCGCAGGCCATCGAGGACCAAGGCCAGGGCTTCTTCCTCGATTCTCGTCGTCAGCAACCGGCGGTTGTCGTCTGGCGAGAGCCCGTTAAGCGCGGCGAGTCGCTCGGCACCGAACTCTTGGAGCCAACGCCAGGTTGCAGGGATGTCGCAGGCGAGGTCGTCGAGGGGGTCGGGGACCTCGGCTCCGGCGGCTTCGTCGCGGTAGACCTCCTCGAGCGAGCGCAGCTCCTTCCCTATTGGCTCTCCGGGGCCGGCGCCGAATCCTTCCGGCATGGCCGCCCGGTCGAGGATGGCGCGACCCACGGCATCGGCGGTGCCGCCGAGGAGGCCCACGAGGTACACGGGCTGGCCGGCGGCGAGGGCGAAGAGGGACTCCTCGAGCACCCCTGGGTAGCGGCCGGAAAAGCCCGCCACCTTGCCACCGATCGCGATTCGAGCGCCGCAAGCCCGCGTCAGCTCTCGCCGCAGTTGGCTGAGGCCGCGGGAGACGAGGTAGGCCCGCGCCTCCGGCCCGATGCCGCCCTCGACGCGCGGCTGAAGGTCTTCCGGAAGGCCGGCCTGGCGGACTTCGAGCACCCCCTCGAGGCGAGCGAGGAGCTCCGCGGAGAGCGCGGTCTGACTCGGCCAGGGGAGGAGGTTGAGGAGGGCAGGTTCCTTGGTCTTGCCGAAGCTCGGCAGATCGGCCACGGCGTAGGCGCAGAGGCTCTCCATGATCCCGCGCTGGCGCCAATCATGCCCGAAACCGAGCCGGGCGCCCTGGCCGAGCAGGGCCTGGGTGAAGCCCACGGTCAGCCGCCCCAGGCCGGCGGCGCTGAAGCCGCGAGCAGCCATGTCCGCGGTTCCCGAGGTCGAGATGCCGACTCGCAGACCGGCCAGGGGGCGTTGGATTGACCTCATGCGGACCCTTCGGCACCGGCGAGCAACTGGCTGGGCGTCGTGAGCCTGGCTCCCACGCCCGCGGCGAGGAGCTGGGCTACTTCCAGCGTTTCCTTGGGGAGCACCGGGTCGGGGTAGCAGATCCAACGCGGCTCAGGGGCCGAGCGAAGTGCCATGGCCGCCGCACCGATCGCCTCCAGCCCGACCGTGGAGGTGATCAGGTACGGATCGGGCTCCGGTAGCAGACCGGCCTCCCGAAGGGCGTGGATGCGGCGGCGGAAAAGCTGGGCGCGGGCGCCGGCGCGGAGCGCGGCCTGGAGCACGCGCATCAGGTTCCCGTCCAGGATGCGGACGCAGGGGGCCAGCTCGAAGGCCAGGCCGCTCGGCGCATGGACGAGGCCGTGTCGAGCATCGACGCAGACGATCGGCACCCCCCGCTGCTCGGCCCAGCGCATTTCATTGCGGCACCAGGGGCGGTGGTCGTAGGCGTCGGTCCGGAAGGCGACCACTACCGAGCTCGTCACCGCGTGCCTCAGTTGCTTGTCCCAATGTCCGCGGCTGTCCAAGCTGCGGGCGTCGTAGAAGCCGTCGAGCCAGGCGAACTCGGTGACCAGGTCCCGTAGGCTCTTGGCGACCGAGAGGCCGTCCCACTTGGCGTGGCTGACGAAGAGCTTGAGGCGCCAGTCATATGACTCCCCCCGACCGAACGCCGCGGCCTGGGAGACGTCCCCCAGCAGCCGCAGCGCGAGCCGTTCCACCCGCTCGTCGCTCTCTCCGAGACTCGCGAAGTCGAGCACCTGGAAGTCCCGCAGCCCCAAATCCTCGGGCAGACGCGTCCATGCTCTCAGGCTCTCATCGCTTCGCGCTACGGCGATCAGGCGGTGGCGCTCGGCCGCCGTGCTCGGGTGCCGGGCGACCGCGGAAAGCCATTCGATGAAGTCCGGATCCGCAAGCAGCTCAGGGTCGATCAGCGGCACCACCAGGGTATGGAGGACCTCATCCAGGAAATCACCGACCTCCGGGGGCTTGGTCGGGGCCGTGGTGTAGGCCCGCACGTAGAGCTCGCCGCCGAGAGGAATCGCCGCGGTCAGATCCATCAGGAAGCCGAGGTCGTCGCAACCACGGGTGGGGTCCCCAACGAGCAGCTCCTCGAGCGCCAGGGCGACCGGGCCTCGCCGGGCATCCCAGTCGCTCCCCTTGTGGCAAAGGACGATCCGCATCGGCGTCGGGAGAGCGGTGGTCATCATGGCGGATAGTGTGCGTCAGAGCCGAGTGTAACGCGGATAACGCGGATCCTGAACCGAAGGTCGCGTCCTTCGGCTTCCTTGGCCGGGTCCCGCTAAGGAAAGTAACGATAGAAGTCACGCCGATCCAGCACACGGACCATCTCGACCACCTCTCCGTCGACCTGAATTCCGACCCGATAGCTCGCCACGCGGATCCGATAGTAACCGGGATGCCCGGTCATCGCTTCCGCGCGTCAATCCTCGAGGTATGCGAGGGCATCGTCACGGCTCAGCAAGGGCGTACTGCGTCCTTCGTCCATGGCTTTGCCGAGGCAATAGTCCTCGACCGCCTCGGTCAGTTCCTCGGCGCTCGCGTCCTCTCGCGGGAGCAAGCGGCGCCAGAGCTCTATGGGGAGGACGACGGCCTGGGGCCTGCCTTCTCGGTCGGTCAAGTACTGGACTTCAGTCATGGGCGCCTCGCGTCTCTCCCGGTGATCATAGCACAGACGGTCGTCTCTCCGCGATCTCGGCACCGCGCTGATCTGGGACGGTCACGACGCCGATCCGTCCGCCGGCCTCGAGCCTTCGCTCATCGGCTGTCCTCCTCCCAGATCATAGAGGACGGACCGGACGACCGGCCGGTCGGGTCGGTCTCCCATTGCCGGATTCATGCAACGAGGCGCCCTTTTCCATCACTTTTGGCGACGGAACGCCCAGGGTGATACCCTGGGCTGCGATCTTCAACCCCTACGGGGTTGCCGGAACCCCCTCAGGACGCACAACGTGACGAAGCGCCAGCCGACGACTCAGCTACCCCGAGGGGGCGAAAGACCAAAGCCCAGGTCAACACCCTGGGGACGGGGACGCGCGGCCGGGCTCGGCGCCGCCCTTCTCCTGACGTCCACGCTCGCCCCGCCCGTCCACGCCCAGCCCGACGACCTCGACGCCTGGCTCGCCGTCACCTCCCGACACTTCGTCCTCTACACCGACGCGACGCCCGCGCGCGGCGCCGAGATCCTCGCCAACCTGGAGCTCTTCCGCGCCGTCTTCGCCCGCCTCGCCCCCGGGCTCGAGCTCAACAACCCGGCGCCGACCAAGATCGTCGCCTTCCGCGATCGCGAGACCTACGCGCCCTATAAGCCGGTACCCGACGGCGGCGGCTCCGTCGTCCTCGGATACTTCTTCCGCCACCCCGACGGCAATTTCCTCACCCTCGACGCCGGCACTCGTATCGCCGGGGCCTTCGCGGTCATCTTCCACGAGTTCGTCCACTACCTGGTGGACCACAACTTCCCGGGCGTGCCGCGCTGGTTCAACGAGGGCCTGGCCGAGTACTACAGCACCTTCGCCGTGGAGGTCGGCCCCCGCGGGGGGGATCGGGGGGGAGAGGTCAGCAGGGTTCATCTGGGGCGTCCCGTGGAGCGTCACGTCCGCTGGCTGCGCTACGACAACCAGGACCGCCGGCGGCGCTGGATGAGCCACGACTTCTCGCTCGCCGAGCTGCTCGAGGGCGACGTGGGTCACCACGGCGCTGACGCGGGCGGCTACTATGCCCTGTCGTGGGCCCTCGTGCACTACCTGCTCTCCGGCGGACCTGACCGTCTCGACCAGGCGGCCGACTTCCTCTTCCGCATCCGCGACGGCGAGGCGCCCGGCGACGCCCTCGAAGCCGCCTTCGACGTCCGCCTCGGCGCCCTCGAGGAGACGCTGCGCGCTTACGCCGTGGGCGCCGACTTCGCCGGCGCCGCCGTCGACGCCGCGGACCTCGGCGCCGTGGGGCCGCTCTCGGTGGCCCGCCTGCCGGCGCCCGAGGCGCTCTTCCACCTCGGCGACCTGCTCGCCCGCATGGGACGCCCGGAGGCGGCCGAACGCCATTTCCAGGCCGCGCTCGACCTCTCGCCGAGCCATCCCGAGGCCCACGCCGGCCTCGCCCTCGTGCGCGATCTCGAAGGCCGCTACGCCGAGGCGGATCTGCTCCACCGCGACGCCGTGCGGCTCGGATCGACCGATCCCCTCACCTACCTGCGCTTCGGCCGTCACCTGCTCGCGCAACTGCGGCCGGAGGAGAACGCCGGCCTGGTCGCTGCGGGCAAGCTCATGCCGGCGGCGGAGCTGACGGTCGCCGCCGGCCTCGAAGAAGGCGCCGAGCCCGCGACTCTCGCCGCGGCTCGCGACGCTTTCGCCCGGGCCGTGGACCTCGCTCCCGCCTTCGCCGAGGCGCGGGTGCTGCTGGGGGCCTCGCACCTCTTCGGCGACGCCGACCCGAAACCCGGCATCGCGGCGCTGCAGAAGGCCCGCGGCTGGCTGCCCGAGCGCCACGACGTGAGCTTCTACCTGGTGCTCCTGCACCTGAAGAAGAAGGACTTCGCGACCGCCGAGCGTCTGGTGGCCTCGGACCTCGAGGAGGTGGCCGACGACGAGCTGGTGCGCCAGGCGCGCGAGGAGATCGAGCGCGCCCGCCTCCTCGACCGCTCGGCCGCGGCGCTCGAGGAGGGGGACGTCGGCGAAGCCCTGCGTCTCTTCGACGAAGCGATCGCCGTGACCACCGACCAGGACCTGCGCGACCGCATGGCGGCCCGGCTCACGGAGCTCCAGGAACGCCTCGGCTCCTGAGCCGGCCGTGTTGCGCCCGGGATGGCTCCGATACACTAGGGCACCCCCATGACCCCGGAGGACGCAGAATGCACGACCGGACCCGCGCGCTGACGCTCGCTCTGCTCACCACCATGACGCTCCTACCGCCAGCCCTCGCCCAGCGCACCGTCAAGCCGGTGCTCCACGGCCGCCACTGGGTGGCGGTCACCGGCAAGCCCCTGGCGGCCACCGCCGGCGCCATGATCTTCACCCGCGGCGGCAACGCCGTGGACGCCGCCTGCGCCATGCTCGCCGCCACCTGCACCATGTGGGATACCCTGGGCTGGGGCGGCGAGACCCAGGCCCTGATCTACGACCCGCGCACCGGCGAGGTCAAGGGCATCAACGCGCTCGGCGTGGCCCCCACCGGCGCCACGGTCGACTTCTTCAAAGAGCAGGGGATGCGCTACCCGCCCGAATTCGGTCCGCTCGCCGCGGTCACCCCCGGCACCCCCGGCGGCCTGATGCGGATGCTCGCCGAGTTCGGCACCATGAGCCTCGAGCAGGTGCTGGCGCCGGCCATGGAGATGGCCGCGGGCTATCCCATCGAGGCGTCGCAGGCCGACAACATGGAGCGCCGGCGCGAGCTGCTCGCCCAGTGGCCCTACTCGCGCGCCGTCTTCCTCCCCCACCTCGACGAGGCGCACCCGGAAAAACGCGCCGCACCCTATCCCGGCGAGGTCTTCCGCCAGGCCGACCTGCTGGCGACGCTCGAGAAGCTGGTGGAGGCCGAGCGGGCGGCCCTGGCCGCCGGCAAGAGCCGCGAGGAGGCGATCGACGCCGCCTACGACCGCTTCTACCGCGGCGACGTCGCCCAGGAGCTGGTGCGCGCCACCCAGGAGCAGGGCGGCCTGATCACCATGGAAGACCTCGACCGCTGGCAGGTCTACGTGGAGGAGCCGGTGAAGACCGACTACAAGGGCGTCGACGTCTACAAGCTCACCCATTGGGTGCAAAGTCCGGTCATGCTCCAGGCCCTGAACATCCTCGAGAACGTCGACCTGCAAGCCCTCGGCTACAACAGCGCCGCCTACGTCCATGCGCTCTACCAGGCGATGAACCTGGCCTTCGCCGACCGCGACTTTTACTACGGCGATCCCTACTTCCCGCCGGAAGAGCCGATCGCCGGCCTGCTCTCGAAGGACTACGCGCGCCGGCGCTTCGCGCAGATCGACTGGCAGCGCAACGACCCCGGCGTCAAGCCCGGCGACCCTTACCCCTTCCAGGGCGGCGCCAACCCGTTCCTCGACCTGCTCGAGAAGTGGACGCCGATCCCGCCGTCGGCGCAGGCGGAAGGCGAAGCGGGATTCCAACAGGCTGAATCGCGTTCGCCGTCTTCGCCGGCCTTCCACATGACCGACGAGGAGGCGTTCTACGCCGGCACCACGTCGATCCAGGCGGCGGACGCCGAGGGCTGGGTGGTGTCGGTCACCCCGAGCGGCGCCTGGATCCCGGCGGTGATCGCCGGCAAGACCGGCGTCGGCCTGTCGCAGCGCATGCAGAGCTTCGTGCTCGATCCCGGCCTCAACCCCTTCAACGTCGTGGAGCCGGGCAAGCGCCCGCGGGCGACGCTGACGCCGTCCATGGCCTTGAAGGACGGCAAGCCCTACCTCGCCTTCTCCGTCCAGGGCGGCGACTCCCAGGACCAGAACCTGCTGCAGTTCTTCTTGAACGTCGTCGAGTTCGGCATGAACGTGCAGCAGGCGGCCGAGGCGGCGAACGTCAATTCGTACCAGATGCAGAGCTCCTTCGGCGCCCATGTCTCCGAGCCCGGCCGTCTGCTGGTGCGCGACGACGTGCCGTCCTGGGTGCGGGCGAAGCTGCGCGAGATGGGCTATCGCGTCGAGACCCAGGCGCGCACGTCGGGGCCGATCACCGCGATCGAATTCGACCGCGAGCACGGCACCATGTGGGGCGGGGCGAGCGACTATGGGGAGGATTACGGAGTGGCATGGTAAGCGGATCGGGCTTGGCGACTTAGGGAAGTCTCTGCTAGCGTGAGGCCGAGCTCACGTAGCGAGCCGAGCCGATGGAGAGCATGATGACGACGACACTCTCAGCGACCTTCGACGGAGAGGTGCTTCGACTGGATGAACCTCTCGATTTAGCCCCCAATACACGGGTGCGGATCATTCTGGACCCCGAGCCTCGCCCCCGCTCCTTCCTGCAGACTGCCAGGTCGCTCAGCCTCGACGGACCGCCTGACTGGT
The DNA here is from genome assembly GCA_036397835.1 of Thermoanaerobaculia bacterium. GTDB lineage: Bacteria > Acidobacteriota > Thermoanaerobaculia > Multivoradales > J023 > DASWIG01. The sequence goes on from DASWIG010000618.1 coordinate 7,547, forward strand.
CGGACCGTCTCGAATCCTACCTCTACGGCGACGCGACCGACGACGACGATGAATGAGATCTTTCTGGACGCCTCGTACGCGATCGCGTTGTCGTCGGCTACTGACGTTCATCACGCAAAGGCTGTGGAGCTGGCGAAGCGCTTGGAAGACGAGCAAGCTCGTCTGGTGACGACTC
>DASWIG010000619.1:0-7985 GCA_036397835.1 Thermoanaerobaculia bacterium
ACCACCAGGAAGGAGGCTGACGATGTCAAGCCAAATGCCGAAGAGTGCGGTGAAGAGCCTCGACAAGTCGGAGTTCGTGGTGGCGTCCACCATGACGGCGAAGTCGAGCGTCACCGCCAAGCTCACCGAGGTCTACGCCTCACCGCAGTCCCTGGAGGGCGAAGGACCGCCCCCGCCGGACTTCGACGCCGCCCAGGAGGCCAACTCCGCCCTGCTCCGGCGCTCGGGAAGCGAGCTCCGCGGCAAGCAGCGGGTCTACGGGGCTCACCGCGTCCAGGTCACCAAGGCGTACGCTCAGCGCAACGAACAGTTCAAGGAGGTCAAGAGGGTGCACCGCGACTCGCGCAAGTCCGTCGCGGGCACCTACGGCGAGGAGGCGCTGCTCCTCGTCGGCCTCGAGGCGCCGCCCGCGAGCACTCCGTCCGCGGAGCGCGAGCAGGCTCTCGAGGCGGTCGGCCGGATGCGGAATCCGGAGCTCGCCGCGCGGCTCCCCGAGGAGCGCGCGGGTCAGGAGCCGCTGGATTTCGAGCGACTCGCCAACGCCTTCGAGGCCGCGGTGAAGAAGCTCGACGAGGCGATGGCGGCGCTCAAGAACGCCGTCAAGCTCGCCGACCAGGCCCTCCTCGCCCGCAACGAGGCGCTGGCCTTCCACCTCCGCGTCTACGTGAACGTGACGCGGATCCAGGAGGCCTACTTCCGCCTCGCCGGCCTCGACGACCTCGCCGAGCGGATCCGCGCGGCCGAGCCCTCGCGCCGCGCGGAGAAGCCGGAGGAGACGCCGGAGCCGGCGCCCCCTTCCCCCTCGCCCGAGGAGGAAGCGCCGCCCGTGACCGCCTGATCCCCTGACCGGGATCGTTCCATCCACCCGTCCCGCCCCCGCCCGGGGGCGGGACTTTTCCGTCCTGTCCCGGACGCCGTTTGCGCGAGCAATGGCTGTCTGCTATGGTCTCCCGCGATCCGGAGAGCAGCCCGACAGGAGGCACTCATGAGCGACGCGACCCGCGATCCGGGCACCGCCCAGGAGATCAAGACGCGCAATCAGCTCCTCACCCGCGCCGAGAAGGACCCGAAGCTGGCGCTCGAGAACGGCTGGTACCACGATCCGGCGTTCTGCCTCGGCTTTTTCGACCGTTGCCAGGGCCAGGCCCTGGCGGACTCGCCGATGACCCTGGAGCTGGCGCGCCGGGCGGTGGAGATGGCCGCGACCAACGGCGCTCCGCACCTGGAGAACCGCGGCATGGGAGTCCTCGTCCACGCCTACGTCGCCCGCTTCGACCTCTTCTGGGCCGGCAAGACGCTCGAGGAGTACCGGGCGAAGGCCCTCGACTGCTGCCCGGGCTGCCGCAGCGACTTCTTCTTCCGCGAGGGCGACCTGCGCACCGAGGAGCGCAAGCCCGGCGAGGCCCTGCGGGCCCTGCGCTCCTGCCTCGAGGAGGGCGATGGTCACCTCGACGCCGACGGCGTGGCCCGCGCCCTCTTCGTGCGCGGCATCGCCCACCACTACGACGGCTGCCGCCGCCGCGCCATGGAGGACGCCGGCCGCACGCTGCTCGAGCTCTCCCTGGGCTCGCCGCGGAGCTTCTTCCACGACGCGGTGGCCTTCCTCGCCATCTTCAACGGCGGCGGCGGTCCCGAGCACGACGTCACGGCCCTCGAGTACCTGACGCGCTTCGACGCGCGCATCCAGGGCCGGGACGGCTGGCAGGACGTGCGGGCGCGCAAGCTGTGGGCGGAGGGACACCTCTACGCGCGGCTCGGCGACCTGGTGCGCGCCCGCCGGCGCCTGGAGCGCGCGCACAAGCGGATCCTCGTCCACGGCTGGACGCGGGAGGTGACGGCCTGCGGCGTCGACGTGGCGCAGATCCGGTGCCGCAAGGGCGCCGATCCCACGCTCGCGCCCCTGACCGAGAACGTCCGCATCGCGCGGCGGGCGCTCGTCAAGAGCCTCGAGACGCGTCCCGACCTCGACGAGGACTATCGCAGCGGCCTGGAGGCGATGATCGAGGTGCTCGACGATTGGCCGGAAAACGCCTTCGACGAGCTCGGGGCCTTCCGCCGCTCGTTCATCGCCCCGGTGCCCAGCGGGCTCGCCGAGCGCATCGGACGTCCGGATCGGCCTGGCCTTACCCCTGTCACCCGGCCGCCGTCAGACCGCGCAGCTCGCTCAGGAAGTCGCGGGCCAGCCGCTCGACGGTGGCGCGGCGATGACGGTTGCGGCTGAAGGTCCAGACCACGCGCAGCCGGCCGTCCAGGATGAGCGCGAGGACCTCCAGGACGTGGGGACGCAGCCCGCGCGGGTTGCGGTCGGGCCCGGTCGGCTCGTCGGCGTAGGCGAACAGGCCGCCTCTCCTCCGCGCGCTCGGAAGCCAGGCGTCCAGACGGCCCAGGTAGTTGAAGCTCACGGCGGGCCGTGGCTGAGCGGCGAGGAGCAGGGCGATCTCGGCGTCGCCGCTCGCGTAGCGCAGCAGGCCGTAGTCCAGCCCCCGGCCGCGCAACGCGCTCACCGTCTCGTGGACCGCGGCGAGGGTGGCCGGCCCGTCCCCGGCGTCCGCGAGCACGACCGGGGCGATGGTGGTGAACCAGCCGACGGTGCGCGAGAGGTCGACGCCGCCCGCCGCGTGCTCGGCGCGGCCGTGCCCCTCGAGGTGGACGTGCAGCCGGGGCTGACCGGACCGGACGGCGAAGGCGCGGACCACCGCCGCCAGCAGCAGCTCGTCCGCACGGTGGCCCGCCGGGACGCCGTCCAGCAGCCGCCGCGTGGCGGCGCGGCCGAGCACGACCTCGACGCGCGCCGCCGAGGCCACGGTGTTGGGGCCGTCGCCGTCTTGCGGCAGCGGCGGCGCCGGCTCCCGCCAGGCGTCGAGGCGGTGCTCGACGGCGCGCGCCGCCTCGGGAAGACGCCGGGCCCAGTCGCTGAACGGCGTCGGCACGGGCGTCAGCGGATCTCCGCGGTAGGCGCGCTCGAGGTCTTCGAGCAGGATGCGCCAGGAGACGGCGTCGACCGCGAGGTGATGGACGACGAGCAGCAGGCGTCCCTGGTCGACCCAGGCGGCTCGTAGCAACGGCCCGGAGCTCAGGTCGCAGGCGCGTTGGAGCTCGCCGGCGCAGCGCTCGAAGGACTTGCGGCACGCGCCGACGCGCGAGAGGTCCAACCACAGGAAGGCGACGTTTCCCGGTGGCGTGACGCTCTGGCTCCAGCCGCCGTCGCCGCGCGCGAAGCGCAGGCGCAGGGCCTCGTGGTGCGCCACCAGCCGCGCCAGGGCCCGGCGCAGGCGGCCCGGGTCGAGCGGCCGCCGGGCGGTGAGCAGCAGCGAGAGGTTGAAGTGCCAGGGCTCGGCCACGTCGAGCTCGAAGAACCAGCTCTGGACCGGCGTCAGGGGCAGCGGACCGGCCGCCGGCGACGGCCGCGGTGACGGCGCTGGCCGCCGCCGCTCGGCGGTCTCGGCAAGGCGGGAGAGCACCGGGTAGCGGAAGAGGTCGTGGACGCGTAGCGGCAGCCCGGCCTCGCGCGCCTGGGCCACGACTTGCAACGTCAGCAGGGAATCTCCGCCGAGGGCGAAGAAGTCGTCGTCCCCGGCGACCTCGGCGACGCCGAGGACATCGGACCAGATGCGCGCCAGCCTCGCTTCGGCGCCGGCGCGCGGACGGGCGCGGCGGCCCTCCCGCGGGCGCGGGCGAGCGGGCTCGTAGCCGGGACCCGCGAGGGCGGCGCGGTCGACCTTGCCGCCGGGCAGCAGCGGCAGGGCGTCGAGGACGACGATCGCCGACGGCACCGCCCAGTGCGCGAGGCGGCGGCGGAGCCGGGCGTCGAGCTCGGCCGCGAGGGACGGCGACGCGTCGCGGCCGGCGACGTAGGCCACCAGCCGCCGCTGCTCGGCGTCGCCGCGGGCCACCACGGCGGCGTCGCGCACCGCGCGGTGGCGGCGCAGCGCGGCCTCGACCTCTCCCGGCTCCACGCGCACGCCGCGCACCTTGAGCTGTTGATCGCGCCGGCCGAGGAACGTCAGGAGGCCGTCGGCCCGATGACGCGCCAGGTCTCCGGTCCTGTAGAGACGCCCGCCGGGGGCGCCGGCGAGTGGATCGGGCACGAAGACGGCGGCGGTCGCCGCAGGCTGAGCGAGATAGCCGCGGGCCAGGCCGGGGCCGGCCACGCACAGCTCGCCGGGGGCGCCGAGGGGGACCGTTCGCAGGCGGCGGTCCACGAGGTGGAGGCGGGCGCCGGCGATCGGGCGGCCGATCGGCAGCGGACCGGCGCCGACCGTGCCGGGGGGCAGCTCGTAGGCCGCGCAGGCCACCGTGGTCTCGGCGGGGCCGTAGGAGTTGACGATCCGGCTCCCGGGGAAGCGCCGGCGCCACGGAGCGGCCCGGCCGCCGTCGAGCGGCTCGCCGCCGGCGATGAGCACGCCGGCCCCGACCACGCCCGCGAGCGCGTCGCGCAGGAGCGCGAGGTGGGTGGGCGTGACCTTGAGCAGGCCGGCCAAGGACCGTTCCAGGACGTCTTCCAGACCTTCGGTGCCGCGGCTCTCCGGCACCACCACGAGCGGTCCGTCCGCCAGGAGGGGAACGTAGAAGCTCGGCACCGTGAGGTCGAAGGTCAGGCTGGTGTGCCAGGGAACGCCGCCGGGCGGCGGCGGGAACGAGCCCGCCAGCCACCGCAGGTAGCGGGCCAGGGAGCGGTGGCTGACGACGACGCCCTTGGGACGGCCCGTGGAGCCCGAGGTGAACAGCACGTAGGCGGGATTCTCGGGACGAACCGGACCGGACGGCCGCGGGACCGCGGCGCGGACCTGCGTGAGGAGCTCGGCATGCCGCTCCGCGCCGTCCCGCGGATCGAGCGGCAGGTACGCCCCGCCCGCCCTGAGGACGCCGAGGACGCCGGCGACGCCGGCGAGCGAGCGCTCCGCCACGAGGCCGACGACGGCCTCCGGCCCGACCCCCGCCCGCCGCAGCTCGCGGCACCGCCGCGCGGCCCGGCGATCGAGCTCGCGAAAGCTGAGGTGGGCGCCGCCGTCGACCGCGGCGACGGCCTCGGGCGTGCGCGCGGCGCGGGCGGCCAGCAGCTCGTGGACCAGGTCCTCGCCGGCGGGGGCGTCGGCGCCGACGCTCCACTCACGGTCGAGTTGCTGGCGCTCGCCGGCGCTCAGCAGCGGCAGCTCCGCGAGCCGCCGGCCGGGATCGTCCACGGCGCCTTGCAGCAGGGTCGCCAGGCGGCGCGCGAGGCGGGCCATGGTGGTGGCGTCGAAAAGGGCGGCGGCGTAGACCACACCGCCGGCCAGGCGGGCGTCCTCCAGCTTGAAGAAGACCTCGAGGTCGAAGCGCGCCCGCTCGGCCTCGATGCCGAGCTCCCGCGCCGCGAGCCCCGGCATCTCGAGCGCGTCGCCGGCCTCGGCCAGGGCCAGCACCACCTGCACGAGCGGCGTCCGGCTGGCGTCGCGCGCCGGCGCCAGCTCGTCGACCAGCTTCTCGAAGGGCAGGTCGGGATGGGAATAGGCGTCGAGGCTCACCCGCCGGGCCCGCGCCAGGAGCTCGCGGAAGGGCGGGTCGCCCGAGACGTCGAGGCGCAGCACCGACATGTTGACGAAGAGGCCGATCAGCCCCTCGAGCTCGGGACGGTTGCGGCCCGCGACCGGCGAGCCCACCGCGACGTCGTAACGGCCGGTGACCCGGGCCAGCAGCGCCGCGAAGCCGGCGAGCAAGGTCATGAAGAGCGACGCGCCCAGTCCTTCGCTCAGGCGCAAGAGCGCGGTGCTGGTGCCGGCGGAGAGCTCGAAGTCGTGCGCCGCCCCCGCGTCGCGCCAGACGGCCGGCCGCGGCCGGTCGGCCGGCAGCTCGAGCGGCACGGCGCCGGCGAGGCGCGCCCGCCACCAGGCGAGCTCGCCGGCCAGGGCCTCGCCGGCGAGCTCTCGCTGCTGCCAGGCCGCGAAGTCGCCGTACCGGATCGGCGGCTCGGCCAGGGGCGAGGATTCGCCGCGCGCCACCGCGCCGTAGAGGACGCCGATCTCGCGCCGCAGCACCCCCTGGGACCAGCCGTCCGACACGATGTGATGGACGGCGACGGCAAGGACGTGACGGTCGACGCCGGTGCGCAGCAGGGCCAGGCGCAGCACCGGCCCTCGCTCGAGGTCGAAGGGTCGCCGCGCCTCGAGGCGCAGCGTCCGGCGCGTCGCCTCCTCGCGCCGCGCCGCCGGCAGGTTCCGGAGGTCGACCAGCGGCAGGGCGACGTCCGCCGCCGGCGCGATCGCCTGCCGGCCCCGTCCGCCGCGGCCGGGAAAGGTCGTGCGCAGGGTCTCGTGCCGGCGGACGATCTCGCGGAAGGCCCGCCGCAGCGCCGCCACGTCGAGACGGCCGGCGAGCTCGAAGGCCGCGGGCAGGTTGTAGGCGGCGCTCGCCGGGTCGAGCTGGTGGAGGAACCACAGACGCTGCTGGGCGAAGGAGAGCGGCGCCTCGTCGCGGGGCCCCGGGCGTCGCGGGATCGGCGTGAGCTTCCCGACGGCGGGCTCGTAGCCGAGCTCCGCGGCGAGCGCCCGGGTCGGCTCGCCGAGGCTCTCGGGAGACAGGCGGCCGCGCCAGCGGTCGGCCGCCGCCGCATCGACGCCGGGGTGGGCGAGGAGCTTCACGTCCCCCAGCGGCCGGGACTCGGCCCGCGGCCCGTCCGTCATGCGCCGCGGCGCGCCGTCGTAGGGCCGCGTCGTGGCGTCGTCGAAGTCGAGCCCCAGGAAGCGGCAGACGCCCGCCATGACCTCCCGCGGGCGGCGGACGAGGTCCTCGTAGAGGACGCGGTGCGCCCGCTCGGGGGGCACGCCGGCGAGGAAGCGCAGGACGTTGCGGTGGCTCGCCAGCCACAGGAGCTCCGCCAGCTCCCGGCGCTCGTGCTCCGGCGCCGGCCGCCACAGGACCTCGTCGAGCCTGGCCTCCACGAACGAGTGGACGACGCCGCAGGGATGGCGGACGAGGTGCAGGTAGCGGGGTCCGTCGAACCAGGCCTCCGCCCGCTCGAGGGCGGCGCCGTCGAGGGCGTAGGACGGCGTCTTGTCGACCAGCAGGCGTTCGCCGAGCGCCTGCTGGAGCCAGCGGTAGACCTCGCGGGTGGGGGCGTCGCGGGCCGCGAGCGCCGCCACGGCCCGCTCGGCCTCGCCGGCGTCGAGGCCGCGCGCCGCCATGACCGCGCGCACCAGCCCCTCGCGCCAGAAGCTCAGCCGCCCGGAGAAGACCGCGTCCCGCTCGGCCATCGAGTCGAAGCTCAGCAGCTCGAGCTCCGGGGGCGCGAAGAGCCGCGGGTGGCCGGCGAGCATGACCCGCAGCAGCGTCGAGCCCGAGCGCGGCGGCGCCAGGACGAAGACCGCCGGAGGGTTCTGGGGGGGCAGTCGTGGTGCAGCCGCACGGGGAGGCACCGACGCGACGAAGCGCTCGACGTCGCGCTCGACGACCCGCCGGTGGCCGGCGCGCGGGGCGTCGTCCGCCACGATCAGGCCCAGCCGCGCCAGCGCCTGAGGGTGCTGCTCGCGCAGGTAGGCGGCGAGCGCCGCGACCGTCGGGTGGTCGAAGATCGTCACCACGTGGAGGATCTCGCCGAGCCGGCGCTGCAGGCGGTTGATCAGCACGGCGCCGCGGATCGAGGTGCCGCCGAGCTCGAAGAAGTCGTCGCCGCCGCCGACCCGGTCGAGCTCGAGGACCTCGGCCCACAGCGCCGCCAGGAAGCGCTCGAGCGCCGTCGCCGGCGCCGCGTAGTCCGTCGTCAGCTCCGGCCGCGCCCCCGGCGGCTCGGGCAGGGCCGCGCGGTCGACCTTGCCGTTGACGGTGAGCGGCAGCCGCTCGAGGGCGACGACGGCCGACGGCAGCATGGGCTCCGGCAGCTCCGCGGCGAGGAAGCCCCGGATCTCGGCGAGCCCCGGAGCGCGTTCACCTGCGGCGACCACGTAGGCGACCAGCACCGTCTCGCCCCCCCGCTCGCGAGGGACGACCGCGGCCGCGCTGAGGCGCGGATG
>DASWIG010000620.1:0-8370 GCA_036397835.1 Thermoanaerobaculia bacterium
CTTGCGCCGAATCCTGGAGGACCTTGGTCTCACCGATCGCCTATCGTTCGAGTAGCGCTCAAGGATATCGTACGCGGCGTGCTCCCGACGACCTTGCTCGCCGCCGCCGCGCCGCCCTTCCTGAGCGAGCTCGCGGCCTTGCTCCTCGCCGCCGCCGGCATCGCCTACCTTTGCCACCGCCTCGGCCTGGTGCCGATCGTCGGCTTCCTCGCCGCCGGCGTGGTGATCGGCCCCAACGCCCTCGGGCTGGTCGCGAGCCCGGAGCTGATCGACCAGGCGGCCGAGGTCGGCGTGATCCTGCTGCTGTTCATGATCGGCATCGAGTTCAGCCTCGAGAAGCTGGCGCGGATCAAGAAGCTGATCTTCCTCGGCGGCGGCCTCCAGGTGACGCTGGCGACGGCGGCGACGGCGGGGCTGCTGGCGCTCTTCGGCGTCGGCTGGCGAGTCGGCGTCTTCACCGGCTTCCTGGTCGCCCTGAGCTCGACCGCGATCGTGCTGAAGCTGCTCGGCGACCGCGGCGAGACCAACGCCGAGCACGGCCAGGTGGCGCTCGGGCTGCTGATCTTCCAGGACCTCGGCGTGATCGTGATGGTGCTCCTGGTCCCGGCGCTCGCGGGCGCCGGCGGCGGCTCGCCGTGGGAGGTCGCGGCGGCCCTGGGGAAGGCCGCGGCGCTGATCGCGCTCATCCTCACCTTCGCCCGCAAGCTGATGCCGCCGGTGCTCGAGCGGGTGGCCCGCACCTGCTCGCCGGAGATCTTCCTGCTCAGCGTGGTGGCGATCTGCTTCGGCACCGCCTACCTCACCAGCATGGCGGGGGTGAGCGTGTCGCTGGGCGCCTTCCTGGCCGGGCTGATGGTGAGCGAGAGCGAGTTCAGCCACTATGCCTTCACCGAGATCGTGCCCCTGAGCACGCTTTTCTCCGCCACCTTCTTCGTGTCGGTGGGCATGCTCCTCGACCTCGGTTTCCTGGTGAGCCACCTGCCGCTGGTGCTGGCGACCCTGGCCGTAGTCCTCGTGCTCAAGGCGGTGACCACCGGCCTGGCGGCGCTCGCCCTGGGACGCTCGCTGCCGGCGGTGGTCACGTCGGCGCTGGTGCTCGCCCAGGTCGGCGAGTTCTCCTTCGTGCTCGAGCGGGCCGGCCGCGAGAGCGGCCTCCATCCCGCGGGCATGGACCAGGTCGGATCCCAGACGTTCATCGCCGCCACCGTCGTCCTCATGGTGCTGACGCCGCTGCTGATGAACGCCGGCCACGCCCTGGCGCGGCGGCTGGCGCGGCCGGCGGCGACGTCCGCGGCCGTCGAGCCGGCGGCGGACGCCTCACGCGCCGGGCACGTGATCGTGGCCGGCTACGGCCACGCGGCGCGGCGCCTGGTCCGCGCCCTGGCCGCCGCGGACGTCCCCTACGTGATCACGACGCTGAGCCCCGACGGCGCGGCGGAGGCCGAGGCCGAAGGGCGTCCGGTGATCCGCGCCGACGCCAGCCGGCTGTCGACGCTGCTCGGCGCCGGGCTCGAGCGGGCCCGGCTGCTGGTCGTCCCCGACGACGAGCCGGCGACGGCTCACCGCATCACGGCGGTGGCGCGCGCCGCCCGTCCCGAGCTGCCGATCGTGGTCCGCGCGCGGCTGGCCGCGGCGGCGCCGGAGCTCGTGGCGGCGGGGGCCAGCGAGGTGGTGAGCGAGGAGCTCGAGAGCTCGCTGCGTCTGGCCGAACGGACGCTGCGGCTCAGCGGCGTCACGGCGCCGGAGGTCGACGCGCGCACGTCCGCCCTGCGCTCCGAGAGCGTGACCGGAGAGGCGACGCCCTCGCTGTGGCGCCGCGGCCGGTCCGTGGCCCTCGACCAGGTCGTGGAGCTGGCGGCGGGCGTCGGCGCGGCGCGCTGCGCCCACGCCGGCACGGTCCGCGCCGTGCGGCCGAGCGCGCCCGGCTGCGAGGAATGCCTGCGCGACGGCCACCGCTGGGTCCACCTGCGGATCTGCATGACCTGCGGCCACGTGGGCTGCTGCGACGACTCGGCGGGCAAGCACGCGACGGCCCACTTCCGCGCGACGGGGCACCCGATCGTCCGCTCGCTGGAGCCCGGTGAGACCTGGGGCTGGTGCTACGTGGACCAGGTCGAGCTCTGAGCGAGAGCGTCAGCTCGAGCTGAGCCGGCGGTGGAGCCAGGTGCGGGCGATCCGCCAGTCGCGCTCGACGGTCTTGATCGAGACCTCGAGCACCTCGGCCGCCTCCGGGTTGCTGAGACCGCCGAAGTAGCGCAGCTCCACGAGCTGCGCCTGGCGCGGCTCGATCTGGGCCAGCAGCTCCAGGGCCTCGTGGACGGCGAGGACGTCGGCGTCCACCACGACGGGGGTCTCCGGAGCGTCGTCGAGCGAGACCTTGCGGCCCGCGCCGATGCGCTTGTCGGCGCGCTGGCGCCGCGCGTGGTCGACCAGCACGCGGCGCATGGCGCGCGCCGCCACGGTGAAGAAATGGGCGCGGTCCTGGAGGTCGAGGGCCACGCCGCCGCTGAGCCTCAAGTACGCCTCGTGGACCAGCGCCGTGGCCTGCAGCGTATGGTCGCGGCGCTCCTTGCGCAGGTAGCTGGCGGCCAGCCGGCGAAGCTCGTCGTAGACCAGGGGCAGCAGGTCTTCGAACGCCTCGGAGTCGCCCCGGCGCCAGCTCTTGAGGAGCTGCGTGACCTCGCCGCTGCACTCTTCGGCGCTGTTGTCGTGGGCTGCCATGATCCGTCCCCCGGGGACGCCGCCAGGCTCCGGCGTCCGGCGTCGGAATCATCATGCCACAATTCCGGATGGGCGCGTGCCAGGATCCTCCGGCTTGCGCCGGCAGTGAGAGGACGCTTCCGGAGCGGACGGCCTGGTGTATGATGGCCGCCTGCCGGCACGCGCGTCCGTGGACGGATGCTCCGGCTCAGGGTGAGGGTCGAGGATGGTCGAACGGTTCTCATTTCCCGTTGGTCGTCGTGAGCTGCGGGCCTGCGCCGTGCGGCTCGCCTTGTCGGGGCTGGTCGCCGGCGTGGGGACGGCGGGAGCCCAGGACTTCCACGTTCGCCACTACACCCTCGACGACGGCCTGCCCAGCACCCAGATCCAGGACGTCGCTCAGGACGAGCTCGGGCGCATGTGGTTCGCCACCCGCTCGGGCGTCGCGGCTTACGACGGCAGCGAGTGGTCGGTCTACAACCTCGCCCACGGCCTGACCTGGGCCGACACGTTCGCGCTGCGCTGGGACGGCGCGGGCGTCCTGTGGTCGATCGGCTCGGTCCAGCCCTTCAAGGTCTTCTCTTTCGAGCAGGGCCGCTGGCGAGCGTTCCCCGAGCCGTCGACGCTTCCGGGCTCGCAGATCACCGCCTTCGCCGTGCTCGGAGAAGGCGCGGGGCGGACCCTGGCCGTCGGCACGGACCGCGGTCTGCTGCTGAGCCGCGGCGGGGAGTGGCGGCGCGTGACGCGCGCCGACGGCCTGCCCGCCGACGAGGTCACGGCGCTCGCGGTCCACCGCGGCCGCCTCGTGGCGGCGACGCCGGCGGGGCTCGCCGAGGTGCGCGCCGGCCGGCCCGGCGCGGCTCCCGATCTCGACCCGGCTCCTTTTCAGAGCGTTCCCGAGGCCCGGCGCCGGGTGACCGGCCTGGTCGCGGAAGCGCCGGCGCCGCCCGCGAGCTCGCGGCTGTGGATCCTCGGGGAGGACTGGATCGCCGTTCTCGAGGACGAGCGCTTCGTCCTCCTCGAGGAGGATCTGCCGCCGGCGCCGGCGCCGGCGCGCTGGCTGGCCGTGGCCGACCGCCGCGGCGGGCTCTTCCTCGGCCACGGCGGCGCCTTCTACCACTTCCACCCGCTCGGCGGCCTCGGCGTCTGGGACACGCGGCTGCTGCCGCTCGGACGCGACGACGGCCTCGCCGCCGACGGCGTGAGCGCCCTCTTCCTCGACCGCGAGGACGACCTCTGGGTGGGCAGCCGCCGCGGGCTCGCCAAGATCCCCAATCGCCGCTTCGTGACCTACAACCGGCGCCACGGGCTGCTCGACGACGAGGTGACGGCGGTGCTCGAGCGCCGCGACGGCGTCGTCCTCGCCCATCCCCGCGGCATTTCGCGGGTGAGCGCCGCCGGCGTGGCGACTCTCGACCTGACGCGCCGGCGCCCCGACCTCGTCCGGCGCAACGTCCGCGTCCGCGACCTGGCCGCCGACCGCGACGGCAACCTGTGGCTGCCCGTCGACTCCGCCGGCCTCGCCCGGGTCGACGCGGCGGGCCAGGTCGCCTGGCTGGGGGAGGGCGAGGGCCTGCGGGGCGCGGCGTCGTCGGTCCTCGTCGAGCCCGCGAGCGGCCGGCTCTGGGTGGGGACGACGGACGGGCTCTACGCGCGGCGCCGGGACGGGCGCTTCGAGCGGACTTCGGCCGCGCCGCCGCGCCTCCACGTCCGCCGGATCTTCTCCGGCCCCGCGGGCGACCTGCTGCTGGCCACCTCCTCCGGTCTCCATCGCTACTCCGCCGCCGGCTGGCGCGCCGCGAGGTGCGTCGGCGGCGGCGCCTGCGACAGCGTCTTCGCGGTGCTGGAGACGGCGGACGGTTTCTGGGTGGGCACCGCGGCGGGCCTCTACCGCACCGCGGGCGAGGGCCTGGCGCGCGAGAGGGCGCCGGCGATCGAGCGCCCCGTCTACTTCATCGTGCGCGACGCGCAGGGGCGCGCCTGGTTCGGCATCGACAACGGCGTGCTGCGCTGGGACGGCGAGGCGCTCGAGCACTTCACCGTCAAGGACGGCCTCGCCGGCCGCGAGACCAACCGCGCCGCCGGCCTCGTGGACGCGCGGGGCCGGGTGTGGATCGGCACCGAGGGCGGCGCGACGGTCCACGTCGAGACGCGGCCGGGGCCGCCGCGGGCGCCGGCGGTGGTGACGCTGACCGGTCTCGAGGCCGGCGGCGAACGCCTGGCGCTCGACGAGCCGCAACGCCTCGGCTATCGCGCCAACGACGTCGTCTTCCGCTATCGTGCGGTGTCGTTCGTCGACGAGGATAGCGTGCGGGTGAGCTGGCGGCTGGAAGGGTTCGACGCCGATTGGCTGCCGCCGCAGGCGAGCGCCAACCGCGAGATCCGCTACACCAACCTGGCGCCCGGCACCTACCGCCTCCATCTGCGGGTGATGAACGCCGAAGGCGCGTGGAGCGAGGAGGTGACCTCGGCGGCCCTCGCGGTGGCCCGACCCTACTGGCAGCAGCCGTGGTTCTTCCTCGTGGCGGCGGCGGTGGCCGGCGCGGCGCTCCTCCTGTTCCAGCGCCACCTGGCGCAGAAGCGCTATGCGCGGCGCCTCGAGATCGAGGTCGAGGAGCGGATGGAGCAGCTTCGCAAGGTCGAGGGCGAGCTGGCCAAGAGCCAGCGGCTCGAGGCCCTGGGGCTCCTGGCGGGCGGCATCGCACACGACTTCAACAACTTTCTCACCGTGCTCCTGGGCAACCTCTCGCTGCTCTCGATCGCCGGCCGCAGCGAGGCCCAGCGCGCCGAGGACCTCGACGACGCCCGCGGCGCCGTGCTGCGCGCCAGCAAGCTCACCCAGCAGCTCCTGACCTTCTCGCGCGGCGGCGCGCCGGTGCGCCGGGCGGCGGCGATCACCGAGGTGATCGCCGACTCGGCCTCGTTCGTGCTGAGCGGCTCGAAGGTCAAGTGCGAGCTCGCCCTGCCGCCCGACCTGCGGGTGGTCGAGATCGACGCCGACCAGATCCACCAGCTTCTCAACAACCTGCTGATCAACGCCATCCAGGCGATGCCCGGCGGCGGCACGGTGCGCATCGCCGCCCGCAACGTCGACCGCGCGCCGGCGCCGCTGCCCGCCGGCCGCTACGTCGCCATCGCCGTCGCCGACCAGGGACCCGGCATCCCGGAAGAGCTCCAGGAGCGCATCTTCGATCCCTACTTCACGACCAAGAGAGACGGCAAGGGCATCGGCCTCGCCTCGGCCTACTCCATCGCCAAACGACACGACGGTCTGCTCACGGTGGACTCCAGGCCGGGCGAGGGGGCGACGTTCACCCTTTACCTGCCCGCGTCGTGGTCGCGGATCGTCGAGCCGGAGCCCTCGGGCGCCGTGCTCGCGCCGGGCGCCGGCCGCGCCCTCGTCATGGACGACGAGGAGCCCGTGCGCAAGGTCACCGGCGCCATGGCGGAGGACCTCGGCTACGAGGTGGACTACGCCGCCGACGGCGACGAGGCGGTGGCCAGGTACCGGCGGGCGATGGACGAGCGCCGGCCGTTCGACGTGGTGATCATGGACCTCACCATTCCCGGCGGCATGGGCGGCCAGGAGACGATCCGGCAGCTTCTCGATCTCGATCCCGAGGTGCGTGCGATCGTGATGAGCGGCTATTCCAACGATCCGGTGCTGGCGAACCACCGCGACTACGGCTTCCAGGGCCGGTTAAGCAAGCCCTTTCGCGTCACCGACCTGACCCGGGTGCTCGCGCGCCTCGGCCACGCCGCGAGCGCCATGACCTCGGCGCCCCTGGTCGATTCGCGATAGACTGGAGAGCGGTCCGGACCGGTTCGCATCAAGGAGAAGAAGACGTGACCAACGGTACTGAGAAAAAAGGACTGAGCCCGCTGGCGTGGATCGGCATCGGCTGCGGCGCGCTGGTCGTCCTCGGCGGCATCGCCCTGGCGGCGCTGGTGGGTTTCGGCGTGTTCAAAGCCAAGGAATTCGCCGCCGAGCTGGAGAAGAACCCGGCCAAGGTGGCGGCCGAGACCGCGGTGCGCTTCAACCCCGAGCTCGAGCTGCTCGAGAGCGACGACGAGGCCGGGACCATCACCTTCCGCAACAAAAAGACCGGCGAGGTGGCGACCCTGAGCTTCGAGGACATGGCCGAAGGCAAGTTCAGCCTCACCACCGAGGAAGGCACCTTCTCGCTCGACGCCTCCGCCGGCGGGGAGGGCGGCGGCATGACGATCTCGGGACCCGAGGGCGAGGCCCGCTTCGGTGCCGGCGCCTCGCTCGCGAACGTGCCCGATTGGGTGCCGATCTATCCCGGCGCCGCGGAGACCCAGGGGAGCTACCACGCCGAGACTCCGGAAGGCGTGTCGGGCATCGTCGCGTGCAAGAGCGCCGACGCGGCTGACAAGGTCGTCGACTACTACCGGGAAGAGCTCGAGGCCGCCGGCTTCGAGATCACCGGCCAGAGCACCAACACCACGCCCCAGGGCAGCTTCTCCTCGCTCACCGCGGAGCTTGCGGAGGAAGGACGGACGCTCGCCGTCGGCGTCGTCGGCCAGGAGGGCGAGACCCAGATCACGATCAACTACAACCGCAAGGCTCAGTAGGCACCGGCATCCCCGGCGCCGGCCGCGGTCATCCCTTCACCAGTCCGAGCACGGCGTCGTGGACGAGCCCGTTGGTGCCCACGGCGCTGCCGCCGCGGATTCCGGATCGGCCGTGGAGATCGGTGAAGCGCCCACCGGCTTCTTCGATGATCGGCTTCACCGCCGCCACGTCCCACACGGCGACCACCGGGTCGATCATCACCTCGGCGCGTCCGGTGGCGACCAGGGCGTAGCCGTAGCAGTCCCCCCAGGTGCGGCGCAACCCGGCGGCGGCGAAGAGACGGTCGAGCCGGCCGTCGGTGGGGACGTCGCTCGTCGTCACCAGGCCGCGGCCGAGCTCGCCGACCTGCGACACCCCGGCGCGCGCGCCGTTCCACCAGCAGCCGCCGCCCGAGCAGGCCCACACCGTCTCGCCGAGGGCCGGCAGGTGGATCACGCCGAGCGCCGTCTCGCCGCCGATCTCGAGCCCCACCAGCACGCCGTAGAGCGGCACCCCGTGGACGAAGGAGCGCGTGCCGTCGATCGGGTCGAGGATCCACACCCGGCCGCTTTCGCCCGCGTCGGCGCCGAATTCCTCGCCGACGATCCCGTCGGCGGGGAAGCGCGCGCCGATCTCCCGGCGCAGCAGCTCCTCGGCGCACCGGTCCGCCGCCGTGACCGGCGTGCCGTCGGCCTTGAGGTCGGCCTCGACGCCGTGGCGGAAATACTCCAGCGTCACCTCGCCGGCGCGCCGCGCAAGCTGGACGGCGAACTCGGTCAGCTCGCTCAGGGTAGGGCCTTGCTGCGTCATCGCTCCTCGGCGCAGCGATCATAGCAGCGGCGCCGCCGAAGGCCACCAGCAGCAGCATCGACACCCGGCGCGTCTCGAGCGAGCCCGCCACCTGCTCCTCCAGCAGACGGCGTTACCCTCGCCGTTCTCGGAGCCGCCAGCCTAAAAGCGCGCTCAGCAGGTCGCCGCCGGTGGTCACGAGACGCAGCGCCAGGGCCAGCGCCGCGGCGCGGGCCGGACCCACGAGCGGCTCGAGCGCCAGGGCGAGCACGGCTTCGCGCACGCCGACGCCGGCCGGCGCCCCG
>DASWIG010000621.1:0-3389 GCA_036397835.1 Thermoanaerobaculia bacterium
CTGACCCTGATCCGCGCCCTCGCCGACGGCCACGCCCGCGCCAACGTCTCGGTCTTCTACCACCTCGCCCGCGCCGTGCTGATCAAGAGCGAGACGCACTACGACGCCTACGACCGCGCCTTCGCCGCCTACTTCTCCGGCGTCGAGCGTCAGTTCGACGTAACCGAGGAGATCCTCGAGTGGCTGGCCAATCCGGTGCTGCCGCGCGACCTGACGCCGGAGGAGATCGCCGCCTTGCGCACCTACGACTTCGGCGAGCTGCGCCGGCTCTTCGAGGAGCGGATGCGCGAGCAGAAGGAGCGCCACGACGGCGGCGGCAAGTGGATCGGCACCGGCGGCACCTCGCCCTTCGGACACGGCGGCGTCCACCCGGCGGGGGTCCGCGTGGGCGGCAGCGGCGGCGGGCGCTCGGCGGTGCAGGTGGCGAGCGAGCGCCGCTTCCGCAACCTGCGCGGCGACCGGGTGCTCGACACGCGGCAGATCGGCATGGCCCTGCGCCGCCTGCGCCGCCTCGGCAAGGGCGAAGGACCCGAGGAGCTCGACCTCGACGCGACGATCGACAAGAGCGCCCGCGACGGCGGCGAGATCGACCTGGTCTTCGCGCCGCCGCGCAAGAACCGCGTCAAGCTCCTGCTCCTGCTCGACGTCGGCGGCTCGATGGACCCCCACGCCGAGCTCTCGGAGCGGCTCTTCAGCGCCGCCCACGCCGCCAACCACTTCAAGAGCTTCGAGCACCGTTTCTTCCACAACTGCGTCTATGAGCGGCTCTACGCCGACATCTATCATCTTCGCGGCGAGCCCACCCACGAGACGCTCAAGAAGATCGACCGCACCTGGTCGGTGATCGTGGTGGGCGACGCCTGGATGAGCCCCTACGAGCTCACCCATGCCGGCGGCGCCATCGACTTCTTCCACCACAACCGCGAATCCGGCCTCACCTGGCTGCGGCGCCTGCGCGAGCGCTGCCCGCGCTCGGTGTGGCTCAATCCCGAGCCCGAGCGCATCTGGCGGGCGCCGTCGATCCGCATCGTCCGCGAGGTCTTCCCGATGTACGAGCTCACCCTCGAGGGGCTGGCCGCGGCGGTCGACGTCCTCGGCGGACGGCGGCCCAACCGTCCGCTCGAGGCGTCGGCGGAGTGGGTTCACTGAGCCCGCCCGCAGTGGCCCACCTGCGCCGCGCGGCCGACGATGGTCGGTGCCCATCCTCCTCTCGGATAGACTCCGACGATGCCCGAAGCGTTCGACTACGCGACCCTCGAGGTGCGCCGCGACGGCGATTTCCTGTGGGTCAACCTGAACAATCCGGCGAAGGCCAACGCGCTCTCGCCGCGCATGCTCGACGAGGTCGCCGACCTCTACGGCCGGCCACTGCGCCGTGACGGGATCCGCGCCGTGCTTCTGGGCGGCGCCGGCAAGCACTTCTCCGCCGGCGCCGACCTCGAGCACCTCGAGCGCCTGCGCGAGGCCGGCCCCGAGGAGAACCGCCGCGACTCCGAGCGCCTGCGCGCGCTCTTCGCCGCCGTCCTGGGGCAGGAGGCGCTGACCGTGGCCCTGGTCCACGGCTCCTGCGTCGCCGGCGGCTGCGGCCTCGCCACCGCCCACGACTACGTGATCGCCGCCGAGGACGCCCGCTTCATGTACAGCGAGGTGCGGATCGGCTTCGTCGCCGCCCTGGTCGCCACCTTCCTGCCCCTGCGCGTGAAGGGCCGCGACCTGCGTGAGCTGCTTCTCGACCCCCAGTTCCTCCCCGCCGAGAGGGCGCTCGAAATCGGGCTCGTCAACCGCGTGGTGCCGGCGGCGGAGCTCGCGCCGGCGGGCGAGGCGCTGGCCGCGGGCATCCTCGAGCGCGCCAGCTCCGAGTCCATCGCGCGCACCAAGCGCCTCCTGCTCGACGCCGTGGGGCGTCCCTTGGGCGAGGCCCTCGAGCGCGCCGCCGAGCTCAATGCCGAGGCGCGGGCCACCGACGACTGCCGCCGCGGCATCGCCGCCTTCCTCGAGACCAAGCAGCCGCCGAGGTGGCGGTGAGCGCGGCGGAGCATCTGGTGCTCTTCGACGTCGACGGCACCCTGCTGCGCTGCGGGCCGCAGATCGGCGGCATCTTCGTGAGCGCGCTCGTCGAGGTCTTCGGCGGCTACCTGCGGCCCGACGGCTACAACTTCGCTGGCCGCACCGACCCCCAGATCGTGCTCGACCTGGTGGCGGCCCTGGCGTTGCCGCGCGAGGACGTCCTGCGGCGTCTGCCGGACATGCAGCGCGCCTACTTCCACCGCCTGGAGCGCGAGCTCGACCGCGACCGCATGGAGCTGTTGCCGGGCGTCGTGCCGCTGCTCGAGCGGCTGGCGGCGCGCGAGGACGTCGCCCTCGGGCTGTTGACCGGCAACTGGCACGGCAGCGCCGACATCAAGCTCGGGCGCTTCGACCTCGGGCGCTTCTTCCCCTTCGGCGCCTTCGGCGACGACGCCCCGGTGCGGCGCGAGCTGGTGCCGATCGCCCTCGAGCGGGCCGCGGCCGCCGCCGGGCGTCCCTTCACGCCCGCGGAGGTCCTGATCGTGGGCGACAGCGAGCTCGACGTCGACTGCGCCCGCGCCGCCGGCATCCGTCCGGTGGCGGTGACCACCGGCTTCACCTCGGCCGCGCGCCTCCGCGCCGCCGGCGCCGATTGGGTCTTCCCCGACCTCGAGCACGCTGCGCGGGAGATCGCGCTCTTCAGGGAGGTCGTGGACCACCTTTGACGCTGGAGCGCTCGGGGATGCAACGGGTGCATCAGCCGGCGGCGGCTCGACCAGAATCGCGCCAACTGGCGGCCTCGGCTCATAGACGGGCGTCAATATCTTGGCGGAGGTTGAACGCTGCCGGCTATAAAGACGCGTTAGCCGGTCTTTCGCCTTCCTGCGCGTCAACGGTTGACAAGGAGGAGCCGAGCGCGACAGACGGCCGATTCCTCCTCATCCCTTCTCGTCAGTCAACCAAGGGAGACCGGCAATGACACACCTCACACGCTTCGCCATGCCAGCCATTCTCGTGACGCTGCTCACGATCTCGGTGGGCACGATCCCAGCTCGAGCTCAGGCGGGGATCTGGTCCGCTCCCGTCGACGTCAGCCAGGCGTCGCAGCCGGCTTTTTCCCAAGCCCTGGTGATCGACTCGAACGATACGACCCACCTGATTTTTCAGGCCGTTCCGGGCTTCGGCACGGTCCAGCTTTTCCACGCCTACAAGCGTCCGGGGCAGGGATGGTCGGCGCCGGTCGCGGTGAGCCTGGTCGGGCAGGGGGCGAGCTTTCCCGCGGTGCCCGAGTATGCTTTCCTGCAAGAGGACGCGGCCGGCGACCTCCACCTCTTCTTCGAGGCGATCCCGGGGGTCTTCGGGGTCCGGCAGGTCTGGCATAC
>DASWIG010000622.1:0-10468 GCA_036397835.1 Thermoanaerobaculia bacterium
GAACACCTGGGGGCCTGAGCGAGCGCGGCGTCTCAAGCGCCGCTTGGATGACCTCCGGGCCGCGCCCAATCTCGAGACGATGAGGCAGCTACCTGGTCGCTGTCACGAACTGACAGGGGACCGTAAGGGTCAGATTACTATTGACCTGGACGGCCCCTACCGCTTGATCTTCGAGCCGGCAGAGAATCCGCCTCCGATCAAGGAGGCTGGTGGCTTAGACTGGGAGAAAGTCACCGCAGTCTTGATCCTTGCGGTGGAGGACACCCATGTATGGAGCGCGTCGAAACGAGTACCTTCCCGAGACGGTCTCGCCACCAGGTGAGACGCTCCAAGAGCTTCTCGACGAGCGCCACATGACCCAGGTCCAGCTTGCGGATCGCACTGGACGGCCCAAGAAGACGATCAACGAGATCATCAAGGGAAAGGCACCCATCACTCCGGAAACTGCGCTGCAACTCGAGCGGGTACTTGGGGTGACCGCGAGCTTCTGGAACGCCCGGGAGAGCCACTACCAGCAATACTTGGCAAGAGAGCATGAGCGAGAGCAGCTAACGGGCTATACCGACTGGCTCAAGGAGCTCCCGATCGCCGAGATGGCGAAGATGGGATGGATCGAAAGGCGTAACGACGATATCGAGCAAATCCGTGAGATCCTTAGCTACTTCGGTGTCGCTTCTCCTCGACAATGGAAGGAGGTCTTGCTCAAACCTCAGGTCAGCTTCCGTCATGCGCGAACTTTTGAGAGCTCACCTGCGCACTTGGGCGCCTGGCTGCGGCGGGGAGAGGTTGAAGCCCAGGCAATCGTGTGTTGTCCGTACGACCGCGGTGAGTTTGAAACGGCTCTCCAACGTGCCCGGCGTCTCACGGTCGATTCCGACCTTCAGGCTCTCCGAAAAGTCTGCGCCGGCGCAGGGGTTGCGGTCGTCTTCGTTCCTCAGCTACCGAAATCTCGAGTCAGCGGTGCGACTCGCTGGTTATCGCCGACGAAGGCAGTCATCCAGCTCAGCGTGCGTTATAGGACTGATGACCACCTGTGGTTCACGTTCTTCCATGAAGCCGGCCATATCCTCCTACATGGCAAGAGGGATGTATTTATCGAGTATGCAGCAAAGGCTGAGGATTCTCAGCTTCCTCAAAATCCCAGCACGGCCACAGAGGAAGCCGAAGCAGACGCGTTCGCTTCAGAGTTTCTAATCCAAGCCGAAAAGCTGCAGCGATTTCGAGCGGCTGCGCTCCAGAAGCGGATCAGCGAGAATATGGTGCGCCAGTTAGCGGACGAGCTTGGAATTGCTCCAGGTATTGTGGTTGGCCGTCTTCAATTCCTCGGTTGGCTCCCCTACACGCATCTCAACAAGCTGAGACGCCGTTTTACCTGGCCTCACGAGACAGATTAATAATATTAGAGGCTTACTCGGTTCTTGTGGATCAGTGCGCCCTCGGGTCGAAGAAGGATCAGCCAGGTCTCTCCACGCTCCGGCGGCTGGTCAGTCCTTGACGGGCGTGTCAAAGTGATCCCTGGCGGAGCGCGAGGCCAAGGGGAAGCTCACGGCCACGACCGCGCGCCCAGGATCTCGCCCGGCAGCCCGCACTCTGTCAGACGCCCGTGGTCGAGCACGGCGACCCGGTCGGCGAGGTGGGCGGCCAGGCGCAGGTCGTGGGTCACCAGCACGTAGGTCAGGCCGTGGCACTCCCGAAGGCGCAGCAGCAGGTTGACCACCTGCGCCTGGAGCGACAGGTCGAGCCCCGTGAGGGCCTCGTCGAGCAGCAACGCCCGGGGCTCGGCGGCGAGCGCCCGGGCGAGCACCAGGCGCTGCTTCTGGCCGCCGCTCAGCGCCAGCGGTCCGCGCTCCGCGAGGCTCGCCTCGAGCCCCACCTCGTCCATCAGCTCGAGCGCCCGCGCCCGCCGGCGCACGCGGTCGCCCCAACGCCGCACCACCAGCGGCTCGGCGACGCTGTCGGCCACCGTGAAGCGCGGGTTGAGGGCGCTCGCCGGGTCCTGGAAGAGGAGCTGGAGACGCGGACGCAGCTCCCGCCGGCCGCGCGCGTCGAGCTCGCTGACGGGACGGCCGTCGACGAAGACCTCCCCGGCCGTGGGCTCCTCCAGCAACGCCAGGCAGCGCGCCAGGGTCGACTTGCCGCCGCCGGACTCGCCGACCACGGCGAGGATCGAGCCGGCGGCCACCTCGAGGCTCACGGCGTCGAGCGCCCGCACCGCGCTGCGGCCGCCCAGGATCGATCCTCGCCGGTAGACGACCGTGAGGTCCTGCACGCGGAGGAAGGGACCCTGCGTCATCCTCGATTGTCTCAATAGCGGAAACAGTGGACGCGGCGGCCTTGACGCGGCGCCGTGGCCACGGGGTCCCGCACCTCGCAACGCTCCATGCGGTAGGGGCAGCGCGGCGCGAACCGGCATCCCGGCGCCGGGACGCGGACGACCGGGGCGCGGCCGGGCAACGCGCGCAGCTCGCGTCCCGGACCCGCCGGCGTCATGCAGGCGAGCAGCCCTTCGGCGTAGGGGTGGAGCGGCTCGCGCAGCACGTCCTCCCGTGGACCTTCTTCGGCGGCGCGTCCGGCGTACATCACCAGCAGGCGGTCGGCGATCTCGGCCAGCACCCGCGGGTCGTGACTGATGTAGAGGAAGGCGACGCCGAAGCGTTCCCGGAGACCGTTCAGCAGGTCGAGCACCTGGCGCTCGGTGGTCGCGTCGAGGGCCGCGGTGGGCTCGTCGGCGATGACCAGCGACGGGCGGCACGACAGGGCCTGGGCGATCACCACGCGCTGGCGCTGGCCGCCGCTGAGCTGGTGGGGATAGGCGTGGCCGAGGCCGGCGAGGCCGACCTCGGCGAGCAGCTCCTCGGCCGCCGCGCGGCAGCGCCGCGCGCGCCACCGGCGGTGGGCGCGGATCACCTCCACGACCTGCTCGCCCACCCGCCGCGTGGGGTGCAGGGCCAGGGCCGGCTCCTGGAAGACGAGGCTCACCTCGGCGCCGCGCAGCCGGCGCAACCGGCGCTGCCCGAGGCCCACCAGCTCAACGCCGCGGAAGCGGATCGAGCCGCCGGCGATCACGCCGCCCGGCGGCAGCAAGCCGAGGATCGCCAGGGCCAGGCTGGTCTTGCCGCAGCCGGACTCGCCGAGCACGCCGAGCGCCTCGCCGGGGGCGATCGCGAGGCTCAGGCCGTCGACCGCCGTCACCGGCGCGCCGCCGTCGCCGGCGGCGTAACGGACGGTCAGGTCGCGGACGGCGACCAGCGGCTCGGAGGCCATGGCGGAATGCTAGTCGAATCACCTGATTCCGTGAGCCGTTGCCTCATAGAACGCCGTGCTTACCGTCATTCGAGACCGAGAAACGGAGCGGACGGACGCGTACCGAGAATCGAGACCGCCCACCGGCCTCAGCGGACGCGTACCGGGATCCGAGAGCCGGATCCTGGGACGTCGGCCTTGGATGACGGTTCCGGGCCGCCAACGTCGCCCTGCGTCCTTCGCTCGCGGTAAGCGGCTCGATCCGGAGGGGTCGGCGGTGCCGGCAGTGCCTTGGCTCGTCGCGGCTCGACGCCGCTGCTCGCGTCCCACGTGGGTTAAACTGCCCCGATCTGAAGCGCATCTCGCGCTCGGTGAACGGCGTCGCACCCCATGCCCACGCAGCGACTGAAGCCCAAACAACAGCGGACCGCTCTCCGCGTGCTCGGCCGCGACCGCCTGAGCGAGCTCACGGATCACTTCGCGGTCGAGGTTGGCGACCGCCGGGTGATCGAGAACCACGTCGACGCAATCGTCCGTAGCCGGAGCGTCGACTTCGCCGACGTGCTCGCCAGGCTCAAGCGGCCGGAGCTGAAGGCGATCTGCGAGGCGCTCGGCCTCGACGCAGGCGGACGCGAGCTCCAGCCCCTGATCGACCGCATCCTCTCTCCCGGCGCCAAGAAATCCCCCACCTGGTCGACCGGCACTCCTGACCAGACGTCGCTCTTCCGAGAGACCGATGGCGTGGATACCGGCGCTACCGAGGACGACACCGACAAGTCGGTCCGCAAGAGCCGAAGGAAGGGTGCCAGCGTGACGGCTATCGACGATAACGAAGAAAAGCGCAATGGGAGCGCTCGCGAGCTCGGAGTCGAGCCCGAAACCTTGTGGCAGACGGCAGACAAGCTTCGCGGCTCCGTCGACTCCGCCGAGTACAAACACGTCGTCCTCGGCCTGATCTTCCTCAAGTACATCTCCGACGCCTTCGAGGCTCGCCGCGCGGAGCTCGCTGAAGAGCTCAAGGCCGACGGAATACGAGGCCAGGAAGCCGACCGCTTGCTGGAGAGCCGCGACGAGTATACCGCCGAGGCCGTCTTCTGGGTGCCGCCCGAAGCGCGCTGGACCTATATTCAGAGCCAGGGAAAGGAACCCAACGTCGCCAGGTTGATCGACGACGCGATGTTCGCCATCGAGCGCGACAACCCCAAGCTCAAGGGGGAGCTCCCCCGCGACTACGCCCGCCGCGGAATCCCCGCCGAGCGTCTGGGCGGGTTGATCGATCTGATCGGCTCGATCGCCATCGGCACGCAGCAGGCCCGGGCCAAGGGCGTGCTGGGCCGAGTCTACGAGTACTTCCTCGGCAAGTTCGCCGCCGCCGAAGGGAAGCTGGGCGGCGAGTTCTTCACCCCCAGCTCGGTCGTCCGCCTGCTGGTGGAGATGATCGAGCCCTACGAGGGCCGGGTCTACGACCCGTGCTGCGGCTCAGGCGGGATGTTCGTGCGGTCCGAGAAGTTCGTCGAAGAGCACGGCGGCCAACGGCGCGACATCTCCATCTTCGGCCAGGAGTCGAACCCCACGACCTGGCGGCTGGCGCACATGAACCTCGCGATCAGGGGCATCGAGGCCAACCTCGGCGCGCAGCCCGCGGACAGCTTCGTCCGCGACCTGCACCCCGACCTCAAGGCCGACTACATCCTCGCCAATCCGCCGTTCAACATCTCGGACTGGTCTGGGAAGCTGCTCCGCGACGACGTGCGCTGGAAGTTCGGCGTGCCGCCGATGGGCAACGCCAACTACGCCTGGATACAGCACTTCATCCACCACCTGGCCCCGGCCAACGGCCGCGGCGGCGGCATCGCGGGCTTCGTCATGGCCAACGGCTCGCTGTCGTCGAACAGTGGCGGCGAAGGTGAGATCCGCAAGAACATCATCGAGGCGGACCTGGTCGACTGCATCATTGCCATGCCGCCGCAGCTCTTCCTGACGACCGGAATCCCGGTCTGCCTCTGGTTCGTTTGCCGCGACAAGACCGGCACGAAGCTCAAACCCGCAGGGCGCGACCGCCGCAGTGAGACCCTCTTTATCGACGCGCGGCTGGTGGGGGAGATGGAAACCCGCACTCTTCGTGTCCTGAGCGGCCGCGACGAGCATCCGCTCCCGCCTGACAGTGACGTTGGCCGCATCGCCGGCACCTACCATGCCTGGCGCGGTGAAGCCGGCGCCTGCAAGTACAAAGACGTGTCCGGCTTCTGCAAATCCGCCACCATCGAAGAGATCCGGAAGCATGCCCACGTCCTGACCCCGGGCCGCTATGTCGGGGCCGCCGAGATCGAGGCCGATGGGGAGCCGTTCGAGGACAAGATGCGGCGTCTGACGACTGAGGTGAACGAGCTATTCTCCGAGTCAGATCAGCTCAAAGCTCGAATCAAGTCGAATCTGAAGGGGCTGGGTTATGGCGGGTGAGCCTCAGGCGTCATGCCTTGATAGGCCCCTCCCGAAAGATTGGGGAGTCTGTGCGCTTCAGGATCTGGTGGAGAGTGATCGCGGAATCTCCTACGGTATTATTCAACCCGGGCAGCATGATCCATCCGGCGTGCCAGTAATTCGAGTAAACAACCTCCGAAATGGGCGCATCGAGACAAGAGATGTCCTTATGGTCTCTCCAAAGATCGAGGCGAAGTACGAACGCACCCGGCTGAGCGGTGGAGAAGTTCTCTTGTCTGTAGTCGGCACCCTTGGGGAATGCGCCGTTGTGCCTCAATCGCTGGTTGGCTGGAACGTCGCAGGAGCGGTCGCCGTCATTCCTATTAAATCGGATTTTGATCCTAACTGGATTGCTAATTGCCTCCGCTCGAGAGAGATACAGCGCCTCATTCAAATGTGGGCAACGACAACAGTGCAGGCCACCCTCAATCTTCGTGACGTTCGGAGGCTGCCGATCCTCTCGCCGCCAAGGGGCGAGATAGAGCGGATAATGGATATCATTGGGTCGCTGGGCGACGAAATCGAACTGACCCAGCGGATCAACGAGACCCTAGAGACGATGGCGCGAGCGATCTTCAAAGCATGGTTTGTCGATTTCGTACCGGTCAAAGCCAAGGTCGGCGGCGCGGTAGGTTTCCGAGGAATGCCACAGAGAATCTTTGACCAGTTACCAGATCGACTTGTAGAGACTGTGCTGGGCTTGGTCCCGGCGGGATGGGAGACTTCAGCCATCTCGGACGCTGCCGAGTACGTCAACGGAATGGCCTTTACTAGACACGAGAATGGGAAGGGGAGAATGATAATCCGGATAGCAGAACTTAATTCAGGGCCTGGTAGCTCGACTAAGTACTCCGACATTTACGCGGAACCTCAGTATACTGCATTCCCAGGAGACATTCTCTTCGCCTGGTCCGGCTCTCTGGGGGTTCATCGATGGCACCGCGACGAAGCGCTTGTCAATCAGCACATTTTTAGGGTTATACCAATTGATCGCCCTCAATGGTATGTTTATTATCGCTTGGTTGAAGCGATGCCATTTTTCCGGGCAATCGCAGCAACGAAGGCAACTACAATGGGTCACATCAAGAGAAGTCACCTGGGAGACGCTACATTTGTAGAGCCACCGGCGTCCTATATCGAAGCGGCCGATAAACATATTCGGCCACTTTTCGATTTGGTGCATATTAATGAGCGACAGTCTCTCCGTCTGGTTACGCTCAGGGACACGCTTGCTCCTGCGCTGCTCGACGGTGAGATTCGTTTCTCGAGAAACAGTGATGCCTGACGATCTCGACACCCGTGACCAGACTGTGGTAGAGACCGCGAAGCCTAGTGGTCGCCGGATCCCAGTCCAATACTCGTCTTTGGTGACCCCCAATACCCCAGTGCGGTTCTTTACGCGGTGAACCGACAAGGGTACATCAGACGCCTCAATGACTGGCGGAAGATGATAGCCTCTGGTGAAGTTGCGATGGAGGACGACAAGTGACGGTTTTCAGTGAGCGCTTCGTCGAGAAGCTCGCGCTAGCCTGGTTCGAATCGGCATTCTACCACATCCGCAGAGGGGCGGAGATCTCGCCGGGAGCGGAGCCGGGGGGTCGGCTGCGGGAGAGCTACGAGGAGGTGGTCCTGGAGCCGCGGCTCAGGGCTGCACTCCGGCGGATCAACGACCAACTCCCGGAAGACGCCATCGAGCAGGCGGTGCGGGTCGTCACGCGCCCGCCCGAGCCGACGCTAGCGCAGAACAACCGCTGGTTCCACCGCCTCTTGACCGACGGCATCGACGTCGAGTACCGCACGGCGGACGGCGATACCCGTGGAGACAAGGCGTGGTTGGTGGACTTCGCCAAGACGTCGCGAAACGACTTCCTGGCGGTCAGTCAGCTCATCGTCCAGCGCGGCAACGTGACCCGCCGGCCCGACCTGGTGGCGTTCCTCAACGGCCTCCCGGTCGCGGTCTTCGAGCTCAAGGACCCGACCGACGAACGGGCGGGGCCATGGCAGGCGTACGGGCAGCCCCAGGACTACAGGCAGCAGATCCCGCAGCTCTTCGTCTACAACGAGCTGATGGTGGTCAGCGACGGCGACTCGACCCGCGTCGGCTCATTGACCGCCGGTCCCGATCGGTTCTCGCCCTGGCGGTCGGTCGCCGACTATCGCGACCCCGGTTCACTGAGCCTGGAGGCTCTGGTCAGGGGCGTCTTCGAGCCGAGCCTGCTTGTCGATTACCTGCGGCACTGCGTGACCTTCGAGGAGGACGACCGCACGGGGGAGATCGTCAAGAAGGTGGCGGGATACCACCAGTTCCGCGCGGTACGCAACGCCCGGGCCTCGGTGAAGGCAGCGCTCAAGCCGCCCGCCGGCGAAGGCGACGGCCGCGGCGGCGTGATCTGGCACACCCAGGGCTCGGGGAAGAGCCTGACCATGCTCATGCTGGCCGGAGCGCTGATCGGCGACGACCAGCTCGCCAACCCGACCATCGTGGTGGTGACCGATCGCAACGACCTCGACGGTCAGCTCTTCGGCACTTTCGCCGCCGGCCGCGCGCTTTTGCGCCAGCAGCCGGAGCAGGCCGAGAATCGGGAAGATCTGGCGGCGAAGCTCAACCGGGCCTCCGGCGGCGTGGTGTTCACGACTATCCAGAAATTCGAGGAACGCGGCGCTGCCGTCAGCGAGCGGGCCAACGTCGTGGTCCTCGCGGACGAGGCTCACCGCAGCCAGTATGGATTTCTCGAAGGCGGCGCGCGGTGGATGCGGGCGGCGATCCCCAACGCTACCTTCGTCGGCTTCACCGGCACCCCGCTCGAGCGGGACGACCGCAGCACCCAGGCAGTGTTCGGCAACTACGCGGACGTCTACGACATCCGCCAGGCCATCGACGACGACGCCACCGTCCCGATCTACTATGAGATGCGGCTGGTGTCCCTCCATCCCGACGAAGTAGGGGTGCGGAAGGCCGAGGCGGGGCTTGAAGCGGCGCTCGAAGCGAGTCGGGACGGGCTCGATATTCCGCTCTATTGCGAGATCCCGCTCGAAGAGTTGCTCGGGGCGCAGAAGCGGCTGCACCTGGTCGCCGAGCAGATCGTCCAGCATTTCGAGAAGCGGCGGGAGGCCATCGAAGGCAAAGCCATGGCCGTCTGCATGAGCCGCACCATTTGCACGGATCTCTACGACGAGATCGTCGCGCTGCGGCCCTGCTGGCACGCGGAGAGCGACGACGAGGGCTTCGTCAAGGTGGTGATGGACCCCAATCCTCCGCGGCGCTCTCTCTCCGAGAGCGACGCTGATTACGAGCTCCGGGTCGAGAAGTTCCGCTCTCACGGCCGAACCAAGGGGCGGCGCGAGGTGATCGCGCGGCGGTTCAAGGACCCGGCTGACGACCTGCGGCTGGTGATCGTTTGCGACATGTGGCTGACGGGCTTCGACTGCCCGCCGCTGCACACCATGTACCTGGACAAGCCGCTGGCGGGGCACAACCTGATGCAGGCGATCGCGCGCGTGAACCGGGTGTTCGGCGACAAGCCCGGCGGCGTCGTGGTCGACTTTCTCGGCATCGCCGACGAGCTCCGAGACGCGGTTCAGACCTATACCCAGGCCGGCGGCCAGGGCAGCCCGGTGGCGGCGATCCAGGACGAGGCGGTCCCGGTCATGCAGCGGGAGTTCGAGGCTCTGCTGGACTTCTTCAACTTGGCCGACTATCGCGGGTTCACCCGTGCCGGCGAAGAAGAGCAGCTCCGCTTGGTGACCGCTGGTGCGGACCATGTCTTGGAGCAGGTGGACGGGAAGCGACGGTTCATGAGCATGGTCGCGGCGCTCTCGAAGGCCTTCGCTATTTCGGTGCCGCGCCTGGAGACCGAGGCCATTCGAGACCACCTCGCCTACTACCAGGCCGTGCGGGCGGCGATCCGCAAGCGGCTGGCGGACGACGGCCCTCCGCCGCCGCCCGACGTGCGGGCCGCGGTTCGGCAGGTGATCTCCGGCGCGCTCGCCTCCGACGGCGTCATCGACCTCTTCCAGGCCGCCGGCCTTCCCGAGCCCAACGTCGGCATCCTCTCGGACGAGTTCCTGGAACGTCTGGCGGCGCTGCCGCACAAGAACCTGGCACTCGAGACCCTGCGCAAGCTGCTCAACGACCAGATCAGAAGCCGCGAGCGCGTCAACCTCGTGCAGTCCAGGAGCTTCCGCGAGTCGCTCGAATCGGTGCTCACCCGCTACACCAACCGCGCGATCACGACGGCCCAGGTGATCGAGGAGCTGATCGGCCTGGCCCGCGCCATCCGCGAGGCGGTCCATCGCGGAGAGGAGTCGGGGCTGACCGAGGAGGAGTTGGCGTTCTACGACGCGCTCGCCGACAACGTCTCGGCCCGGGAGGTGATGCAGGACGGGACCCTGAAGGAGATCGCGAAGGAGCTTGCCGTCCGGATCAAGGGGAAGACCTCCCTCGACTGGACGCGACGGGAGACGGTGCGGGCGGACATGCGGCGGACGGTTCGACGGCTCCTGGCCAAGTACGGCTATCCTCCCGACGCCCAGGAGGGCGCCACGCAATTGGTCCTTCGTCAGGCCGAGCTGATGGCCGAGGGTATCGTGACGTGAACGCCCAAAAACACATCCACCGCCGGACGACCGGCGGTGGTGGAAAAAGAGGGACATCGGCGTCGGGCAGACTGAGGGATCGGGACGGTTGATAAGAGCCCGCCCGACGCCCGTGTCCAAACGTCAAACTCAGGTGCCCAACCTCGGC
>DASWIG010000623.1:0-20180 GCA_036397835.1 Thermoanaerobaculia bacterium
CCCGGCGAGCCGCCTGGCCGGGCGGGTGATCGACGACCGCGCTCATCCCGTGGCCGGCGCCGCCGTCATGCTGCACCCGGTCCGCTCCGACGTGGTGGGGGCGGCGGCTCAGACCGACGTCGACGGCCGCTTCCGGCTCGAACAGGTGCCGTCCGGCCCCGCGCAGGTCGCGGTCCACGCCGACGGCTACGCGCCGGCGCGCCTGCCGGCGCTCGAGGTCCCGGAAGGAAGCGAGATCGACGACCTCGAGGTCGTGCTCCGACCCGCCGTGGTCCTCGCCGGCAAGGTGACGCTACCCGACGGCAGGCCCGCCGACGGGGCGCTCGTCGAGGTGTCCTCGCAGTCCCCCGAGGATCCCACGGCCGGCGTCGGGGTGACCGACCACGATGGCCGCTACCGTCTCGCGGGTCTGGCGCCCGGACTCCTGATCGTAACCGCGTCGCTGCACGGTCTGCAGCGCTCGCCGCCGAAGGCGATCGACGTCGAGGTCGGCACCTACGCCCTCGACCTCGAGCTGGCGCCGGGCTTCGAGGTCGCGGGCCACGTCTCCGACGCCGCCGGACTGCCGGTCGCCGGCGTCTCCCTGACCTTGCACGAAGGGGACGTCAACACCCATGCCGGCGGCGCGACCGTGCGCAGCGCCGGCGACGGGACCTTCGCGTTCGCCGGCGTGACGAGCGGCCTCTACGCGATCGAGGCGGCGAAAGAGGGCTACGCCACGGCGCGGACGACCGAGGCGGTGGCGGTGGACGGCGACGTGTACGGCGTCGCCATCGAGATGGAACGAGGCGCGACCTTGCGTGGCCGGGTCCTCGGCCTCGAGCTCGACGAGCTGGCGGAGGTCTCGCTCATGGTCTTCAGCGAGGTGGGCGGCTCGCGGCGGGCGCGGGTGGACTTCGAGGGCGCGTACGAGCTCGCGAACCTGGCGCGGGGCAGGTGGAAGCTCCTCGCCGCCGCCGGCGGCCGCCGGCTCGAAGCCGACGTCGAGATCGCGCCGGGCGACCTCGAGGTCGTGCGCGACCTCGAGCTCCGGGGCGGCTTCACGCTCTCCGGCGCGGTGCTCGAGTCGGGCCCCGGGCAGTCGCCGCGGCCCGCCGGCGGCGCCTTCGTGACTCTCAGGGTCGACGGCGCCTCGGCGCACGCGACGACCGACTCCGAGGGACGCTTCCGTCTCGCCGAGCTGCCGGCGGGGCCCTACGAGCTGAGGATCGGCTGGGGCTCCGTCTTCCACCGGGAGCCGATCGAGCTGGCCGACGACGAGGAGCTCGAGATCGTCCTCGGCACCGCCTGGATCGAGGGTCAGGTGGCCGCCGCGGGAGGGCCCCCGCTGGCCGGCGTCACCGTAGGGCTGGCACCGGTCGAGGACGAAGGCCGGCCTCCCTTTTTCGTGAATCTCGGCTACTCGCCCGAGACCGACGCCGACGGGCGCTTCCGCGTGAGCCCGCTGCTGCTCGGCCGCTGGCGGCTCACGTTCGCGAAGGCGGGTTTCGCGGACGTCGAGGTCGTCGTCGACCTGCGGTCGGGGGCTGCGGTCGAGGGCCTCCTCGTCGAGATGTCCGCGGCCAGCGACGAGACCTGAGGCCGCTGAGTGCCCCTTGCCTTCTCTGAATCGCGGTCGATCCGGCGTCCTCACCGTCCACCGTGGCGCGCCAGCCGCGGGTGAAGCGGTCCGCCACCAGGAGATATCCCGCCGCGGGCGCGCCGAGGCGCAGCTCGAGCGACGCGTCGGCGCGTCGAGCCATGGGCTCGATACGGCCCATGACGAGGCTCAGCATCGTTCGAGCGCTGTACTTATGTCTCAACCCACTCATTTGACGCCGTCAGATGGGCCGATTGAGGCTCATTCGGCTCATTCGACCGCGTCGGATGGACGAAATGAGTCCCATTTCGCACGTTCGACGGTGTCGAATGGATGAAATGAGTCCCATGTGGCTCATTCGACCGCGTCGGATGAGCGAATTGAGACTCATTTCACTCGTTCGACGCCGTCGGATGGACGAAATGAGCGCCATGGACTGCCGAGCCAGGCCATTACGACATCCCATGAGCGCGATGCGTCGGTGCCGAAGTCGCGGCGGTAGGAAGCATCGATTCGCGGCGCTATACTCCGTCCGAGGCCACCGATGAATCCCTACGACTGGCAGACCCACCATCCCGGGATCGAATTCCTGCGGCCGGAGATCCGGGAGACCGCCGCGCGGCTGCGCCGCGGCGGCAGCGCGGTGACGCTCGGCGGCCGCGGCATGGGCAAGAGCGTCTTCCTGAGGCAGCTCAGGTCAGCGCTCGAACGGGAATCCGGTCTGCGCGTCCTGCTCATTCCGGAGCCTCCGCCGCGGCTCACCGTGGAGGACTGCCTCGAACGTCTGGCGGAATCCCTCGAGGTGTCGGTGGCCGGACCGCTGCGTTCGCGCAAGCTCTTCGAGGCCTACTTTGCCCGCGACGACGTGCCCGAGCGGCTCGTGCTGCTCTTCGACGAGTTCCTCCGCTACGCGGAGGGGGGATTCCCCTCCCAGCCCTCGACGCCCTCATGCTGGCATCCGGCGGCATTCCGGCGCTCCTGACCTACGGTCTCGAGCAGTTGTGGGACCTCGACGAGACGCCGAGTCCCGGAAAAGACGGCGGCAAGGTCCTGGTGCCTGAATCCGTCTTCGCGGCCCACCTCGCTCTAGGCTTCGAGCTCCTGGGATGGAGGAGCGAACGGGAAGCCCAGAGCGCGGCCGGCCGCACCGAACCTCACCAATCCGGAAACAGGACGAGCTCCTTCAGCGCGCCCTCGAGATAGCGGCTCCTGAGCTCGCCGTGGCGCAGCTTGCCGTTGACGGTGCGCGGCAAGGCTCCCGGACGCAGCACGAAGACCCGTGCCGGCCGCAGCCCGAGCTCGCCGTGAAGCCGCTCGACGATCGTCCGCACCAACTCCGCGCCGTCGACGGCGCCGGGGCGGCGCGCCTCGGCGAAGACGTAGACCTGCTCGCCGTCGAGGCGCCCGCGGTCGATCCCGACGGCGGCGCAGGCGCGCACCGCGTCGAGCCGGTCGACGATCTCCTCGACCTCCTGCGGCGCCAGGTTGCGGCCGCCGTGGAGGATCACGTTCTTCGCGCGGCCGACGACGAAGAAGTCGCCGTCGTCGTCGAAGTAGCCGAGGTCGCCCGTGCGCAGGTAGCCGTGGCGCCAATAGAGCTTCGCCGTCGCCTCTGGGTTGCGGAAGTAGCCGCGAGAAGTGGCCGGGCCGCGCACCAGGATCTCGCCCTCGACGCCCGCGCCGGCGAGCTCGCCGGCGGCGAGGATCGCCATGTCGACGCCCGGAAACGGCTTGCCGATCGAGACGAAACCGCGCGCGTCCACCTTGGGCGGCGTGCCCGGCGGCCAGGCGCTGACGCCCACCGTCGCCTCCGCCAGCCCGTAGCCGGCGATCGTCACCGGACCGAGGCTGAAGGTCCGCTCGAAGTCGGCGATCGTGCGCGCGCGCACCGGCTCGGCCGCGTTCAGGGCGACCCGCAGGCTGGAGAGGTCGTAGCGCTCGGGCTCGCGGGCGTAACGCAGCAACATGCGCCAGGCGAAGTCGGGCGCGGCGGTGAAGGTGCCGCGGCGCTCCGCGATGGCGGCGAGCCACGGCCGCACGTTGGCGAGGCTGGTGGGCAGCAGCACGAGCTCGGCGCCGGCGTAGAAGGGCACCAGGGTCATCAGGATCAGCCCCATGTCGTGGTGTACCGGCAGCCAGCTCACGAACACGTCGTCCGCGGTGACGCCGAAGCCGGCGACGAGCTGGCGCACGTTGGCGATCAGGTTGGCGTGCCGCAGCTCCACGCCCTTGGGATCGCCGGTCGAGCCCGAGGTGTATTGCAGGAAGGCGACGTCCTGGGGATCGACGGCAGGGAAGTCGCCGGCGGCGGGGAAGGCGTCGGCGTCGGTGAGGCGGAGCACGTCGACGCCCGCGGCCGGCTCGTGGGCCACCGACGGCACGACGAGGACGCGGGCGCCGCAGAGACGGGCGAAACGCGCCGTGCGCTCGCGTCCCGAGCCCGGAAAGAGCGGCACGGCGACGCCGCCGGCGCGCAGGACGCCGTAGAAGGCGGCGAAGAACTCGTGGCCGTTGGGCAGGGCGAGGAGCACGCGTGCGCCGGGCTCGAGTCCGCGGCCGGCGAGCAGCGACGCGAAGCGTCCGGCGTCGTCCCACAGGTCGCCGAAGGAGACGGCGCGGCCGTCGAAGGTGAAGGCCGCGCGGCGGGGGTCGTCGCGGACGCGCGCCGCCAGCAGGTCGACGAGCGTCGTGACGTCCGCATCGGGTAGCACTCAGCCGGTCTCCTCTTGGCGCGCCGCCGGCGCCGGACGCGCCGCCCGCTTCGCCGGCACCTTGGCGAGCGCGCCGCGCAGGTGCTCGAGCTTCAGGGGCTTGCTCAGGAAATCGTCCATGCCCACGGCCATACAGCGCTCGCGGTCGCCGAGCATGGCGTGGGCGGTGACCGCGATCACGTAGGGACGCTCCTCGCCGCACAGCTCGAAGATGCCGCGGGTGGCCTCGAAACCGTCCATCTCGGGCATCTGCAGGTCCATCAGCACCACGTCGTAGGGCTGGCGGCCGAGGGCCTCCAGCACTTCGAGGCCGTTGACCACGGCGTCGGCGCGGTAGCCGAGACGATTGAGCATCTGCAACGCCACCTGCTGGTTGACGACGTTGTCCTCCGCCAGCAGGATGCGCAGGGGTCGGACCTCGTTCTCGGCGGCCGGCACCGGCGCCCGGCGCGGCGTCGACGCCGACGCCCCCGAGAGACGGCTCACCAGCGCCTGGTAGAGGTGGGCGGGCTTGACCGGCTTGAGGATCGCGTTCGCGCCCACAAGGTCCGCCGGCGACTCGCCCTCGTGCCGTCCGGGAGTGGTCAGGAGGACCAGGGGGAGGTTGCGGAAACGCGTGACGTGCCGGATCTCCCCCACCCAGCGCTCGAGCTGCCGCTCGACCAGGTCGCGGTCGAGGATCGCCACGTCGAAGGGCTCGCCGCGGCGCAGCCGCTCAACGGCCTCGTCCGTCGAGCCGGCGGTCTCGAGACGCAGGTCCCAGGAGGCGGCGTGGCGGGCGAGCATCTCGCGCACCAGCGCGCCGTCGTCGGCGGCCAGCGCGCGCTTGCCCGCCAATATCGGATCGGCGTGGTAGAGGTAGGAGCGGTCGAGGGTGGTGGCCTCGTCGCAGCGGATGGTGAAGAAAAACGTCGAGCCCTCCCCCACGGTCGACTCCACCCAGATGCGCCCGCCCATGAGCTCGCAGAGCTGCTTGCAGATCGCCAGACCCAGGCCGGTGCCTTCGAAGCGGCGGGTGGCCGAGTCCGAGATCTGGGAGAAGGGTTGGAACAGGTCGCGCACGCGGCCTTCGGGAATGCCGATGCCGGTGTCGCGCACCGAGAAGCGGATCTCGTAGCTCTCCTCGTCCAGGCGCTCGGCCGACGCCCGCACGTCGACGCCGCCGGCGCGGGTGAACTTGACGCCGTTGGAGAGCAGGTTCACGAGCACCTGGCGCGCGCGCTGGCCGTCGCCCACCACGGACTCGGGCGTGCCCTCGTCGATCCAGTAGGTGAGGTCGAGACCCTTGCCGGCGGCAGTCGGGGCGATCAGGTCGAGAGCGTCCTCGATCGACGAGCGCAGGTCGAAAGGCGTGATCTCGAGCTCGAGCTTGCGCGACTCGATCTTCGAGAAATCGAGGATGTCGTTGAGGATGCGCAGCAGCGCTTCGCCGCTCACCCGCACGGTCTCGAGGTAGCCGCGCTGCTCGCTCGTCAGGTCGGTCTGGAGCAGCAGGCTGGTCATGCCGATGACGCCGTTCATCGGGGTGCGGATCTCGTGGCTCATGCTGGCCAGGAAGGCGCCTTTGGCCTCGCTCGCGGCCTGCGCCGCCCGCGCCGCCTGCTGCGCCCCGATGAACGCCTGCCGGCGCCGGACCTTGCGGCGACGGGCGGCGACCAGGCCGAGCGCCAGCGCAGCGGCGGCCGCGGCGTAGAGCAGGTACGCCGTCAGGGTGCGCCACGGCGGCGGCACCACGGTGACCGCCAGCGCCAGTCCCTCCTCGTTCCACACGCCGTCGTTGTTGGCGCCCTTGACCCGCAGCACGTAGCGGCCGGGATCCAGATAGGTGAAGGTCGCCCGCCGGAAGGTGCCGAGGTCGATCCAACTCTCGTCGTCCGAGCCCTCCAGCTTGTAGGCGTACCGATTCTCGCGCGGCGCCACGAAGTCGAGGGCCGCGAACTCGAGCGAGAAGACGTGGTCGGCGTGCCCGAGCACGACCTCGCGAGCCTCGGAGATCGGCACGCCGAGCTCCGCGGGCCGGCCCGCTTTGAAGAACGAGGTCACCACGATCGGCGGCACGTGGTCGTTGCCCCCGACCCGGCGCGGGTCGAAGCGGTTGAAGCCGTTGACGCCGCCGAAGACCATCTCGCCGCTCGGGCTGCGGTAATGGGCGCCGAAGTTGAACTCGCCCGCCTGCAGGCCGTGGCTCTTGTTGTAGTTCTTGAAGGTCCCGGCGAGCGGGTCGAAGCAGGAGAGGCCGTTGTTGGTCGACAGCCACAGCCGCCCCGCGTCGTCGCCGAGGATGCCGTAGATCACGTCGTTGGGCAGACCGTCGCGCTCCGTGAAGGTGCGGACGGTGGCCTGACCGGTGGCGGGGTCGATCCCTTCGAGCTTGCCGAGCCCGTCGCCGTGGGTGCCGATCCACAGCACGCCCCGGGAATCGGCGTGGAGGGCGCTGACGTGGTCGCCCGGCAGGCTGGTGGGCGAGCCGGGGTGGTGGCGCCAGCTCGCGAAGGTGCCGGCCTCGCCGTCGAGCCGGTTGAGCCCGCCGCTGCCGGTGCCGACCCACAGGACGCCGGCGGCGTCCTCCGCGAACGCGGTCACGCGGTCGTCGCTCAGGCTCGCGGGATCGCCGGGGTCGTGGCGGTAGTGGCGAAAACCGCCGAGCTCGGGATCGAAGCGGTCGAGGCCGCCGCCGGCAGTGCCCACCCAGAGCCGGCCGCGGGAGTCCGCGAAGAGCGACATCACGCCGGGATGGCTCAGGCTCGCCGGGTCGCCGGGGTCGGGCGTGAAGCGGGCGAAGGTCCGCCGGCGCTCGTCGAAGCGGTTGAGCCCGCCCGCCACCGTGCCGGCCCACAGCTCGCCGTCGCGGTCGCGCAGCAGCGACGTCACCCGGTCGTCGCTCAGGCTCGCCGGGTCGGAGGGGTCGTGGCGGAAGTGCTCGAAGCAGGTGCAGTCGCGGTCGAAGACGTCGAGGCCGCCGCCGAAGGTGCCGATCCACAGGCGCCCGCGCTCGTCCTCGGTGAGCGCGAAGACGGCATCGTTCGACAGGCTCGACGGCTTGGCCGGGTCGCTGCGGTAATGGGCGAAGGACCAGGTCGCGGGGTTCCACTTGTGGACGCCGCCGATGGCGCCGATCCACAGCACGCCGCCGCGGTCCTGGTAGATCGAGGCCACCACGTTGCTGGCCAGGCTCGTCGGGTCGCCGGGCCGGTGCCGGTAGCGCACGAAGTCGTCGGAGTCGCGCTGGTAGAGGTGCAGGCCGCCGTCGGTGCCGATCCACAGCCGGCGCTGGCGGTCCTCGAAGAGCACCCGGATCCGGTCGTCGACGAGGCTCGCGGGATCGTCGGGGCGGCTGCGGTAGTGCACGAACCGGCCCGCGGTGCGCTCGAAGCGGTGGAGGCCGCCCAGGGTGCCGACCCAGAGCTGGCCGGCGTGGTCTTCGAGAATCGAGCGCACCGCGTCGTCGCCCAGGCTCGCCGGGTCGGAGGGGTCGTGGCGGTAGCGGACGAAGCCGCCGGAGACGCCCTGGAGGAGGTTGAGCCCACCCAGGGTGCCGATCCACAGGTTGCCGAGCCGGTCTTCGTAGACCGCCCGCACCTGGTCGTCGCTCAGGCTGGCGGGATCTCCGGGGTCGTGCCGGAAGCGCTCGAAGGTGCCGGCGGCGGCGAGGCGATTCAGGCCCGACTCGTAGGTGCCCACCCACAGAGCGCCGGCTCGGTCGCGCACCAGGGCGCCGACGCGGTCGCCGGAGAGGCTGGCCGGATCGGCGGAATCGTGACGGTAGGTGCTGAAGGTGTCCGAGGCGCGATCCCAGCGCCCGAGGCCGCCGCCGTCGGTGCCGATCCAGAGGCCCCCGGGGGGGTCTTCCAGGATCGCCCGCACCCAGTCCTGCGGCAGCGAGGCGGGATCGCCGGCGTCATGCTTGTAGACGCGGAAGCCGTAGCCGTCGAAACGGTTCAGGCCGTCCTGGGTGCCGAACCACATGAACCCGGCGCCGTCCTGGACGATCGAGGTGACCGTCCCCTGGGACAGCCCGTCCTCCGGGGTGAGGCGCTCGAAGCGGAGGCTGGGCTGGGCCGCGGCGGCGCCGGGGATCAGCAACAACGCCAGACCGGCCACCGGGAGGTGGCGCGGTCTGCGATTCGGCGAGGGCGCGGTGGCCTCAATCCTGATCAACCCAGGTATTGATCCCTACTGAGTCGAGCCACGGGTTTCCGTCGAGCCACGGGTTTCCGTCCAGCCACGGGCTGCCGTCCAGCCACGGATTGCCGTCCAGCCACGGGCTGCCGTCCAGCCACGGATTGCCATCGTACCAGACGCTGCCGTCGAGCCACGGGTTGCCGTCGAGCCACGGGTTGCCGTCGAGCCACGGATTGCCGTCGAGCCACGGGTTGCCGTCGAGCAGGGAGCGGGCGTCGAGCCACGGGTTGCCGTCGAGCCACGGGTTGCCCTCGGTCTGCGGGCCGCCGTCGAGCCACGGGTTGCCGCCGGGCGCGATGTCGCCCTCCTGCACGAAGGACCCGTCCCACGGATAGGCGCCCTCGCCGATCACGAAGTGGCCGCCGGCGAAGCGCACGGGGCCCACGAAGTGCTCGCCGGCGAGGTCGGCGACGACGTCGAGGCCCTGGTTGGCGCACCCGGTCAGGGTGCTGGCGGCGGCGGCGGCGGCGTCGATCAGCCCGGAGCCCTGCTGCACGGGGCCGTAGATCAGGTGCTCGTGGCGGTCCACGGCGGGCCGCGCCGAGGCCATGAGGCGGCACTTGACGCCGTCAGGCGTGAGCGCGGGATCCGCTTCGAGCAGCAGCGCCGCGACGCCGCTGACCACCGCCGCCGCCTGCGAGGTGCCCGACATGACGAAGAAGTCGTAGCCGGCGTCGAGCTCCGGGTGGTCCTTGACGATGCGGTCGCTCTTCTTCATCAATCCCAGCATGTGGCCGCCTGGGGCGATGAGGTCCGGCTTGACGAACGCCTCGACGGTGGGTCCGGCGGCGGAATACGCCGACAGCACGTCGTCGGACGGGTCGTCCGGGGTGAAGCGGTCGGTCATCGAGCCGACGGTGATCACGTAGGGCAGGTTGCCCGGCACGCCGACCGACATCGCGCTCGGCCCGGTGTTGCCGGCCGAGGTGACCACCACGATGCCGTCGCGCCAGGCCGCCATCACCGCCTGGTTCAACGGGTCGTCCCAATAGAAGGAACGCGGCGGCGCGCTCATCGACAGGTTGAGCACGCGGATGCCGTAGGCGTCCTTGTGGGCCACCACGAAGTCGATGCCGCGGATGACGTCGAGATAGGTGCCGCGGCCGTCCTCGTCGAAGGCCTTGACCGAAACGATGTCGGCGTTCGGCGCGACGCCGTTGAATTTGCCTCCGGAGCTCGCGCTGGTGAGGCTGGAGGCGAGCACGCTCCACACGTGGGAGCCGTGGCCGTTGCCGTCGTGCGCGTTGGCGCCCGCGACCTTGTCCTTGATCGCGTCGTAATGGACGAGGATGCGATCGGATCCCAGCGCGTTTCTCTTGAGACCGGCGAGCTGCTTCCACAGCCCGCTGTCCACCGAGGCCACGGTGACGCCGTGGCCGGTGAGTCCTTGCTGGTGGAGCTGATCGGCGTTGACCTGTGTCGGGAAATGGGAGTCGCGATAGCGGCCGCCGCCCTCGCCGTCGTCGTCGTCGTCGTGGGCCTTGCTCGCGCGGATTTCCCGGTCGGCGTAGATCCGCCGCACCGCGTCGCGCCGTTCCAGAGCGGCGCGCTCGGCGGCCGTCAAACGGGCGCCGACGGCCTGGATGATTCCCATTTCGTGGGTTACCTCGCCGCCGACTTCGCCGACCGCGCGGGCCACCGCGGCGACGTCACGGCCCTGCACGATGTAGCGTCCGGCGTCCGCCGCGGACCCTCGGCCGGCGCTCAACGCACCTGCCAGAGTCGCGGCGGTCGCCATATAAAAGACACACTTCGCCACCCAAAGCTTCATCGAGCTTCGCATCAGGGTACCTCCTCCGTGGACCCGTTCCTTATCTCACGAAAGAGAAGCTAGCCGGCGGAGCTTACGACCCACATTACAGTATTCCGGCGGATAAAATCCCCCGTGGTGAACGCGATATGCGCGAATCTCGATATATCTAATTCTCGGCCGGCGCGCCGGCCCCCGCCACCACCCGGAACAGCGCCTCGTAGAGCTGCACGGGCCTGAGCGGCTTGGCGAGCAACGCGCCGTGCCGGGCCGCTTGCCGGTAGACGGGATCGACGCCGGCGCCCAGGTCGCTCATCACCACCATCGGCACGCCGTCCGCCAGGCAGCGGCCGGCGAGCTCCGGCGCCGGTGCCGCGCCGGCGGGCGCCAGGGTCTGCCAGTCCACGATCACGGCGTCGAGGACCGTGGCGCGCAGGATTCCGAGCGCCTCGTCCGCCGCGCCGGCGGTGTCGGTCAGCAGGCCCCACGATTCGGCGTAGCGGCGGATCAGGCGGCGCACCGGCGCGTTCTCGTCGACGATCAGCACCCGCTTGCCGGCGAGCAGCGGGTTGGCGCGGTAGAGGTAGGCGCGGCGGCGGCCGTTGGCGGCGCGCGCCAGCACCGTGAAGTGGAAGGTCGAGCCCTTCCCCTCGGCGCTCTCGACCCACAGGCGCCCGCCCATGCGCTCGGTGAGCCGCCGGCAGATGGCCAGGCCCAGGCCGGTGCCGCCGAAGCGCCGGGTCGACGACGCGTCGGCCTGGGTGAAGGGCTCGAGCAGCCGCTCCTGCTCGGCCTCGGCGATGCCGATGCCGGTGTCCTGCACGGCGAAGCGGACCTCGTGCCGATCGCCGACGAGCGGCCTGGACGCCACGTGTACGAGCACCTGGCCCCGCGCGGTGAACTTGACGGCGTTCGAGAGCAGGTTGATCAGGATCTGGCGGGTG
This sequence comes from Thermoanaerobaculia bacterium, assembly GCA_036397835.1. GTDB lineage: Bacteria > Acidobacteriota > Thermoanaerobaculia > Multivoradales > J023 > DASWIG01. The sequence continues at coordinate 11,167 of DASWIG010000623.1, forward strand.
CGCGCGGCGTCGGTCTCGAGCGTCTCGGGCGTGTCCTCGTCGATCCAGTAGGCCAGCCGCAGGCCCTTCTGGGCGGCGGCGGGCGCCACCACGCCGAGGGCCTCCTCGACCGCGGCGCGCAGCTCGAAGGGCGCGCTCTCGATCTCGAGCTCCTCGGACTCGAGCTTGGTGAAGTCCAGGATGTCGTTGATGATCGTCACCAGGGCCTCGCCGCTCACGCGGATCGTCTCGAGGAGCTTGCGCTGCTGGTCGTCGAGCCGGGTGTCGGCGAGGAGCTGCGTCATGCCGATCACGCCGTTCATCGGCGTGCGGATCTCGTGGCTCATGTTGGCCAGGAACTCGTTCTTGGCGCGGTTGGCCGACTCGGCCGCCTCCTTGGCGCGGCGCAGGTCCTGGCGCTGGCGGGCGCGGGAGCGCAGGAAACGCGCGAAGCCCGCGGCGACGGCGGCGAGCGCCAGGCCGTAGAGGCCCCACGCCAGGGGACTGGTCCACGGCGGCGGCGCCACGGTGACCGCCAGCGACAACCCGTCCTCGTTCCAGGTGCCGTCGTTGTTGGCCCCCTGCACCCGCAGCACGTAGCGTCCCGGGTCGAGGTTGGTGAACGTCACCCGCCGCAGAGCGCCGTAATCGATCCAATCCTCGTCGAGACCCTCGAGCTTGTAGCGGTAGCGGTTCGCGGCGGGCGCCGTGAAGTCGAGCGCCGCGAACTCGAAGGAGATCACGTAGTCGCGGTGGTCGAGCGCGATCTCCTCCGCCTGCCAGACCGGACGCCCGAGATCCACCGGACGGTTGAGCTTGGCCAGCGACGTCAGCACCACCGGCGGCACCACGTCGTTGGTCGCGATGCGGTCGGGGTGGAAGAGGTTGAAGCCGTTGACGCCGCCGAAGAGCAGCTCGCCGCCGGCGGTGCGCAAGTGCGCGCCGAAATTGAACTCGTCCGACTGCAGGCCGTGGCTGGCGCGGTAGCTCTTGAACGTCCCGTCGCGGGGATCGAAGCGCGACAGGCCGCCGTTGGTGGACACCCACAGCCGGCCCCCCTCGTCGGAGACCAGGCCGTAGACGACGTTGTTGGCGAGCCCGTCGCGCTCCGTGTAGTGGACGAAGACGGCCTCCCCGGGCGCGGCGTCGGGCCGCTCGAGCCGGGCCAGGCCGCTGCCCCGGGTGCCGATCCACAGCACGCCGGCGTCGACGTGGAGCGCCAGGACGGTGGCGTCGCGCAGGCTCTCCGGGCGCTCGGGATCCGGCCCGTAGCGCAGGAACGAGGCGGTGGCCGCCTCGAAGCGGTTGAGGCCGCCGCCGACGGTGCCGATCCACAGGGCGCCGCCGGCGTCCTCCGCGAACGACGTCACGCGGTCGTCGCCGAGGCTCGCGGGATCGCCAGGGTCGTGGCGGTAGTGGACGAAGCCGTCGCCGGCGCGGCGGTCGAGGCCGGCGCCGAAGGTGCCGATCCACAACGTGCCGCCACGGTCTTCGTAGAGCGCCACCACGCCGTCGCCCGCGAGGCTCTCGGGACGCCCCGCCAGGTGCCGGAAGCGCTCGAAGGTGGACGGCGGCCGCGCCAGGCGGTTGAGCCCCCCCGCCAGGGTGCCCGCCCACAGCGAGCCCTCGCCGTCCACGAGCAGCGCGGTCACGTTGTCGTCGGAGAGGCTGCGCGGATCCGCCGGGTCGTGGCGCACGTGCTCGAAAGAGCCCGTGTCGCGCTCGAAGCGGTTGAGGCCGCCGCCGAGGGTCCCGATCCAGATCGCGCCGTCCGCGTCCTCGGCGAAGGCGAGCACGGCGTTGCTGGAAAGCGAGCCGTCATCGGACGGCTCGCTGCGGTAGTGGTGGAACGACCAGGTGGCGGGGCTCCACTTGTTGAGGCCGCCGCCCTGGGTGCCGACCCAGAGCACGCCCGAGCGGTCCTGGTAGATCGCCATCACCCGGTCGTTCGACAGGCTCTTGGGGTCGGCGGGACGGTGACGATAGCGCGTGAACGTCGCGGACGCGGGCTCGAAGAGACAAAGGCCGCCGTCGGTGCCGGCCCACAGACGCCCGTCGGCGTCCTCGGCCAGCGCCCGCACCGTGCCCGCGGCGAGACTGCCCGGATCGTGCGGATCGTGGGCGTAGCGCCGCGCCCGCAGCGTGGCCCGGTCGAAGAGGTCGAGGCCGCTGAAGGTGCCGATCCACAGCCTCCCCTGACGGTCCTCGAGGATCGCGCGCACGCGGTCGTCGCCGAGGCTCGCCGCCCTGGCGGGATCGTGGCGGTAGACGACGAAGGTCCGGCGGCGGCGGTCGAAGAGGGCGAGGCCCGCCATCGTCCCCACCCAGAGGTTGCCCACCCGGTCTTCGTAGAGCGCCCGCACGCGGTCGTCGGCGAGGCTGGTGGGATCGTGCGGATCGTGGCGGAAGCGCTCGAAGCCGCCGGTCGCGGGGTCGAAGCGGTTGAGGCCCGCCTCGTCGGTGGCGACCCACAGGCCGCCGAGGCGGTCCTCGAGCACGGCGCGCACCCGGTCGCCGGAGAGGCTCCGTGGGTCCTCGGGGTCGTGCCGGTGGTGGGTGATCCTCCCGGTCTCCCGGTGCCGGCGGTCGAGGCCGCCGCCTTCGGTGCCGATCCACAGGTCGCCGCGGGAGTCCTCCAGCAGCGCCAGGATCGAGTTGTTCGCGAGGGAGCCCGCGTCCGCCGGGTCGTGCTTGTAGACGGTGAAGCCGTAGCCGTCGTAGCGGTTGAGACCGTCCTGGGTGCCGACCCACATGAAGCCCACGCGGTCCTGCAGGAGCGCCGTCACGGTGCCCTGGGAGAGGCCTTCCTCGAGGGCGATGCGGTCGAAACGGATGTCCTGGTTGCGGGCCTGGACGACCGTGGACGCGAGCGCGGCGGCGAGCAGGCAGAGAACGGGCCGCATCGCGCGATTGTACACGGGCGCGGGACGTCCGCCGTCGGGGCGCTCAGCCGGGGCGAAGCTACCGCGCTTGCGCCTCGCGGAAGAGCTCGAGCGCCGTCTCGTGATCCCCCATCTCGCGGTAGAGCTCGCCGAGCTGCTCGAGCGCCGGCGGCGGCAGCGGCAAGGCGCGCAGGCGCGCCAGGACCTCCCGCGCCCGCGCCGGCTCGCCCGAGCGCGCCAGCGCGGCGGCCCACATGTAGGCCGTGCGCGGGTTCTCGAAGAGCACGTCGCCGAGAGCGTCGAAGGCCCTCGCCGCCTCCGCCCAGCGCTCGGCCGAGGAGAGCGCCACGGCCAGGAGCGACTGCACCGACCGATCTTGCGGCTCGGCCGCGGCGGCGGCCGTCAACGCTCGCACGCTCTCTTCGTGGTCCCCGGCCTCGAGGGCCGCGAGCCCGAGGTTGCGCATCAGCAGCGGCGTCGACGGGTTCCAGCGCTCGGCGTCGCGGTAGCGGCGCAGGGCCTCCGCGGGATCGCCGCCGCGAGCCGCCGCGGTGCCCCAGTCGTTGAAGACGCTGGCCAGGACGTCGGCGAGCTCCCGGTGGCGCTCGCGCAGGGCCGCGAGCCGCGCCTCCTCGGCTCCGGGAGGCGGCGCGGCGGGCGGATCTTGCGCCGGCTTCTCCTCGAGCTCGCGGGCACGCGCGAAGTACCTCGCGCCCGTTTCCAGGTCGCCGCGCGACGCGGCAACGCGGCTCCAGGCGCCGTAGGCGCGGGAAAGGAGCTTCACGTCCTCGCCGTGCTCCTCCCCCAGCCCCACGCCTTTCAGGAGCAAGGTCTCGGCCTGCTCGAGGTCGCCGGCGGCGAAGGCATTGAGCCCGAGCTGAAGCCAGGGATCCGCGGACCGCGGCTGCGCCGCCGCCGCCGCGCGCAGGTGCTCGGCAGCCTCGGCGTAGCGCTTCTCCAGGGACTCCAGGTGACCCAGGTAGTAGTTCGCCTCGTAGGACGTCGGGGCGACGGCGAGGGCCGCCCGCAGCGCGGCGAGGGTGGCCGGTGTGCTCTGGCCCGCGTTCAGGAGCAGATGGGCGTAGGCCAGGTTGAGGTGGGCGCGGAAAAGCCCCGGGTTGCCCTCCGCCGCCGCCTCGAACTCCCGGATCGTCTCCTCGACTTCCGAGGTGGCGGCGTAGGCGTTGCCGATGAGCAGGTGCAGCTCCGGGCGTCCGCCGGCGCCGGCGAGGAGGTGGTCGAAGACCTCGCGTGCCTCCATCTTCTCGCCGCGGCGCAGCAGCACCGTTCCCAGGGCGTACGCCGTCATCGGGTCGGGCTCGATCCCGTGGGCCTGGCGCAGCGACTCGGACGCCCGCTCCGGGCGCCCCTGGGCGAGCTCGAGGTGGGCGATGAGCCGCAGCAGCAGCGCCGAGAGCCGGCGGCTCTCGGCGACGACCGCCGTCAGGTCCCCCGACTCCTTGGCCGCCGCCAGCGTCGCGGCGCGCTGCCCCAGCTCGCACTCGAGCTCGGCCGGCGCCGGCAGCCCCGGCTGAGCGCTGCCGGCGGACGCGGCCGCGAGGCTCAGGACCAGGACGGCGAGCGACGAGCGCAACCGCATCGACGGCCTCAGTCGGGAAAGTCCTCGCCCTCGCGGACGATCCTGATCCAATGGTCCGTCGACTGCACGTGGACCTCCGGCAGCTCGACCCTCCGCAGGTGGCAGGTCACGCAGCTCCCCTTGGCGACGGGACAGTGCGCAGCAGGCGCTTGCGCGGCGGCGTGGCACTCCAGGCAGACGGCGTCGTAGGCTTTCGGGTCGTGCTCGAGGTGACGGTGGGGATCGTGACAGGACAGACAGGTGAGGCGTCCCCCTGCCCCGCCCCAGCAGCGGCTCCTGGCCAGCCGGTAGCTGGGCGAACGGACGGTCCCGACCCCTTCCGCGGGCCCCAGCTCCACGTCCCAGAAGGTGGCGTGGCAGGCGCCGCAGAAGTCGAGCACGCCGTCGGCGTCGAGGCGGCCGGGGTCGAAGACGGCGCCGCTCCCGTCGAGGCCCGATTTCAGGAGCGCCACGTGGTCGGCGCCCGGGCCGTGGCAGCCCTCGCAGGTGATCCCGGGCGTCAGCCGCCGCGGGTCGAAGCCGCCGTCGATCACCATGGCGCTGCCGTGACAGGAAAAGCAGCCCTCCGCCTCCTTGGGCGGCAGCGGCCGTCCCACGGCCATCTCGAGGGAAACCGGCGGGCCGCGCAGCCGGCCCGGAGTCGCCGCCAGCGCCGCCAGCGTCGGGAAGAAGCTGAAGCGGCTTTCGTGGAAGACGCCGTCCTGCCGCCACAGATAACTGAAGCCGGTCTCGCCGGCGCCGAACACCCAATCGATCCTCGCCGACAGGCTGCGCGAGCCGTCGCTGACGGAGAAGCCGAGGCCCTCGGTCCGCCGCGCCAGCTCGTACTGAAAGGGCCCCAGCTCCCATTCGCCGGCGATGCCGTCGCCGTCGAAACGGGCCGCCGGGGCCAGCGTTTGCGCCATGGCCGTCGTCTCCTGGTCCGCCAGGATCGAGCCGTGGCACTCGCCGCAGGCGGCGGAGCCGACGTGGTCGTCGGCGCTCGCGAAGGTCTTGCGCGGCCACCAGGGGTGCTGCCGCAGACGTTCGTCCGTCGTCATCTGGCCGGCGACCGCCGAGAACTCCTGGGCCGAGCCCGGAACGCCCGCGGCGGCGAGCAGGAGCAGCAGGACGGGTCGCAGGCGGCGAGTCGAAGTGGTGGACACGGCGGCGTCAATGTATCATGGCGTGCCATGCTGCCGGCCCACGTCCTTCCGCTTTCTCTGATGCTCCTCGCCGGCGCCGCCGCCGCGCCGCCGCGGACGGCCGGAGAGGCGTTCGTGAACGTCCAGGTGCTGCGCGACGTGCCGGCGGACCAGCTCCTCCACGCCATGGATTTCATTGCCGCCTCGCTCGGCGTGACCTGCGATCACTGTCACGTCCGCGGGGCCTTCGAGAAGGACGAGAAGCCGGCCAAGGAGGCCGCCCGCCGGATGATGCGCATGATGCGGGCGATCAACGACGAGCACTTCGACGGGCGGCGGGAGGTCACCTGCTTCTCCTGCCACCGCGGCGGCGCCGCGCCCGCGGTGGAGCCGCCGGCCGCCGAGGGGCTCCCGGGGGTGGTGGAGACGCCGGCGTCCGCCGCGAGGACGCCCGCGGACGTCTTCGCGGGCTACCTGCGCGCCGCCGGCGGCGACGCCCTGCGCGCGGTGACGTCGCGCGTCGGCCGGGGGACGGTCACGGCCTTCGGCGGCCGGCAGTACTCGTTCGAGACCTTCCAGGCCTCGCCGCTGAAGGTCTCGACGTCCGTGCAGTTTCCGGGCGGCGCCAACGTCCGGACCTACGACGGGACGGCGGGCCTCGTGGCCGCGCCGGGCCGACCCGTGCGGCCGATGACCGGCGCCGAGGTCGCCGGCGCCGTGCTCGCCAACGACTTCGCCTGGGCCGTCGACCCCGAGCGGGTCTTCACGGACAGCCGGGTGGCGGGCCAGGCCAGGATCGGCGACCGCGACGTGATCGTGGTCGAAGCGCGAGTTCTGGGTCATGCCGTCGAGCTGGCGTTCGACCTCGATGGAGGCCTCCTGCGGCGATCGCTGGCGTGGACGGAAACGCCCCTGGGGCGTCTGCCGACGCAGACCGACTATGGGGAGTACCGCGAGGTCGACGGCGTGACGACGCCCGTCGTCTGGACCGTCGCCCGGCCGCAGGGCTCCTTCACGGTGGAGCTCTCCGAGGTCGAGCACGACGTGGAGATCGACGACGCTCGGTTCTCGGTCTCCGCTCCCGAGGCTCACGGCTCGGGCTGAACGCCGCCGTCAGGGACGCCATCGCGGACAAAGATCCGCCGGGAAAACCGCCCGCGGCACTTCCGAACTTTTCCGGATGGGGGTGCGAGCGCCACATGGCCCTTCCCGACTTCTGCGACGGAGGTGCGAGCCGTCGCACGCTTCTTCCGGAAAGTCCGGGAATCCGTTGCACGGCCTCCAGCGTGCTTCCAGGAAGTCCGTCAGGACGCCTCGTTCACGCCATCCCGCTGATGTGCTAGCATCGCCACGAAGCGGACGGATCAGGATGCGCCAGCACGTTCCCTACCCGGAGATCCTGGAGCAGGCAGGCTTCTATCGGCAGGGCCGGCCGCTGGGCGAGCGTGTCTGGTCGGCCGAAGACCTGCGGTCCGTCCAGCTTCTGGGAAGGAAGGGGGGCAAGGATCGGCCGGACGAGGACAGTCGGTCGCTTCGCGAGCGTTTCGAGCGCGTCTTCCGATACCAGGCGGTGCTCCGACCCGAGACCGACCGGGGAAGGCTGGGCATCTCAGATGTCTACGAGCTCTCGGGCTCTCCCTGCATCTACTTCAAACGCCTCGACGCCGACCTCGAAGCCGACCGATTGGTGGCCCGCCTCTTCGACTGGCAGCGCGCCGCCTGGAACCACGGGCAAGCGTCGATGCTCTGGGTGGTGACGCCGACCCAGGTGCGCGTTCTGGACGCCTACGCGAGGCCTCCGGCCAAGCCCGGACGCGACGGTCTGGAGCGGATCGAGATCCGGCGTTTCGAGAGGATCGCCGATCAGCTCGAAGAGCTGCGCGACACGGTCTCCCGACAGGAGATCGAGTCGGGGCTCTTCTGGCGGCGGGCGGGTCGGGGCATCGACCGCAAGAACCGCGTCGACCGTCAGCTCATCCAGGACCTGTCGGGCGTCGCCGGGAGGCTGTGCGAAGCCGGCCTTGAGCTGTCAGAGGCGCACCGGCTGCTCTTGCGGGCCATCTTCGCGAGTTACCTCGAATCGCGAGGCTGGTTGACGCCGCAACGGCTCCGCCCCGCGGTCGGCGTCGAAGGGGTACAGGAGGCTCTGAAAAAGCCGCAGGCCGCGCAGCGCCTGTTCGCTTGGCTGGCGGAAACCTTCAACGGCGACGTCTTTCCCGCCGGACGGGCGCGGCCGTATTCGGCGGGCCAGTTGGAGGAGCTGCGATTCTTCCTGCGGGGCGGGGATCCCAAGACCGGCCAGCGCTATCTCTGGCCGTATGAGTTCGATGTCGTGCCAGTGGAGCTTCTCAGCTCGATCTACGAGGAATTCGCCCACGCTCTCGATCCCACGGCGGCGAAAAGCCGCAGCACCCATTACACTCCGATGAACCTCGTCGAGCTGACACTCGCCGAGGTCTTCGACGACGACAACTTCGAGGATGAGCTGCCGGCCGAACCGCGCGTGCTCGATCTCGCCTGCGGATCGGGGGTTTTTCTCGTGGAGGCCTTGCGCCGGCTGGTGAGCCGGCGACTGGCGGCGGGAGCTCCGCTGACGCGAAAGCTGATCCGCGACACGCTCTACAAGCAGATCTTCGGGGTGGATCTGAGCGCCGGCGCGGTACAGATCGCCGCTGTGAGCCTGTACCTGGCGGCGCTCGAGCTCGATCCCAACCCCCATCTCGGTAACGGCGTCAAGTTCGAGGCCCTCGTATATCCGGACGACGCTGACAAGCGCTCCGAGCGGCGCTGTTTCAATCTCTTCGCGGCCGACGCTTTCGACGTCGAAGCCGACTTCAACCGGCAAGCACCGTTCGCCGAAAAGAGCTTCGCGGCGGTCTTCGGCAATCCTCCCTGGACACGGCCGCGCGGCGCGCGGGCCGCTGCCGGAGCCGCAGCCCTTGACGAGCTGCGCCACGTCGTCTACTGCCGAGAACGCGAGATCTCTCTGCCGTCGCAGGATCCGCCCGATCAAGCATTTGCATGGCGGGCTGCAGACTTCGCCGTGGAGGGCGCGCGCTTAGGGCTCATCTTGAGTGCCCGGCGCTTCTTCAGCCACCACCCCGACACCGTGACTGCCCGACAAGGGCTCCTCGGCCGCTTTGTTCCCAGGACGGTAGTGAATCTGGCTGCCCTTCATAGGGAGAGAGTATTTCCGACGGCGATCCATCCCGGAATGATCTACGTGGCGGCAAATCAGCCCGGTTCGCCGCAATCCTCGTTTTCCTATGTCACGGTTGAAAGATCCAAGGATTTCGAGAGACACGGCACGATCGAGATCGGACCGGAGCTCGTCAAGTCTTTGAGCTCCCGACGTGCCATCCATGAAGACGATTTCTTGAAGATAGCGACCTGGGGCAATGCGCGGGACGCACGTCTCGTCGAGGAGCT
>DASWIG010000624.1:0-16629 GCA_036397835.1 Thermoanaerobaculia bacterium
GGAACTGCCCTGCAGAGGCTGCAACGCACTCTTGCCAATTCACGAAACCGCGTTGCAGCGGCTGCAATCGCGGCGCTTGAGGTTGACGGGAAGCTCGGACTCGTCTATACTTGGCGGTAACGAAACGCGAGCGACCATCCATGCTCCGAGAGGAGGTGCAACGACTCGGTACTCCTGGCGACCAACTCCAGCGAGGCTCCAACGGCCTCAAGAGGACGCCCGAGGGGGATCCCTCGAGCCTGCAAGACGACGACAACCACCCAAACAAGACGGCCCGAGCGAGTTGCGAGCTCGCCCGGACCTGACCAGGCATAGGAGGCTAAGTCCAATGCCCGATCACGAGTATCCTACCCCCGCCAACGCCTTCGACCCCGCCTACCTCAACCAGCTTGCCCAGCACGACGACCCCGTGACCGCCGGCGAGGCGGTGACCGGCGGCTTCTGGCGCGTCGTCCCCTTGGGCGACGAGCGCTACGGCCTCTTTCGCCTCTGGGAGAGCCCGGAGGGCGGCGACGAGCCCTTCGGCGTCCTCACCGACCGCGACACGGCCCTGCTCGCCGCCGCCTTCCTGCCGCTCGTCGACCGAGCACGCAACTTCTCCGTCGACCCGGAGGACGCCGGCGGTCCCGTGCTCTATCGCGACGGCCGAGCCGTCGGCCGGATCCGCCACGGCAATCCGGAGCTCATGGAGGCGCTGAACCTCGCCGACGGCCTGGCGCGCTCGCCGGCGTCGATCGCCAGCTTCCTGGAGGCGGCGGGAGCGGCGGCGCTGGAGCTGGCCGGCAAGATCCTGGTGCGGCGGAACCCTCACCCCCGGCCCCTCTCCCAGGGGGAGAGGGGAGTAAGAGGGCGGAGGGGCGAGGGAGAGCTCGCGATATGAGATGGGGTCATCTCGAAGCGACCGCTCGTGGGCAAGTCCCGTGTTCTCAACACTTGGCGGCCAGAGCGCCAGGACGTCGGGGTCGGTTGCCTCCTTCCGAGCGATTCGCTTGACCGGTTCTCGGTCTGTTCCGGTTAGACGGAGTTTTCCGAACAGCGCCGCAGACCCGGGAATGCTCTTCCTTCCTCAGCGGAGTGGCGCTGCAAGGCTCGCGGCCGTGTTCCCGGAGTTGCCGGAAGCGCGCAACAAGGCCTGCAATGCTATTCTCTCAACTGACGAAGTGGCGAAGCAAGCCCTGTACCGCTGTTTGGGAAATTGACGCTTGACCGGTTCAGAGCCTGGGCCGGTTAGATTTTCGTTCCCGTCTGAAGGCGGTAGAATCGCGGATCTATGGTCCACCAGCACGTCGAAGACCGCATCCGCGAGCTCCCGGACCGTCCGGGCATCTACGTCTTCCGCGACGGCAAGAGAAAGGCCCTCTACGTCGGCAAGGCCAAGTCGCTCCGGAAGCGCGTGGTCCACTACCTGCGCGAGCCGCAGGACGAACGGCTCCAGCGCATGCTCGCCGAGGCCCGCGACCTCGAGTACCTGGTGGCCGACTCGGAGGCCGAGGCCCTGGCCCTCGAGAACAACTGGATCAAGAGCAAGCAGCCGCGCTACAACGTGCTGCTGCGCGACGACAAGACCTATCCCTACCTCAAGCTCACCGGCGACCCCTACCCCCGCATCGCCTTCACCCGCCGCATCCGCCGCGACGGCGCCGAGTACTTCGGCCCCTACCTGCCGGCGGGGCTGGCGCGCAAGGCCATCAAGCTGGTGCAGAAGCTCTTCAAGGTGCGGGTGTGCCGCATCCCGATCGACGGCTCGCTGCCCCGCCCCTGCCTCTACTACGACATGCACCGCTGCCTCGGTCCCTGCGTGGCCCGCCTGACGACCGAGGCGGCCTACGCCGAGGCGGTGGAGGAGGCGCGGCTCTTCCTGCTCGGCCGCAACGACCAGCTCGTGCGCGACCTGCGCCACAAGATGTTCACCGCCGCGGATTGCGAGGAGTTCGAGGAGGCGGCACGGCTGCGCGACCTGATCGCCGAGGTCGAGGCCATCGGCCAGCGGCGCAAGATGTCCTCGCTCAAGGGCGAGGACTTGGACGTCTACGGCGCCTACGCCGCCGGCGGCAACGCCGCGGTCACCGTGCTCGTGATGCGCGGCGGCCAGGTGCTCGACCGCCGCGAGCTCTTCTGGGAGGGGCAGGACGGCGTCGACGTCGAGCGTCTGCTCTCGGAGGTGGTGCCGCAGATCTACGACCGCACCACTTTCATCCCCAAGGAGGTCCACCTGCCGGCGCCGATCGAGGGCGACGAGGCGCTCGAGGCGTGGCTCTCGGAGCGCAAGGGCGAGCGGGTGTACGTGCGCATGCCCTCGCGCGGGCCCAAGTCCGACCGGGTGGCGCTCGCCATGCGCAACGCCGAGCTCGCCTGGAAGCGCCGCTTCCGCGCCGAGAGCCGCGACAGCGCGGCGGCCCGCGACCTGGCGCGTCATCTCGACCTCGGCGAGCCGCCGCTACGCATCGAGGCCTTCGACATCTCGACCTTCCAGGGCGCCGACACCGTGGCGTCGCTGGTGGTGTGGGAGGCGGGGCGGATGCGCAAGTCCGACTACCGCAGCTTCAACGTCCGCGGCCTCGACCGCGCCGACGACTTCGCCTCGATGCGCCAAGCGGTGGAGCGCCGCTACCGCCGCGTGCTCGAGGAGGTGGGCGCGATGCCGGACCTGCTGTTGATCGACGGCGGGCGCGGCCAGCTCAACGCCGCGCTCGAGGCCCTGGCCGTGCTCGGGGTGGAGGAGACGCCGGTGGTGGGGCTGGCCAAGCGCGAGGAGGAGATCTACCTGCCCGCGCGCCCGGAGCCGCTTGCCCTGCCCCGACACGACGCGGCCTTGCAGCTCCTGCAGCAGATCCGCGACGAGGCCCACCGCTTCGCGGTCGACCGTCACCGGCGGCGGCGCCAGGCGCGGACGCTCAAGAGCCGCCTCGACGAGCTCAAGGGCGTCGGTCCGCGGCGCCGCAAGCAGCTCCTGAAACGCTTCGGCAGCGCCCGGGGAGTGCTCGAGGCGAGCGTCGACGAGCTGCGCGAGGAGCTGGGGGCGAAGCTCGGCGAATCGGTCTATGGGCAGTTGCACGCCGGAACCCTCACCCCCCAACCCCCTCTCCCAGGGGGAGAGGGGGCGCTGGGATCCTGACGTCTTGCTCCCCTCTCCCCCTGGGAGAGGGGCGGGGGGTGAGGGTTCCCAAGCGAAATGGGCCAAGTTCTGATAAGTTCAGGGGATTGCGCGGAGGGACGGCCGCCGGAGCCGGGAGAGCCTCTATCCATATGGCCCCATCTCAACCACTGCCCGTGGCCGAAGCGGTGCGTCAGGCCTACCTCGGCCGGCAAGACGGCATGGTGGAAGTCGACCGCTCCGGCGGCAAGGAGAGGCTCTATTTCCGCAACGGCGAGCTCTTCCTCTTGCGCGACCACCCGGCGGCGCGGCTGCTGGCGCCGCTGCTGCCGACGGCCGGCGCGCGTCCGGCGGCGCAGCCGGAGATCCAGCGCATCCTGACGACCCTGGCGCACGAGCTGGTGCGCGACCGCCGCGCGGCCGCCGAGCTCCGCGACAGGAAAGATCCCGCCTTGGAGCTGGTGGGGCCGCTGCCGACGGTGCTGGTGGCGATGGAGACGGCGGTCCACGGCCTCAACGACGGCGAGCTCCTGGACCGGCTCGGAGGCGAGAGCAAGCGCTACCAGGCGACGAACGAGACGCCGGCCCTGCGCCAGCTCCCGGGGCTCGAGCAGGACATGGCGCAGGTGCTGGTGGGCCTGGTGCAGCCGGCCTCGGTGGGCGAGCTGCTGCGCGGCGCCGGCAAGGAGCGCTCGGCGCTGCTGCGCGGTCTGGCGAAGTTGCGGGCCGTCGGGCTGGTCGCCGAGGTCGCCGGCAAGGCCGAGAGGGGTGACGACCTGGAGATCCTGTCGCCGAAGCTGCTGGCGCACTTCCACGAGCGCCTGGCCGAGAGCCTGGGCAACGATCCGGTGCGTCTCGAGCCGGAGGCGCACCGCCGGCGTCTGGCGGAGCTGCTGGCGACCCTTGGCAAGATCGATTTCTACGAGCTCCTCGGCGTCGACCTGCGGGCCCCCCCGGAGGAGGTGCTCGGGGCCTATCACTCGCTGGCCCGCATCGTCCACCCCACGCATGCCGCGCGGCTCGGCTTCGCGGGCCGCGAGGACGCCATCGACGTGCTCTTCGAGCAGGCGACGGAGGCCTACCTGGTGCTCTCGGACCCGCGCCGCCGCGCCAGCTACAACATGATCATGGGCATCCAGCTCACCACCGAGGTCGACGCCGCGACGCGGGACGAGGAGAAGAAGCGCCTGGCGCGCCAGCACTACGTGCGGGCCGGCCGCTGCCTGTCGGAGATGGACTACTCGCTGGCGGTGGACCTGCTCAAGGAGGCGGCGCGGCTCGACCCCAAGGCGGAATACTACGCGCGCCTCGGCCAGGCCCAGACCAAGAACCCGCACTGGCACCGGCACGCGGTCGAGAGCTACCGCCGGGCGGTGGAGCTGGCGCCCGCCGACGCCGGCATCCGCATGGGCTACGGCCAGGCGTTGGAGTTCATGGAGCGGCTCAGCGACGCCCGGCAGCAGTATCGGGAGGCCATGCGGCTGATGCCCGATCACGTGGGCGCCCGCGACGCCCTGGACCGCATCGGGTAGCCGACGGCTCACGCGTCGGCGCCCGGCGGGCGCCCGGCCGCGAGCTCGAGCCAGCGCGCCATGTCGCTCGCGGTCAGCGGCGGCGACACGGCCTCGCCTTGCGCCTCGGCGCAGCCCTCTTCGCGCAGCAGGCGCAACTGCTCCGGGTCCTCGACGCCCTCGGCAGTCACCCGCAGGCGCATCCGCCGGCCCAGGCAGACGGCGGCGCTGACGACCGACGCCGCTTCGGGGTCGCTCGCGAGGCCTGCCACGAGCTGGCGGCCGAGGCGGATGCCGTCGACCGGCAGCTTGCGCGGCCACAGCGGCGAGGCGCCGTTGCCGAAGCCGTCGAGCAGCGCGAAGACGCCGAGCTCGCGCAAGGCGTGGAGGCCCGCGGTCGCCCGCTCGCCGTGGCGCACGATCGTCTCGGCGCTGACCTCCACCTCGAGCAGGCGCGGCTCGAGCTCCGACTGCTCGAGCGCCGCGCCGACGCTGGCCGCCACGTTCGCCTCCTTGAAGCAGCACGGCGACAGCGCCACCGCCACCCGCCAGCCGGCCTCGCCCGCCAGGCCCCGCCGCCAGCGGCCGGCCTCCGCCAGGGCCCACTCGGTCAGCGGCACGATCAGGCCGCGGTCCTCGGCAAGGGGGAGGAACTCCTCCGGCAGCAGCAGGCCGCGCTCGGGGTGCTGCCAGCGCAACAGCGCCTCGACGCCGGCCAGGGCCCCGCCGGCCAGCTCCACGCGCGGCTGGTAGTGGAGCACGAACTGACCGTCGCGCAGGGCGTTGAAGAGCTCCTCCTCGAGGCGCCGGCGCCTGGCCACCGCGCGGTCGACCTCGGGCTTGAAGAAGCGGTAGCGGTGGCGTCCCTCGGCCTTGGCGGCGGCCAGGGCGAGCTGGGCGTTCCTCAGCAGGTTGCGCGACACCCGGTCGTCGTCGGGATAGAGGGTGATGCCGATCGAGGCGGTGAGCCGCAGCACGCGGTCGCCGATCTCGAAGGCCCGCGACAGGCTGCCGTGGATGCGGTGGGCCAGCAAGGCGGCGTCGTCGATGCTCGGGACCTGCTGCTGGATGAGGGCGAAGCGGTCGTCCTCGAGGCGGGCCAGGGTGTCCGAATGGCGGGCGATCCGCCGCAGCCGGTCGGCGACCTCCTTGAGGAGGCCGTCCCCCACCTCGTGGCCGTGGGCGTCGTTGATCGGGCGGAAGTGGTCGGGGTCGATCAGGAACAGGGCGAGGCGCGTTTCGGTCCGGTCGGTCAGCGCCAGGGCCTGGCGCAGCCGGTCGTGGAAGAGGGCGCGGTTGGCGAGAGCGGTGACGGGGTCGGCGAGCGTCATGCGGCGCATCTGGCCTTCCAGGGCCTTCTGCGGCGTCACGTCCGTGTACACCGACACGAAGCCGCCGCCGGGCAGCGGCGTCGATTCCACCTCGATCGTGGTGCCGTCGGGACGCTCGCGCTCGCGGCGGTAGGGCTCCTTGGAGGCGGCGATCGCCAGCCGGTCGATGATCACCGCGTCGACGTTGGCCGATCCGTACTCGCCCTTGGCGGCGTTGGCCCGCAGCAGGGCGGAGAGGCTCATCCCGATCTCGACGACGCCGTCGTCGTGTCCCAGGATCTCGACGAACCGCCGGTTGAAGCTCGCCAGCCGGAAATCGCGGTCGAAGATGCAGAAGCCGCGGTCGAGGCTGGCCACGGCGTCCTCGAAGAGCCGCACGCGGTGCTCGAGCGCGTCGCGCCCGGCGTTGGCCGCGGCGGCGCGCTCGTTGTAGAGCCGGATCACCTCGCCGACCTCGTCGGCGCTCGACCAGTCGGCGGTCGGCAGACGCTCGGTGCCGCCGCCGAGGGCCGCGCGCCAGCGCGCCAGCGGCACCGCGACGGCCCGCCGCGTCACCAGGACGACGCTGCCCGCCAGGCACAGGAAGAAGAGCAGGAAGAGCACCGCGTCGAGCGCCAGGCGGCGCGCCAACGTCGCGTCGACGCGCCTGCCGGTGAAGTAGATCTCGAGCTCGCCGGCCTCCTGGCGCAGGCCCAGGTGCTCCAGGAAGACCGGCTCGACCACGCTCGGCCATCCTTTCTCGTCGATGCCGGGGGGACCGACGCCCTGGCCGGAGCGGATCCCGCCGCCGGGCGCCTCGACGCTCCAGGCGAGCACCGTGCGGTCGGCGTCGCGGGCCACCGCGGCCACCACGTCGTCGTGCTCGAGCACCGTCTCGAGACCCGCCGTGAGGCTACCGACGTTGACGTACCAGATCGACCCCGCCAGCACGTTGCCGTTGACCCGCGCGGTGCGCTCGACCTCGCGCCGCAGCTCGGAGCGCTGGCGCCGGTATTCGGCGCGCTCCACGAGGGTCACGGTGAGGGCGAAGCTCACGGTGAGCACGGGGAGGGCGAGCGCCAGCATGCGGCCGGGCAAGGAACGGAAGGAACGCGACCATCGTCTCGCCATGGTCTCTCTGGCCTGGACACCTGCCGGATTCTCGAATTGGCCGCGCGGCGCTCGACGCAAGAGCCACGCTGGAGGACGCGGACGGAATCCTACCATACGGTAGGACTGGGGAAGGGACCCGCGCCGCCGCTCACCGCCGGGGCGAGCGGCGCGCCCTTCCGCGCTGGATCTCGCCCGCCAGGCGCTCGATCAGCGGCGGGCCGAGCCGGTCGTCGAGGACGGCTCTCTCGAGCGCGTCGAGCGAGGGCCGGGTGAGGCCGTTGCCGCAGAAGAACGCCAGCGTCGCCAGCCGTTGCCGGGCCAGCTCGCGGGCTTCCCGCGCGCGGCCCTGGGCGAGCAGCGCGAGCAGCAGGTCGAGGGTGGCCACGGCGCCCTCGGGATCGCCATCGCGGTCGAAGAGGAGGCAGGCGCGGCGCAGCGCCTCCTCGGCGGCGCGGGCGTCGCCGCGGGCGGCGAGGAGCCGGCCGCGCTGCCACAGGAGCCGCGCGCCGGCGGCGCCGCGCCCGTCCAGCCGGCGGCCCGCCTCGGCCAGGAAGCGCTCGGCGCCGGCGTCGTCGCCGACGGCGGCGCAGGCCTGGATCAGGTGGTGATAGAGAGCCTCGTAGTTGCGCTCGAGGGCGCCGGCAGGGCGCCAGGGAAGACACTGCCTGGCGCGGCGCAGCACCCGCACCGCGTCGAGGTCGGCGCCGGCGTAGCGGAAGACGATGCCGCGGTCCACCAGGGTCTTGCCGACCCCGACGAGGGCCTCGCGGTCGAAGTAGATCTCGAGGGCTTCGCGCAGCAGCGCCAGGGCCCGGCGGTGGCGTCCGGCCTGGCTCAGCACGTAGGCGCCGCGCTGCAGCGCCGCCGCCGTTTCCGCGGGCAGGTCGCGGCGGCGGCCGAGCTCGAGGGCGAGGCGCAGGGCGCTCGCCGCCAGGGCCAGCTCGCCGCGCAGGCGCTGGGCCGAGGCGTAGACGCCGAGCGCCCGGCAGAGCAGGCGCGGCCGGCTCGCCGCCCCGACCTCGGGGAGCAGCGCCGTCACCACGGTCTCGGCGAGCCGCGCCGCCAGGTCCGGACGGCGCTGGCGCAGGGCGTCGAGGTGGTCGAGATAGGCGGCCGCGAAGCCGGCGTCGCGGTAGCGGCGGCCGGAGCGCAGCCGGCGTTGCTGGACGGCCGCGGTGTGCTCGGCCAGCTCCGCCGCCAGCTCCGCCGCCCGCGCCGTCGGCAGGCCCGGCCCCTTCTCTTCATCGCCGGCCGCGGCGTCGCCGAGCCCGCGGGCGGCGGCGGCCAGACGCTGGTACCGCCTGGACGTCCCGCCCCGGGCCTCGAGATCCCGCAGGAAGTGCTCCGGCTCGCCGGTCACGTCGAGCGCGTGGCCGAAGAAGCTGGCGGGCTCGAGGTCGAAGGCGTCGAGGGTGCCGAGCAGCACGTCGAGCGGCGGCGAGAAGGCGCCGCGGGCGATCCGGCTCAGGTAGCCGCCGCTCTTCTCAAGCCGCTCCTCGCGTCGTCCGATCTCGCCCCAGTGGCGCCGGAGCTCGGCGCGAAGGGCGTCGAGGATGGCGCGGCGGGCGTCGTCGCCGGTCATCGGCTCATCCCCGCGTCCATACGGGTCATTCCCGCGCCCATACAGCCACGTGCTCCACCACGTCGCCCCGGGCGACCAGGGTCTTCTCGCGATCGCGGCGGCGCGAGACCTCGACCTGGCCGTCGGCCAGCGCCTTCTTGCCCACCACCACGCGCAGCGGCACGCCGATCAGGTCGGCGTCCTTGAACTTGACGCCGGGCCGCTCGTGGCGGTCGTCGAAGAAGACGTCCACGCCCTTGTCCAGGAGCTCGCGGTAGAGCTTCTCGGCGGCCGCCATGACCTCCTCGTCCTGCGGGTTGAGGGCGATGAGCAGCACCTCGAAGGGCGCCAGCGGACGCGGCCAGACGATGCCGTCGTCGTCGTGGTTCTGCTCGATGGCGGCGGCCACGGTGCGGCCGATGCCGAGGCCGTAGCAGCCCATGATCATCGGCTGCGCCCGGCCCGTCTCGTCGAGGTAGTTGCAGCCCATGGCCACCGAGTACTTGTCGCCGAGCTTGAAGATGTGGCCCACCTCGATGCCGCGCGAGAGCTCCAGGGCGTCGCCGGAGCGCGGGCACGGGTCGCCGCCGCCGACCAGCATCAGGTCGGCGACCTCGCCGATCGCGGCGTCGCGGCCCCAGTCGACGTTCCTGAAATGGGCGTCGGCGCGGTTGGCGCCGCAGACGAAGCTCGTGAGCGCCGCGGCGGAGCGGTCGACGATCAGGCGCACGCCGGCGAGCCCTACCGGGCCGGCGAAGCCCACCGGCGCGCCGGTGGCGCGCTCGACCTCGGCGTCGGAGGCCAGCGCCGGGTAGAGGGCGCCGAGGCAGCGGGCGAGCTTGATCTCGTGGACCTCGCGGTCGCCGCGGATCGCCACCGCCACCAGCTCCTCCTTCTCGCTGGTGTAGAGCAGGGTCTTGACCACCCGCGAAGGCTCGACGCCGAGGAAGCCGGCGACCTCGGGCACCGACTTCATGCCCGGCGTCGCCACCTCCTCCATGGGTGCCGGGTCGCCGGCCGCGGGCGCCGGCAGCTCGCCGGACGTGGCCTTCTCGGTGTTGGCGGCGTAGCCGCAGCGCGGGCAGCTCACGATGGCGCTCTCGCCCGTCCTGGCGAGCACCATGAACTCGTGCGACGCCGAGCCGCCGATGGCCCCGGTGTCGGCCTCGACCATCGAGTAGTCGAGCTCGCAGGCCGAGAAGATGCGGCAGTAGGCGTCGCGCATGTCCTCGTAGGTGGCGTCGAGCGAGGCCGCGTCGGCGTGGAAGGAGTAGGCGTCCTTCATCAGGAACTCGCGGCCGCGCATGAGGCCGAAGCGGGGGCGGATCTCGTCGCGGAACTTCTCCTGGATCTGGTAGAGGCTCAAGGGGAGCTGCTTGTAGCTGCGCACGTCGTGGCGCACGATGTCGGTGATCACTTCTTCGGCGGTGGGGGCGAAGCAGAAGTCGCGGCCGCCGCGGTCGGCCAGGCGCAGCAGCTCGGGGCCCATGTCCTCCCAGCGGCCCGATTCGCGCCACAGCTCGGCCGGCTGCACCGCCGGCATCGAGAGCTCGCAGGCTCCCTTGCGGTCGAGCTCGCGGCGGACGATGGCCATCAGCTTGGCGAGGCTGCGCCAGCCGAAGGGCAGGTAGGAGTAGATGCCGGCGGCCTGCTTCCTGATCATCCCGGCGCGGATCATCAGCCGGTGCGAGACGACTTCGGCGTCGCTCGGGACTTCGCGGGTGGTGAAGAGGTAATAGCGGCTCCAACGCATCGCTCGTGGTTCTCCGGGTTGGCTGGGACAGGGCTCAGGGCGCCGCGTGGTGCAGACGGCGGGCGCCGTCCTTGAGGCATTCGAGCACCTTCTCGCCCCGCGTGCCGTCGTCGAAGTCGCGGGCCCTCACCAGCGTCCGGCGCGCCTGCTCGCGCTCGCCGGCCGCCAGCAGCGCCATGCCGTGATGGCGCTGCTGGTGCGGGCGCAGCCGCTGCGCCTCGCCCAAGGCCGCCAGCGCCTTCTTGAACCAGCGGCGGTCGAGGTAGGCCAGGCCTAGGAGGTGGTGCGCCTCCTCGTAGGCCGGATCCATGCGCACCGCGGCGCGCAGATGACGGATCGCCGCGCCCACCCGCCCCATCTCGTAGCAGCAGCTCCCGAGCAGATAGAGGGCCTGCGGTATGGGGTCGATCCCCGCCGCCCGCTCGAGCAGCACAGCGGCCTCCGACAGTCGGCCGCGGGCGGCGTAGACCGCCCCGAGGCTGAAGGCGGGCAGGAACGCGTCGGGGTAGTGGGCCACGGCCCGCTTGAGCAGCTCCTCGGCGCGCGCGGCGTCGTGACGCTCCTGATACAGCACGCCGCCGAGGACCAGGCTCTCGAAATGGCTGGGCTTGACCGCCAGCACGTGGTTGAGGTAGCCGAGAGCCGTGTCGCCGTCGCCCTCGTTGAAGAACGTCTCGCCGAGGAAGAAAGCCAGCTCGTAGTTCGACGCGTCGCGCCGGTGGGCGCGGTCGAGCGCCCTCACCGCGCTCTCGACGTCGAGCGCGAGCAGCGCGTACTCGGCCTCCTCGAGCAGGCGGTGGAACTCCTCGGGATCCTCGCCGCCGTAGAGCCCGGCGATCTTGTCCTTGGCGGCGGCGAAGCGCCGGCGCTTGTCGAGGGCCAGGAGCTGGTAGTCCATCCGCGACTCCCAGAGCTCGCTCCACTCCTCGCGCGCGATCAGTTGCTTGCTCTCGAGCAGGTCGCGCAGGGTGGTGATGCTGGTCTGGTTGACGAGGATCTGCTGCTCGATCTTGTAGAGGGTCCCGAGGGCCTGGCGCACGCTCTCGGTGGTGCGCTTGACGACCTCCTCCAGGATCGAGATCCGCTCCAGCAGGTGCTCGTCGAAGGAGAACTGCTCCTCCGGGTTCGAGTCGTAGGCCTCCTGCTCTTCCAGGGCCTGCACTCCCGAGACCACCATCAGCTTCTGGTGGCAATGGCGGCAGTATTCCTGGTCTTCCCGGTTCCGGGCACCGCAGACCTGACAGTACATCGATCCTTCCAGTGTCGGCATGGTGACGAGCCCCCGCGACGACGAGTCTCACGGCTGCGCGTGGAGCGACTATACCGGATCCCGCCGCCGCGCGCCCGCGCTCGGGGGAGGAAAGGAAAACCCTCTCCGCGGTAGACTTCTGGTGAGGGGGTTTGACCGGCCGCTCCGTTTCTCGGATACGAGAACGCCCTCTCGGAAGTGAGAAGGCGTTTCGGCCACGAACCGATCGGGGCGCCGCCGGGGCGTCTCCAAGCCCTTGAAAGACCGAGGTTTGAGCGCATCGAACGGTGCCGGAGCCCGACCCCTGTGAACGGGCACGGCTCTTGCTCGCGGCATCCCCCGACCGAGTGCGTCGACAGGACCGATGGCCCGTGAGCGACCGATTCCGCGTAGGGAGAAGTAGCCTGTGAGCGACCGATTTCCCGCCATGCCCGCCTACTGGATACAGCCGGACGTCTCGCCGTCGAGGCCGGCGTCCGCCGTCGATTGCGGCGAAGGCCGTCCCCAGCGGCCGCCGGTCTGGCAAGAGCGCCTGGGCCGGCATCTCCTGCTCTTCCTCTCGCCGCGACTGCGGCGCGGCCCGCAGGCGGATCCGCCGAACGGCCTGGCGCCGTGGGAGCGCTTCGAGATCGCCCGCTCGCGCGACCCGGGGCGCCTGTCGGCCCTCTGGTATCCGGCGCCGCAGGCGCGCGGCGCGGTGCTGCTCGTACACCCGTGGCTCGACCTCGGCCAGTCGTTTTTCTACCAGCGCGGACGCCTGCGGGCGCTGCGTCAAGCCGGTTACCACGCCATGACCTTCGACCTCGGCGGCGTCGGCGGCAGCGGCCCGCTGCCGGCGGGATTCCACGACGGCGACCTCGCCGACGCCCTGGCGGCGCTCAGGGCGCGGGCCGGCGGCCTGCCCGTACACCTCTGGGGGGTGAGCGTCGGCGGCTACTGGTCCCACGTCCTCTTGAGCCGCACCGGCGGCGTCGCCGGAGCCTTCTTCGAGGACGTCCCCGGCCACCTGATCGAGTGGTCCAAGCGCATGATCCCGCGGGGCATGCTCTTCTACCTCTTCTTCCAGCACTGTCTGGGCCGAACCTACCGATTCCTGGACGCCCGCCGCCACGCGCCCTACCTGCGCGTCGACGCGGCGGCGTACGTGAGCGGGGAGCGTGATCGCGGCGTGCTCCCCGGCGAGACGCGGGAGCTGGCGCTGCGGGCAGGAGCCGAGAGCCTCCTGGTCGGCGGCGCCGACCACCTCCAGGCCCTGCGCAACGCCGGCCGCAAGGTGCCCGCGCTCGCTCTGCGGACCTTCGAGCGCGCCACGGCCACTTTCTCTTCAAGGAGCAAGAAATGAACGTCAACGAGATACGAGCCAAAGTCAAGGAAATCATCGCCAACGTCACCAACATCGATCCGGACGACGTCGCCGACGACGCGTCCTTCGTCGACGACCTGCAGCTCGACTCGTTGTCTCTGCTCGAGATCGGCGTCGACCTCGACTACGAATACAAGCTCGGCGTGCCCGAGGAAGAGCTCGGCAAGCTGCGCACGGTGGCCGACGCCGTCGACCTCGTGCTCCGCGCGCGGCAGGTCCAAATCGAAGCGGAGCAGGCCGCGTAGCGCGCCACGGAACCGGGCTAGGGGCTTTGCCCAGACCGCTGGGTCAGGAGGCCGTCGGCTCCTCCCTGAGGATTCTCGCGCCTCGTGTTACGCTGAGGCCGGGATTGTCCGATGGTATTGCGATTGATCGTCGAGGCCCCGGATCGAGTCCGGAGATTTCGCCTCGCCGAAGGCGAGAATCGTCTCGGATCGGGTCCGGGCTGCCGGGTGTGCATCCCCCACCCCTCCATCTCGCGCCAGCACGCCGTCATCTTCGTGCACGACGGCCACGCCGAGGTCGAGGACCTGGGCTCGCGCAACGGCACCCGCGTCAACGGCCGGGCGATCCGCGCGCGGCAGGCGTGGGACGTCGGTCAAACCCTGACCCTCGGCAGCGTCAAGGTCCGGCTCGAGGAGGTCGACGACAAGGACCTCGAGGCGGCGGTGACGTTCGCGCGCCGGCTCGGCGACGCGCCCGCGGGCCCCGCGGCGCCGTCAGGGGAAGCCTCGCTGGTGACGACGGTGCGGGTGGGATCGCTGCAGGCCTTCACCCTCGAGCTGCTGCCCGAGCTGCTGGCGCGGCTGGCGCGCCGCTGCGGCGCGGTGAGCATGGCGCAGGAGGTCGGCGGCGCCCTCTTCAAGACCCTGCCGTGCCTGACGGTCGAGGTCCTCTCGCGCGAGCGCGACGGCCTCATCTTCCAGGCCCGCCGGGACGCCGACGTCGCGATCGAGTCGCACGCGGCCGAGGCCGAGAGCGACCGCTACAAGCTGCGGGTGGACTTCCTCAACGAGCGTCAGGCCCAGCTCTACGCCCCGGTTCTCGAGAGCGGCGCCCTGCTCGTGCGCCTCGCGGCCGAGCTCGACCAGCCCGAGCCCGGCGCCGCGCCGCCGGCCCGGGCCTCGCCGCCGCCGCTGCCGGAGCCGGCGACCCTGGTGCCGCGGGTACGGCAGATCTACGCCGACGCCTGGCGCATCGCCCTGGGCGACATCGGGGTGGTGATCTGCGGCGAGTCCGGCACCGGCAAGGAGGTGCTGGCCCGCTACCTGCACGCCGCCTCGCCGCGCTCCGCCGGGCCGTTCGTCGCGCTGAACTGCGCGGCCCTGGCCCGCGACCTGCTCGAGTCGGAGCTCTTCGGCATCGAGAGCGGCGTCGCCACCGGCGTCGAGCCGCGGCCGGGCAAGTTCGAGATGGCCGACGGCGGCACCCTCTTCCTCGACGAGATCGGCGACATGGCGCTCGAGACCCAGGCGCGCATCCTGCGCGTGCTGCAGGAAGGCGAGGTCTACCGGCTCGGCGGCCAGAAGCCGCGCTCGGCCGACGTGCGGGTGGTGGCGGCTACCAACCGCGACGTCGAGCGCATGATGAGCGACGGCAGCTTCCGTTCCGACCTCTACCACCGCATCGCCGACTGGACGGTGGTGCTGCCGCCGCTGCGCGAGCGCCGCGCCGACGTCGCCAACCTCGCCGCCTTCTTCCTCGACCAGGAGACGCGGCGCCGCGGCGTGGCCGCGGCGGGGATTTCGCGCGGCGCCCTCGAGCTGCTCGAGGGCTATCCGTGGCCGGGCAACATCCGTCAGCTCGAGCGCGAGATGGCGCGGGTGGCGCTCTTCCTCGAGGCCGGCGAGCTGCTCGAGAGCACCCAGCTTCGCGAGGGGATCCGCCACGCCCAGGACGAGGCGCCGGCGAGCCTCAAGGAGCGACTCGACCGCGTCGAGCGCGAGGAGATCGTCCAGGCCCTGGAACGTCACGACGGCAGCGTCAGCGCCGCCGCCAAGGAGCTCCAGCTCGGCGTCTCGACGTTGTACCGGCGCATCAGCGAGCTGGGCATCGAGACGCAGGACTGACGCCCATGGCGGCGCTGTCGAACCAGGAGGTGGCCCGGGCCTTCAGCGAGATGGCGGAGCTGCTGGCGATCCGCGGCGGCGATCCGCACCGGGCGCGCGCCTTCCACCGGGTCGCGCGGGTGATCGTCAACCTGCCCGAGTCCGTGGACCGGATGCTGCGCTACGGCACCCTGCAGAAGACGCCGGGCATCGGCGAGGGCACCATGCACCGCGTCAAGCAGATCCTGCGCCGCGGCACCTTCGACGACCTGGAGGCCCTGCGCGCCCAGCTCCCCGCGGGCCTGCGCGAGCTGGTCAAGCTCAAGGGCCTGGGGCCGCGCACGGTGCGCCAGCTCTACCAGCGCTTCCGGGTGACGACGATCGAGCAGCTCGAACAGGCGGCGCGCTCGGGCCTGCTGGCGCAGCTTCCGCGCTTCGGCGTCGACCGCATCCACGCCGTCCTGCGCGAGATCGAAGCCTTCAAGAACCGGTTCGGCAAGGCGCCCCTGGTCGAGGCCCTGAGGACGGTCGAGACGATCGCCGGCGAGCTGCGCGAGGCCGGCGCCGTCGAGGTCTCGCCCGGCGGCAGCCTGCGTCGTCACAAGGCGATGATCGGCGACCTCGACGTGCTCGCGGCCGCCGACGACCCGCGTCCGGTGGTGGAGCGTTTCCGCAGCATGGGCGGCGTGGCGCGGGAGCACTCGAGCGGCTCCGCCGAGGCCAGCGTGCGCCTGGAGAGCGGCCAGCAGGCGGACCTCTGGGTCTTCCCGCTGGAGAATTGGGGGGCGGGGCTGCACGCGTTCAGCGGCTCCAAGGAGCACGTGCGGGCGCTGCGCGCCCGCGCCCACCGCTTCGGCCTCCACGTCTCCGAGCACGGCGTCTCGACCCGCGCCGACGGCCGGCGCGTCAACCCGGGGCGGCTCGAGGAGGAGATCTTCGCCGCCGTCAACCTGCCGTTCATCGTCCCCGAGCTGCGCGAGAGCCTGGGCGAGATGGAAGCGGCCGAGGCGGGACGCCTGCCCGAGCTGGTGCGGGCCGAGGACCTGCGCGGCGACCTGCACCTGCACACCAGCGCCAGCGACGGCTCGGGCACGGCGCGCGAGATGGCGCGGGCGGCCATCGAGCTGGGCTACGAGTACCTGGCGGTCACCGACCACTCCCAGTCGCTGACGGTGGCCAACGGCCTCGACGAACGCCGCCTGGCCGCGCAGCGCGACGAGCTGCGGCGTCTCGAGGCGGAGCTCGGGCGTCTGCAGCTTCTGGCCGGCTGCGAGGTCGACGTCCTCGCCGACGGCACCCTCGACCTCGAGCCGTCGGCGCTGCGGCGGCTCGACTGGGTGGTGGCGAGCGTCCACGAGCACTTCGACATGGACGCCGAGGAGATGACGGCGCGGGTGATCCGAGCGCTGGAGACGGGCTACGTCGACTGCCTGGGCCATCCCACCGGCCGCCGCCTGGGCCGTCGCGACCCTTACCCGATCGACCTCGAGCGGGTCTTCGACGTGGCGCGTCGTCTCGGGGTGGCGGTGGAGGCCAACGGCGACCCCTACCGCATGGACCTCGACGACGCCGGCTGCCGCATGGCGCGGGAGTGGCGGGTGCCGGTGGTGATCGACACCGACTCGCA
>DASWIG010000625.1:0-17761 GCA_036397835.1 Thermoanaerobaculia bacterium
GACCGTCGACGGCGACGGCCGGCTCGAGAAGATCGGCTGGCTGCGCTACCAGCACCCCGAGCTCATGGAGGCCTTGAGCGTGCTCGAGTGGCTGCTGCGCTCGCCGGCGTCGATGGCGATGTTCCTGGAGGCGGCGAGCTACGAGGTGCTCGTCCACGCCGGCCATATCCTCGAGCGGCGCCTTCACGCCGGCGACGGGGAGTCCCAGCATGAGCAGGCATGAGCCGGGCCAGACGCCTTGGCCCGAGCTGCGCTTGCGCCAATGACGGACAAGACGCCTGAAAGGCCGGCAAGGGACCCGGTGAGTAAATCCCGGCCGCCGCGAGAGGTGGCCGGCTGGGTGCTCGACGTGGAGGCGCGGGCGATCGCCGGCCTCGTCGCCCAGCTCGACGAGAGCTTCGACCGCGCCGTGGAGCTGCTGCTCGCCACCCGCGGACGGGTGGTCTGCACCGGCATGGGCAAGAGCGGGCTGGTGATGAGGAAAGTCGCGGCGACGCTCGCGTCCACGGGCACGCCGGCGCTCTTCCTGCACCCCGCCGACGCCGTCCACGGCGATCTGGGCATGATCGCCGAGGGCGACGTGGTGCTCGCCGCCTCGTCCTCGGGCACGACCGAGGAGCTGCTGCGTCTGGTCGAGCTCTTGGGGCGCCTCGGCGTGGCGTTGGTGGCGCTGACCGGCGACGCCGCGAGCCCGCTCGCCCGCCTCGCCGCCGTCCACGTGCGGATCGGGATCGACCGCGAGGCCTGTCCGCTGAACCTGGCGCCCACGGCGTCGACCACGGCCGCCCTGGCGATGGGCGACGCGCTGGCGATGGCGCTCCTGGAGGCGCGCGGCTTCACGGCCGAGGACTTCGCCCGCCGCCACCCCGGCGGCTGGCTGGGCAAGCGGCTGCTCACGGTGCGCGAGGTGATGCACACGGGCGCGGGCGTGCCGAAGGTGAAGACGTCGGCGTCGATGCGGGAGACGATCTACGAGATGTCGCGCGGCAGGCTCGGCATCACGGCGGTGACCGACGTGTGGGGCGTGCTGGTGGGCTGTCTCTCGGACGGCGACCTGCGGCGGCTGCTCGAGCGCGACGAGGCGCCGCTGGACCGAACCGCGGGCGTGTACATGACGCGCGGCCCGCGCACCGTGGGCGGCGGCGCGCTGGCGTCCTCGGCCCTGGAGCTGATGGAAAAGCACCGCATCACGTCGCTCTTCGTCTGCGACGAGGCGGGCCGGCTCGATGGCGTCGTCCACCTCCACGACTTGTGGCGTCTCGAGCTCTTCTGAGACCGGCCGCGCAAGTCAAGCCGCCGAATAACCGCGAAACGGCCAGCGTTCGGCGAGCGAAGTGTCCGTCAAACAGCTCAAACGGATATCGGTACGCCGTACCTATATCCATTCGGCACTTCAAAACGGATTGGTACGGCGTACCAATATCCGTTCGGCGCCTGAAAACGAAACGGTACGCCGTACCGCTGTCCGTCAGGCACCGGAAAACGGATCGGTACGGCGTCCGACTAGCCGTTTGGGCCTGAAAAAGGCGTTGGTACGCCGTACCAAGGCCGTTTCGGGCGCTCGCAACGGATCGGTACGCCGTACCGACGTCCCTTCGGGTCCTGAGAAGCGACGGGTACGCCGTGCGCGTTTCCGCTCGGGACCTCGGAGCGGATCGTGTCGACGCCCGAGCGGGCTGCGGCCGCGGGCGGCGCGGTCGACCGCGGCTCAACGCCGAGCTGGCCTTCGAGGCGGCGGCCTGCATCGGCTGCGGCGCCTG
The DNA here is from genome assembly GCA_036397835.1 of Thermoanaerobaculia bacterium. Taxonomy (GTDB): domain Bacteria; phylum Acidobacteriota; class Thermoanaerobaculia; order Multivoradales; family J023; genus DASWIG01. The sequence goes on from DASWIG010000625.1 coordinate 1,761, forward strand.
CGTGGCGCAATGCCCGAACGGCGCCGCCCAGCTTGGGATTATCTGAAGGCGAAGCTGCTCGACAAGCGTCACGCGGCGGCGTAGCGGTTCGGCCGCGCAGAGGCTCTCCTACCAGGGCGCTGTGCTACGGTTGTCGCTGATGTGGGACTTGACCTACGCCCTGGCCGAGGAGATCGGCGATCCGGACCTCTTCGTGGGCCGCGAGAAAGAGATGGCGCGCCTGCTGAAGTGGGCCGCCGGCACCAAGCGCCGGATCTCGAAGTCGATGGGCATCCTCTCGCGACGCAAGAAGGGCAAGACGGCGCTGCTCCAGCGCTTCTTCAACATCCTCTACACCCGGAACGACCCACAACTGATCCCCTTCTACTATCGGATCCCGGAGAACCTCCAGGCCAAGTCGGACTTCACGGAGTCGTTCTACCGCCGGGTTCTGACCCAGTACTTCGCGTTCACCACCAGGACGCCCGGATGGGTCGGGACGGTCCTCCCGATGGACGATCTCAAGGAGCTGGCCGCCTCCGACCAGCAGCTCGCCACCGACATCCGGGCAATGGAGGACATGCTGGAGCGGGCACCCACCGCCGCCTGGGTCTTCGCCCAGGAGACCGCGGCCCGGATCTCGCAGTGGAAGGACGTGCGGATCATCCAAATCCTCGACGAGTTCCAGTACTTGAACAAATACGTCTTCTCCGACGGCGACCCGGAAAGAGTCGAGCTCCTCTGCCACTCCTACATGGGGGCCGCCGAGAGCAAGTTCTCTCCCCAGATCGTCGCCGGCAGCTATATCGGGTGGCTGGGGGCGATCCTGAGCCACATGACCGGGCGCTACCTGGAATGGCATCTCGAAGGCTTCACCGACGAGGAGGCCATCGAAGCGGTCTACAACTACGCCTACACCTACCAGGTGGCGATCACCGACGAAACGGCCCCCTACGTCGCCGAGGTCTGCTACAACGACCCCTTCTACATTGCCGCGACGATTTTCAACCGGCCCGACGAGAAGGACCTGACGACCGAGGCGGGCGTCCGCGACGCCCTCGCCCTCGAAACCATCGCCGGCAAGGGCGAGATCGCCCGGGTCTGGCGCGAGTACCTGCTGGGTGCGTTCAGCCGGATCAACAACGTCAATTCCCGCAAGATCGTCCTCTACCTGGCGGCACACGAGCCGGAGGAGCGCACCCGCGCCCAGATCCTCGAACACCTCGATCTCACGTTGACGGACGACGAGCTCGAGGAGCGCCTCTACAAGCTGGTCATGGCCGACATCCTGGCTCAAGGCTCGTCGAACTTCCACTACAAGGGCCTCGGCGACCGGATCTTCGCCATGGTCTTCCGCCGGCTTTACGGCGCCGAGATCGAGCGGATCACCGTGGGGGAGGTCGAGCGCGACTTCAAGCGCGAGCTCGCCGCCGCCAAGGGTCGGATCTCGGTCCACAAGGGAGCCGCAGCCGCGCGGCTTCACGCGGCGGGCGTCCTGGTCCTCGACCCGGAGAAGCTGGCCGGCTTCGAGGCGCCCGCCGGTCTCTGACGGCCACGTCCATGCCCGACTACTACGACCCCCACCCCCTGCTGACGCTGGAGCGCCACGTGGCGCTGGTGGGCCTGGTGGCGGCGGATACGCAGCGCATCGGTCATCAGCTCGCGGCGCTGACCGGGCTCACCCTGATCGACCTCGAGCGGCGGGTGGAGCACGAGGCCGGCAGGTCGGTGTGGGAGATCGTCTTCCACGACGGTCCCCGGCGCTTTCGCGAGCTCGAGCGACGCTGCCTGGCGCAGGCGCTCTTCGAGAAACCGGGTGCCGTGCTGGTGCTCGGCGACGGCACGCTGCTCGACGAAGCGAGCCGGCAGTCGGTGGCCGCGGCGACGCGGCTGGTGGCGCTCCAGCGCGACCTGCCCAACTGCTACTGGCGGCTTCAGACCCTGCAACGCCGGCGCGCGCAGACCTGCTGGCACCCGTTCTTCCCCGAGCTGCTGCAGTCGATCGACCAGGTGCGGCCCTTCTACCAGGAGCGCCAGCCCACCCTGGCGGCGGCCCGGCACGCCGTGCAACTCGCCGGCAGGCCGACCTACGACGTCGTCCGGCAGCTCATGGAGCTCATCGCTCAGGACTAGATCCTTTTTGAGCCGCCTGGTCCATTGCGCCGGCGCGCGCGTGCGAGTATGAATGGCGGCAATCGAGTCCCGTGCCTTGCTCGCCAGGTGCTCTATGGATTTGCCGGTCCGTGTCTTCCTGATCCACCGCTACCGCTTGCTCACCGACGCGCTGCGCTCGTCGCTGGCGAGCGACGCCGAGATCGAGCTGGTCGGCCACACCGGGTACGTCAACGAGGCGATCCGGCGCCTCGCCGAGCTCGCGGTCGACGTCGTGCTGATCGAGGCCGATCTCGACGAGGCGCCGTCGCGGCCGGTGATCCGCCAGCTCAGGAGCGCGCACCCGGAGCTCAAGGTGGTGCCGATCGGTCTCGAGTCGAACGCCCAGGTCCTGGAGTGCATCGAAGCCGGCGCCGCGGGCTACCTGCCGCTCGAGGCCTCCCTCGCGGAGCTGGTCGCGACGCTGCGGCTGATCAGGGAGGGCAAGGCGCCGCCCTGCTCGCCGGAGCTCGCGGTGGCGATCTTCGACCGGCTGGCCGAGCTCTCCCGGCACGACGAGGCGCGCAGCCGCCGCCATCCGCAAAGCGTCTACCTGACGCCGCGCGAGAAGCAGGTGCTCGAGTGCGTCGCCGCGGGCCTGCGCAACAAGGAGATCGCCCGCGAGCTCGAGGTCGCCGTGCCGACGGTGAAGAACCACGTCCACAAGATCCTCGAGAAGCTCAGCGCCCGGCGGCGGCGCGAGGCCGTACGCATCGCCTATGAGATCGGGATCCTCGAGGATCCCGTGCTCCCCCCGTGAGCAAAGAATTGAATCCTTTTTGAATCCCGGGGTTTATTGCCGCGGCGGCTCGCTGGGGGTACATTGGAGGGGAGTCTCCGTTCACAGTGATGGGACGCGGGCGACCGCGTCTTTGTCGTCCAGAGAGGAGGACGGACCGGATGGATGCCGTAGAGATCCGCGCCAAGATCAAGGAAATCATCGCCAACGTCGCCAGCCTCGATCCCCGGGACATCGGCGACACGGCGTCGTTCGTCGACGACCTGCAGCTCGATTCGCTGTCGCTGCTCGAGATCGGCGTCGACGTGGACTACGAGTTCAAGCTCGGGGTTCCCGAGGAGCGGCTGCAGGAGCTGCGGACCGTGCAGGACACGGTGGAGCTCGTGGTGAATACGCTCGCCGCCAAGGCCGGCCGGGCGCAAGTGGCCTAGCCGGGGGGCGTCTGGCCGGGGGCGCCTGGCCGGAAAGGACCGGATCGGCTATGATGGGAAGGACACGCCATGTCGCACTGGATGCCTTCGGCAGCGGCCTTCGGCAAGGCCCCTGACCTGACCGCCCCTTCGGCAGGACCCCATCGCCCGGTGACTGCACGAGATCCCCATGCTCTCCCCCCCGGTCCCCCCCAAGGGGAAGCGTCCGGGGAGGCGTCGCGGGGCGCGGTCCGTCTGGTGCCTCGCCTCAAGGACCAGGGCTACGCCCGCGCGCTCGTCGACCAGCGCCGGGCCTGGGTGGAGGAGCGCACCGGCGCCCGCCTGGCGCACGTGGGCGCCTTCTCGATCCCCAGCGAAGGGTGGCGCGGCAACGTGGAGAACCCGATCGGCGCCGTCCAGACGCCGCTCGGCGTGGCCGGCCCGCTGCTCGTCCACGGCGAGCACGCGGAGGGGACCTTCTACGTGCCGCTGGCCACCACCGAGGGGGCCCTGGTGCGCTCCTACGAGCGCGGGATGGTGGCGATCACCCGCTCCGGCGGCGCCCAGGCGCGGGTGTGGGTCGACCGCAACCGCATCTCGCCGACCTTCGTGTTCGACGACGTGGCCTGCGCCTTCGACTTCGCCGCGACCCTGCGCCAGCGCTTCGACGAGATCCGGGCGGTGGCGGAGGCGACCACGCGGCACGGCCGTCTGCTGGAGATCGAGTGTCTTCCGGTGGGCCGCGAGCTGATCGTGGACTTTTCCTACTTCACCGCCGACGCCCACGGCATGAACATGATCGTGAAGGCGACCGACGAGGCCTGCCGCTTCATCCGCGACACGCTCGGCGGCCCGCGCTACTACATCTTCAGCGGCTACAACTCGGAGAAGCGGGCCTCGGGCTCGCTCCTGCGCGGCGGCAAGGGCAAGAAGGTCACGGCCGGCGCCAGGATTCCGGCGCGCACCGCGCGCGCGGTGCTCCACGCCACGCCGGAGGAGATCGTGGAGCTGTGGCACCACACGGTGCTCGGTCACCTGGCGACCGGCGCCCTGGGCTACAACGGCCACTACGCCAACGGGCTGACGGCGCTCTTCATCGCCACCGGCCAGGACGTGGCGAACGTGGCCAACTCGGCGGTGGGCATCACCCATTTCGAGCTCGCGGAGGGCGACCTCTACGCCTCGGTGACGCTGCCGTCGCTGACGGTGGCCACGGTGGGCGGCGGCACGCGCCTCGGCACCGGCCGCGAGTGCCTGGCGATGCTCGGCTGCGACGGCGAGGGCAAGGACGGCCGCGGCGCCCTCAAGCTGGCGGAGATCGTGGCGGCCACGCTCCTGGCCGGCGAGCTGTCGATGGGCGGCGCGATCGCCAGCGGCGAATTCGTGGACGCACACGAGGCCCTGGGGCGCAACCGCCCCGAGGAGGGCGAAGCGTGACGCGGGCGGCGAGGCCGGGGCGGCAGAAGCGGCCGTTCAGCGGCCTGCGCCGGCGCGGGCCGCGCCGGCGCTACGACGCGGTGGTGATCGGCGCCGGCATCGGCGGGCTCTTCTGCGCCGTCAAGCTGGCGCGCGAGGGCCTCGAGGTGCTGCTGATCGAGCAGCACTACATGGTGGGGGGTTATTGCAGCACCTTCCGGCGCAAGGGCTACACCTTCGACGCCGCCACCCACTTCTACCCGCTGCTCGGCAACCCGGCGACGCTCACCGGCAAGATCCTGACCGACCTCGGCATCGACACCGGCTGGGTGAAGATGGACCCGGTGGACACGTTCCACTTCCCCGACGGCAGCCGCTTCACCGTGCCCGCCGACCTCGGCGCCTACCGCGCCAAGCTCGACGCCGAGTTCGCGCACGAGAAGGAGAACCTCGACCGCTTCTTCGGCGCCGTGCGCGAGACCTACCTGAAGGGCCTGCTGTGCTACTTCCGCGGCCACGACACGGCGCACCTCGGGCGCTGGCGGACGTGGACGGTGCGCCAGGCCCTCGACCATTTCTTCACCGACCGCAAGCTCAAGCTGCTGCTGACCGCCGACTGCCCCCATTGGGGCTCGCCGCCGAGCCGCACGTCGTTCGTGTTCGACTCGATGCTGCGGCTCTCCTACTTCCTCGGCAACTACTACCCGGAGGGCGGCTCGCAGGCCTTCGCCGACGCGCTGGCCCACCGCTTCGAGGAGCTCGGCGGCGACATCCTCATGAGCTCCCAGGCGGAAGAGATCCTGGTCGACGACGGTCCGGGACGCAGACCGCGAGCCCGCGGCGTCGTCGTGGAGACGTTGCGCGGACCGCTCCAGGGCCGGCGCCGGATCGAGGCCGCCGTGGTGATCTCCAACGCCGATCTGAAGCTCACCTACGGCAAGCTGCTCGCCGAGCGCTGGGTCGACCCCGAGGTGCGGCGCCAGGTCACGCGGATGCGTCCGAGCTTCCCCTGCTTCCTCTCCCACCTCGGCCTCAGGGGCGTCGACCACCAGGCCCTGGACCACGCCCAGGGCTATTACTGGAACTCGTGGGATCCGGACCTGGTGGGCCGCAACGGGCTGCGCTGCAAGGTCTTCGTGCCGACCCTCTACGAGCCCGGCATGGCGCCGCCCGGCGGCCAGATCGTGATCCTGCAGAAAGTGCTCGAGATCGACTACCACGCGATCGACGACTGGACCTCGCACAAGGACGAGATCGAGCGCTACGTGACCGGTCATTTGAAGCACGTGGTGCCCGGGCTCGAGCGCAAGATCGTCGTGCAGACGAGCGCCTCGGCCCGCACCTCGTGGCGCTTCACCATGAACGAGGTGGGGTCGATGCTGGGCTGGGAGATGTCGCCCGATCAGCTCGGCGAGCACCGGCCCGGCAGCCAGGGGGCGATCGACGGTCTCTGGCTGGTGGGCCATTGGGTGCGGCCGGGCGGCGGCATCACCCCGGTCATCATCTCCGCGGTGCAGGTGGCCGACGCCGTGCTGCGCGGCCACGACGTGCGCCACGCCGAGCAGGTCCTGGAGATGAGCGGCCTCGCGGAGGACGAAGCGCGGCGCGTCGCCGAGCAGGCCGAGCAGCTCGCGGCGGCGCTGTGACGGAGGGCGGGGGAGATCGCATGTCGAACGTCGTCGTCATCGGCCCCGACCCGGCGCTCACGGAGCTGCTGGCCTCCCGTCTCGGGACGGCGCGGACCGCGAGGGACGCCGAGGACCTCGGAGAGCTGGCGGCCGGCGCCGACGCCGTCGTCGCGGTGCCGGGAGAGCTGCGCGGCGAGCCCCTCGTCGACGCCGCCGCGTGCCTGGCCGAGAAGCTGCGCGGCGTGCCCCACGCGGTGCTCGTCTCGAGCGCGGCCGTCAACGAGCCGAACGCCCACCACCCCGGCATGGTCTCGGAAGAGCGGCTGCCGGCGCTGCGCAAGGGCAACGCCGTGGCGCGGCGCTGGCGCGAGCTCGAAGCGGCCTTCGGCGGCGCTCTCGAGGGCTCGCCCACGGTGCTCACGGTGCTGCGTCCGGCGGCCCTCGTGGTGCCGGGCGGCCGCGGCTGGTGGAGCCGCCTGCTCGCCGGCAGGGTGGCCTTCACGCCCCTCGGCTTCGACCCCACCGTGCAGCTCCTCTCCCCCGAAGAGCTGGCGAACGCCGTCGCCTGGGCGCTCGAGCACCCGCGGCCCGAGACCTACAACGTGGCGCCCGCCGGCGGCGTGCCGCTGGCGAAAGCGTTGAAGGCGGCCGGCACCTGGCGCGTCCCCGTGCCCTTCGCCGTCCAGTGGCTCGCCCGCAACGCCCTCCACCCCCTCGGCGCCGCCCCCGTCGACCAGCTCGACTACCTGCGCTACTCCTGGACGGTCTCCGACGCCAAGCTCCGCCAGGCCGGCTTTCGCCCCTCTGGTTCTTCATCTTCATCTTCATCTTCATCTTCATCTTCATCTTCTTCCTCCCCTTCCTCTCCTCCTGTCCACGACCCCTTCGGCTTCGACCCGGACTACGTCCGCCGTCTCGGCAAGTACTTCTTCCGCTTCCTGCACGACGCCTACTGGCGCATCGAGGTGCGTGGGCTCGAGCACGTGCCGCGTTCGGGCCCGGCGGTGCTCACCGGCATGCACCGCGGCTTCCAGCCCTGGGACGGCGTGATGGCGATGTACCTGCTCACGCGCGAGCTCGGGCGCACGCCGCGGTTCCTGGTCCATCCGACCCTGGTGAAGTTCCCGTTCCTCGCCCCCTACATGATCAAGTGCGGCGGCCTCCACGCCTGCAACGAGAACGCCGCCTGGGTGCTCGAGCGCGGCGAGCTGCTGGCGATTTTCCCCGAGGGCATCCGCGGCGCCTTCCGCCGCTACCGTGACGTCTACAAGCTCGGCAGGTTCGGACGCGACGAGTACGTGAAGATGGCCCTTCGTCACCGCTCGCCGATCGTGCCCTTCGTCACCGTGGGCAGCGCCGAGATCTACCCCATCTTCGGCAAGATAAGCTGGGGTTGGTGGAAGCGCTACACCGAGTGGCCTTGCTTCCCGATCACGCCCACCATGGGCACGGTCCCGCTGCCCTCGAAGTGGCACACCCGCTTCCTCGAGCCGCTCGACGTGCAGCTCCGGCACCCGCCGGAAGCCGCCAACGACGTGGCCACCGTGCGCGCGATCTCGCGCGAGGTGAGGGCGCGCATGCGCTCGGCGCTCGACGACATGCTGCGCCGCCGCAAGTCGATCTTCTTCGGCTCGATCTTCGAGGAGAGCGCGGCGTGAAGCTGGCGTGGCTCAACCTCGCCCGCCTCGGGCACCTCTTCGCCGTGCTGGTGCGGCACGGCGTGACCTGGGGGCTGGAGTGGACGGCGCAGCGCCGCCGCGCGCCGCGCTGGCTGGCCGCCCGCGTGCGGCGCCTCAGGGCCGCGGGGCTCTCCGGCCCGGAGCGGCTGCGCTCGCTGCTCGAGGACATGGGCGGCACCTTCGTGAAGTTCGGGCAGATGCTGGCGTTGCAGCCCGACATCATCTCGATCGAGTACTGCAACGCGCTGTTCAACCTCCTCGACCGCGTGGCGCCGTTCCCCTACGCCGAGGTCGAGCGTATCTGGCGCGAGGACGTCGGACGGCCGCTCGAGGAGGTCTTCGAGAGCTTCGAACGCGAGCCGGTGGCCACCGCCTCGGTCGGCCAGGTGCACGTGGCCCGCTACCGGGGCGAGAAGGTGGCGGTCAAGGTCCAGCGGCCGAACGTGGAGCTCCAATTCGGCAGCGACATCCGCATCATGCTGGCGGCGGTCGGCATGATCCGGCTGCTGCGGATCCGCTACCTCGAATGGCTGGTCGAGCCGCTGACCGAGTTCATCGGCTGGACCCGCGAGGAGATCGACTACCGCTTCGAGGCGCGCTACGGCGAGCGGGTGCGGCAGTACGCCGTGAACAACCCGGTGCAGGTGGTGCCGCGGGTCTACCAGGAGCTCACCACCCGCCGTACCCTGGTCGCCGGGTTCCTCGAGGGCGCCACCCTGGTCTCCTACCTGCGCGCGCGCGAGGAGGGCGACGAGGTCAAGATCCGCCGCCTCGAGCCCGCCGGCTTCGACCGCAAGCGCTTCGCCGCCAACGTGATCGACAACTTCCTCGGCGACGCCTTCCGCAACGGCATCTACCACGCCGACCTCCATCCCGCCAACCTGCTGCTGCTGGAGGGCAGCGTGGTGGGCTACATCGACTTCGGCATCACCGGCGTGATGAGCCGCCACGGCCGCCGCCACCTGGTGGTGATGACGCTGGCGCTGGCCGAGGGCGACATGGATCGGCTCTACGAGAGTTTCCGCGAGATCGCGGCCTACAACCCCGAGGCCGCCCCGGAAGCGTTCCGCAAGGGGCTCGACGCCCTGGCCGAGGACTGGTACGAGGAGGAAGGGGGCGCGCGGCGCATGAAGGTGAACTTCACGCGCATCATGGGCGACATGCTCACCCTGTCGCGCAAGACCGGGCTGCTGCCGGAGCGCGACATCGTCAAGTACATCCGCTCGGCGATCGCCATCGACGGCCTGGTGACGCGCTTCGAGCCCGACTTCGACGTCGGGGACTACCTGGTGGAGGCGTGCTCACGCTTCCTGGCGTGGCAGGGCCGGCGCGAGCGGTTCGCTCCCGACAAGCTCCTCGACGCCGCCGGCGCCGGCGGCAAGCTGTGGCGCGACGCGCCGGAAAGGGGCTCGAAGGTGCTCGACCGTCTGGTCGCGGGGGAGCTGCCGGCGAGCGTCCCGCCCGCCGAGGCGGACGGCGGCGGCCTCGCGGGCCGCGCCCTGCAGCTCGGCGCCGTCATGCTGGCGGTGGCGCTGCTGACCGCGGCGAGCGGCGCGCCGCTCCTCGGCCTGAACCTGTGGACGGTGGAGGTCGGCCTGGTGGCGGCGGCGGGGGCCATGCTGCTGCGCACGGTGGCCCGGCTGGCCTGAACCGAGAAGGGAGAAGACGCGATGCGCAAGGTCACGGAGTCGCTTTTCCGCTTCGGCTGGGCGATGACGACGTTCGGCCTGCAGCAGGCCCTGCACCTGGCGGCGCCGCGCCGGGGCTGGGACGAGGCGGAGCGCGGCTTCGACGCGATCGCCGCCGCCGCCGCCAAAGAGATGGACGAGGCGCTCCGGACCTACTACCGCGCCGGCGACCGCCTGCAGGCCGGCCTCGTGGACACGGCGTCGCGGCTTTTCTCCAGCCGCTGGTCGGAGCCCGGAGAGCTGATGAACGAGACCTGGGAATCCCTCGACCGCACGCGCGCCCGGGTGCAGGAGGCCCTCGCCGAGGAGGAGGCGGGGGGGTAGATGTACGAGCTCACCCGATCGCTCGCCCGCTTCGCCTGGACGACCTCGGTCGCCGGCGCCGAGCAGTTGCTGCGGCCGGGGCGGGTCGCGCCGGCGCTGGAGGCGGCGACCTGGGCGAGCTGGGGCGAGCTCGAGGAGATGCTGCAGCTCGCGTACCTGGCCGGCTGCGACCTCCAGGACGACGGCCTCGAGCTCGCCGCCGACGTGCTGCGGCCCTGGCATTGGCGGCGGGCCGCCGAGCGCCTGGCGCGGCGCTCGCTCGACGCGGCCCGGTTCGTCGATCCGTCCGCCGGCGGCACGCTGGCGCGCCGCGAGTGGCGCAACAAATTCGACGTCTTCTGGCGGGTCAAGGGCGTGCGCCGGGACCTCGGCCATCCGCCGCCGCCCGCGCGGTTCGACCTCGCGGAGTACGTCGAGCGCGCCTACGGTCTCGGCGCCTTCCCGGCGCTGTGGGCGATCGAGGGCCTGGGCCACGACTACGCGGCGACGCTGCTCGACGAGCTCGACGCCGGCGGCCTGCCGGCGGGCATCCTGACCGACCCGGCCCTCGCCGGCCTGCCGGCGTCGAGCGCCCCGATGCTCCACGGCGGGCTGGGGCTCGCCCTCGCCGAGCGCCTGCTGCGCCCCCTGACGCCGCGCAGCTCCGCCGCGGAGTTTCGCGGCGCCCTGCGCCGCTTCGTCGAGCTCTGCCGCGCGCACTCGCGGCCGGCGCACCTGATCTCGGCCCTCGAGTCGTTCGGGCTCGAGGCGCGGTGTTTCTTCGCGCAGCTCGTGCCGGGCCTCGAGCGCGAGCTCGAGGCGGCGGCCGGCGAGGCCGGCGAGGGGCGCCTGGCCGCCATCTTCTGGCACGGCGTGGGCCGCGCCCTGTACTTCATCCCGGTGCAGTTCGTGCCCGGCTGGGGCACGGTGGGCAACGCGGTGGCGATGGCGCAGCGCGAGGCGCCGCACGAGCTGGCGCGCCACAACGCGCTGGCCGGCCTCGCCTACGCCTTCGGCATGGTCAACATGTCGCAGCCGCGGATCCTCGAAGCGCTGCTCCGCGACCGCGGCGAGACCCTGCGCGGCACGGCGTGGAGCGACGGGCTGGCCGCCGCCGTGCAGGTGCGCGGCCGGATCACCCCCGGCGCGCCGGTGCTCGCGGGTTTCCTCGATCACCGGCCGCGGCCCGACGTCGAGGCGTTGTGGGACGAGATGGTGCGCCGGCCCGGCCGGCGGGCCCTCGCCGGCGCCCTGCAAGCGTCGACCGGGGACCTGCTCTACGCCGTCCTCGAGCCGGCCGGGGAGGCGGCATGAGCGAGCTCTCCGCCCGGCTCCCGCGCGAGCGCCGCCGCGCGGTCGAGGAGAAGCTCGCCGAGCACGGCCTGGTGAAGGGTCCCCGGCGGCTGGCGGCGGCGGCGCCGCCGCTGGCCTTCGACGACGAGGCCTTCGCGGCGCGTCTCGGCGCCGCCCTCGCCGAGCTGGGGCCGCTCTGGGCCACCCTGGGCCGTTACCTCGGCACGCGCCTCGACCTGCTGGAGGCGCGCGACGCGCTCGTGCTCGCCCGCCTCGACGACCGGGCGCCGGCGGCGAGCGCCGAGGAGCTTCGAGCGGTGCTGCGCCGCGAGCTCGAGGCGCCCGCCGAGGCCGTCTTCCGGCGCCTGGAGGCGAGGCCGGTGGCGAGCCGGCTGCTCTCCCAGACCCATCGCGCCGAGCTGGCGTCGGGCGAGCCGGTGCTGGTGCGGTGGATCCGGCCCGGCGTGGCCGAGCGCGTGGAGCTCGAGCTCGACGCCGCGCCGGCCCTGGGGCCGATCTTCGCCGCCTACGGCCGCCACTTGCCCTTCGACGAGGTCCTCGGCGGGTGGCGCCGCGAGCTCGCGGCGCGGCTCGACCTGCAGCAGGAGGCCGAGGGGCTCGAGCTGCTGCTCGCCGAGTCCCGCGACGGCCAGCCGCTGGCCCTGCCGCGCGTCCACCGCGAGCACACCACGCCGCGCGTGATCGTCGTCGACGACCCGCGCGGCCGCCCGCTCGAGGAGATCTCCGCGGACCTCTCCGGCGTCGACCGCGACGACCTGGCGCGCCGCCTGTGCCTGGCGTGGCTGCGGCAGGCGCTCCTGGGGCCCGCCTTCCCGATCGAAGCCGACGTCGTCGAGCTCGCCGACGGGCGCCTGGCCTGGACCGGGGGAGTGTTCGCCAGCCTGCCGGCGGCCAGCCAGGTCAACCTCTGGGACTACCTGCGCGCCACCGCCGGCCACGATCCCGACCAGGCCGCGACCTGCCTGCGGCGGGAGCTGGCGCCGGGGCGCCGGGCGGTGAGCGACGGCGAGCTGCGCTCGCGCCTGCGCCAGGTGGTGCCCTTCCGCGACGGCGGCTGGTCGAGCGCCGGCGAGACCATGGCCGAGTACGCCGTGCTGCACTGGCGGGTGTCGCGCTCCTCCGGTTTCCAGGCCCCGCAGCACGTTGCGAGCTTCTACCGCGGGCTCTTCTGGGCGGCCTGCACGGCCCAGCCCGTGCTGCCCGACAACGACCCCTTGCACGACGCGTTCGAGAACCTGCAATGGATCGCCGGCTGGAACCAGTTCCGCCAACTGACGGCGCCGGGCCAGCTCGCCGCCACCTTCGAGTCGTACCTGGCGACCGCCTTCGAGTGGCCCCAGAAGCTCGAAAGGACGTTGGCGCTGGCGAGCGACGAGCAACGCGGCTTCCGCGTCGGCGCCCCGCCCGCGCGCCGGCGTCGGCGCGACGCCGCCGCGGCGGTGGTCGCCCTGCTGCTGGCGATGGCCGCGGTGGTCGTGGTGGCGCGCCCGTTCGTGACCCGGGCCGACGCAGAGTGGGGCGAGCGTCTCGCCGCCGCGGGCTTCGCCGCCCTCGCCTTCTTCATGCTGCGCACCCTTTGGAGGACTTCATGAATCCGGCTACAGGAGAATCCGTGATGGACGTCGCCAAGCTCATGACCCGCTTCGTGCTGCTGCCCTTCGACGCCGCCGCCTTCGGCACCGAGATGCTGGCGCAATCGACCAAGAGCGTCCGGACCATGGCCGAGAAGGGCGTCCGGTCGCTGATGGAAGGTATGGGCGCCGAGCGCTCGGACGACGAGGACGAGGAGGACTGAAGGGTGCTGCGCTCGTTGCTGCGCTTCTCGTGGTCGATGTCGCTGCTCGGCGCGCGGCAGACCGCAGCGCTGCTGGGGGCGGTGGCGGCGGCACGGCCGCCCGACCGGGTGCGGGAGAGCTTCGACGCCGTGGCCGACGCCGCCGAGGCGGAGCTCGGGGAGGGGCTGGCCGACACCTTCCGGACCGGCTGGCGGTGGCAGCGGCGGGCCCTCGACGCGGCCATGGGCGTCGCCGTCCCGGCCTTCGAGATCGGCCGCGGGGAAGCCTCGACCCTGCTGCTGCGCAGCTCGATCGAGACCGGCCGGCGGTCGGTCGAGATGCTCGACGCCGCCTTGCCCGAGCGCCTGGGCCTGGCCTGGCGCGAGCTCGCCAACAAGCTGGCGGCGTTCGCGGACTTCCAGTACGCCCACCGGATCCTCGGGCTCTTCGACGAGACCGACCTCGCCGACGCCCTCGAGCGCGCCGGCGAGCTCGGCTCCTACCGCCGCCTGTGGCTGCTGGAAGGCCTCGGCTTCGCCTTCGCGGAGTCGGAGTGGGACGACGGCGCGCCGCCGCGCGGGCTCCTGGCCGGCCGCCGTCTCGACGCCGTGCCGGCGAGCGGCTGGCTGCCGCTCCACACCGGCCTCGGCCTCTCGCTCGCCCGGCGCCGGCTCCATCGGCTCGACGCGCGGCGCAACGCCGACGAGGTCGCGGCCGCCGTCGTCGACTTCACGCGGCTCTGCGACGCGAACGCCCGCGGCGGCTACGGTCAGGCCATCTTCGAAGGTCTGGGGCTGGTGGTGCGCCAGCTCGAGCCGGCGGCGGTGGCGGCGGTCGACCGCGAGCTCGCGCGCCGCGACGAGCCTCCTGATCGCGAGCGCCGGGCGCTTTTCTGGCACGGCGTCGGCCGCGGCCTGTACTTCCTGGTGAGCCAGCTCTACCCGGGCTCGCTGTCGCGGGCCTTCGACCTGGCGCGCCGCGAGCCGGCGCACGCGCTCGGGCGCCGCAACGCCATGGCCGGCCTGGCCTGGGCCGCCACCCTGGTCAACTTCCGCCATCCCGAGGTGCTCGAGGCCTTCCTCGAAAACCACGCCGGCGGCTGGAGCGCTGAGGACGAGGGGGCCTTCGGCCACGGCGTCTCCTCGGCCTTCCTGTTCTGGCTCGACGCCGCCGGCGACGACCGCCTCTGGCGCGCCTTCCGCGACCACCGGCCGGCCGCCGCGAACGACGAGCGCTGGCGGCGGCTGGTCGCGGCGCCTTGCGCCGAGGCCCATGAGCGCTATCCTGAGCTCAAGCGCGGGGAGCGGCTCGGCGAGATCTTCCGCGACCTGGGACCGACCGAGGGGGGCTGAGGATGGACGTGACGCTGGGAAAGAGACTCGACGCGTGGATCGGCCGCCTCATCGATTTCGCCGGCGCCGATCCCTTGCGCCGCGAGCTCAGTCTGAAGCTCGAAGCCGAGCCCGCGCCGCCGCTCCGTGTCGAGGTCCCCGAGAAGAAGGTGGCTGCCAGGCCCGAGAAGAAGGTGGCTGCCAGGCCCGAGAAGAAAGCGCCGAGAAAGAGGGCGGCGAGACCGCGGCCGGCGGTCGCGGCGCTCGAAGAGGCGGTGCGGCGAGCCGAGGCGACGCCCTCGCGCCGCGCCGCGCTCGAGGCGGTGGACCGGCGGGTGCTGGAGGCGCTGGCCGCCTTCGCGGACGGCGCCGCGATCAACGAGCTGGCGGCCGCCACCGGGCAGGCCGCCGGCGCCCTGCGCCGGCGCCTCGACAAGCTGGCCGCCGCCGGCCGGGTCGAGCGGGTGGCGGCGGGGCTGCGGACGCGCTACCGGCGCACCGGCGGATAGGCCGCGCGAGGACGAGGAAGGGATGCGACAGTCATGAGCAGCCACCACGGAGCGATCGAGTCCTCGAAAGCCCTCACCGAAGAGGACCGCCAGCGCCTCGACCACGTCGACCAGGTGCTCGCCGACGCCCGCGACCTGAAGGCGTGGTGGGATGCGACCGATTCCGCCAGGGCCTACCGCGAGACGTTCGCGCTCGCCGCCACCCACAACCGCCCCGACTCCAGCTTCGGCTTCTTCGACGAAGCCACCGTGGGCGGCGAGAAGATGGCGGTCATGGGCAACGTCCAGGAGCAGTTCTTCGACCGTCCCAAGATCCCCGCCGAGGCGGGCGCGGGCGCCGGCAAGGCGGAGAAGGCCGCCGTGGAGTGGACGCGCCGCCAGGTCGAGGAATTCGTGCTGCGTTACTTCATGCGCGTCAGCGATTTCTCGACGCCAAGGGCCTTCCCCGACGACGAGGGCGATCCGCCGCCGGCGTTCCTGCGTCCCTTCAGCCTCTGTCCCGAGACCGGCGAGGAGCGCAAGGGTTTCGGCTTCGAGCTCGCCTATTTCAAGAAACCGGGCGAGAAGCCTGGCAAGTTCGCCGACGAGGGCAAATACGCGATCGTCGACCTGCGCGAGATCGGCGAGGGCAAGAAGTACGAATGGATCGTCGTCAAGGTCGACATCTTCGATTTCAAGGCCGAAGCGGCGCCGTTCGGCCACGAGTACCCCTTCGGCACCGTGCCCTTGACCGAAGAGAGCTACCTGGTCCTCGCCGCGGACTTCATCACGCACGAGACCCGCGACGAGCCGCGCGACGGCGTGGTGGGGCGTTACGGATTCGGCTACGGCTTCCTGCGCGACCTCGACGAAAGCGTGCTCGGCTACGGCCCCGGCCGCTTCGACGCCGGCTTCCAACTGATCGATTTCCACGTCCGGGACGACGGCGAGATCCGTTCGCGCCTGGCCTTCGTGGCCAACCGGCCGCGCAAGGTGACCAACGTGTCGCTCGACCCCTTCAAGTGGGGCCTCAACGTGACCGACATGATCTCCTTCGGCATGCTCTCGGGCATGCTGGGCCCGATCCGCAGCGCCTACCG
>DASWIG010000626.1:0-11906 GCA_036397835.1 Thermoanaerobaculia bacterium
GAGCTATGCCCGGCCGCCGCAAGACCACCCCGGTGCGCGAGGAGTCCGCGAGCCGCGTCGAGAACGCGGCCGTGTCGCTCGAGCCCCCGATCCTCCTCGTCGCCATGCCCCAGGTGCTCGATCCCTTCTTCAACATGAGCGTCGTCCTGCTCGTGCAGCACCAGGCCGAGGGCAGCCAGGGCTTCATCGTCAATCGGCCCACCGCCGTGCCGCTCGGCGACATCCTCGAAGGGCTCGAGATCGCCTGGGGGGGCGATCCGAAGCAGACGGCCCACTTCGGCGGTCCCGTGCAGCCCCAGCTCGGCACCGTGATCTTCCGCAGCGACGCGGCGCCCGCCTCGCCGTCGCAGCACGAGGTCTGCTCGGGCGTGCTGCTGACCCAGAACGTCCACGACCTGCAGAGTCTGGCCGAGCACCCGCCGGACGCCATGCGCCTGCTGCTCGGCTACGCGGGATGGGGCGAGGGACAGTTGATGCAGGAGATCCTGCGCAACGACTGGATGGCGGCGCCCTTCAGCCTGGACCTGGTCTTCGCCAAGGATCCCGGCGAGACCTGGCGCCGCGCCCTCGAGTCGGTCGGGGTCGACCCGGCCCAGTTGCCCACCTGGATGCCCGGCGACAACAACGAGATGGCCAACTGAGCGGAAACGGCCAACCGAGCTGCATGATCCCCGCGCAGACCTCGAGAACGGCCACCTCGAGAACGGCCGTCGTCACCGGCGCCAGCGCCGGCATCGGCGCCGCCGCCATGCGCCGGCTGGCGGCCGCCGGATACCGGGTGGTGGGGGGCGCGCGGCGCCGCGATCGCCTCCGCGCGATCGCCGCCGAGATCGGCGACGCCGCCCGCGTCCTGCCGCTCGACGTGACCGACCCCGAGAGCGTCGCCGCCTTCGCCGCCGCGGTGCCCGAGGTGGCGGTGCTGGTCAACAACGCCGGCGGCGCTTTCGGCCTCGAGCCGATCGCCGAGGCGGCGGACGAGCGCTGGGAGGCCATGTACCAGACCAACGTGCTCGGCACCCTGCGGGTGACGCGGGCGCTCCTGCCCAAGCTCCTCGCCTCGGGCGACGGCCACGTGATCAACGTCGGCTCGATCGCCGGCTTCGAGACCTATGAAGGCGGCGGCGGCTACACCGCCGCCAAGCACGCGCTGCGCGCGCTCACCCGCACGCTGCGCCTGGAGCTCCTGGGCGCGCCCGTGCGGGTGACCGAGATCGCGCCGGGGCTGGTGGAGACCGAGTTTTCCCTGGTGCGTTTCGCCGGCGACCGCGAGCGGGCCGCCAAGGTCTACGCCGGCATGACCCCGCTGGCCGCCGACGACGTCGCCGAGTGCATCGCCTGGGCCGCCAGCCGGCCGCCGCACGTCAACGTCGACGAGATCGTGGTGCGTCCCCGCGACCAGGCGAGGGCGACCAAGGTCTACCGGCGCCAGTGACGCCGGGCCACGGAGGACAGCCTGACGGAGGACAGCCATGGATCCGAACCGATTGAAAGAGGCCTACCAGCAGCTCGAGTCCCTCGAGGACCGGCTGGCCTACAAGATCCGCCCGCGCACGGAATCGATGATCACCCCCACCGTCGAGCACGTCGACGCCAAGCTGCGCGACCTGGCGGCCTTCACGCTGGAGCTCAAGGACATCGTCCGCGAGTTCATGCTCGCCTTCGCCAAGGCCAAGTCGGGGCAGGGCGGCTAGCGTCGACGGACCCTGAGCTCCAACGTCCGCGACGACGTCAAGGCGCGGCGCCTGCCGGATCTCTCCGAGCTCCGCGCCCGCCTTCAGCGAGGCGCCAGCGAGGAGCCCACCTCCCCCCTTTGACAAGGGGGAGCGGGGGGGGATTCCGGACGGCTGACGCCGTCCAAATCCTCCCCCCGGCCCCCTCCTTTCGCTAAAGGAGGGGGAGCAAGAAGGAGGAGAGCGCGACGCTAGCTCTTGGGTAGCTCCGCGGACGAGGCGCGTCTGCTAGGCTGGATGCGGGCGGACCGATCTCCCGCTCAGAAGGGCCGGTGAAACCCCATGAGATACCCTGTTATCGTCCGACCGGGCCGGGTGCAACCACCGTCTGACGCCGAGGCCCTGACCGATGCTTGTCGGCTAAGGCTGGCTGACGCCGCCGAGAGTCGTCACACCGGACCCCCCGCCCCGCTTGCCCGTAGCGCCTTTGCACCTGCTCCTGGCTGAGCTGCGAGCAGAGCCCGTGGCGTAGCCGCCCGTCAGCGGCGACGACGGCGGGTTGCCCGCGCCCCCCTGGAAACCCTGGTCGAAGGGCAGGAACACGGTCTTCTCGCCGTCGAGCCGCGTCGCCACCAGCACGTTGTCCACGTCCACCGCGAAATGGGCGAGGCAGCGCTTGAGCAGCGGATCGCGCGGGTCGCGGTCGCGCTGGTACTGGTACTTGGCGTCCTCACCTCGCGGGCGAGACGGCTGGTGAAGTGATCGCGCGCCTCCTTGCCGCGGATCTTCCGCAGCTTGGCCCACTCGTGCGGCTGCGTGATCTCGACGAAGTCGAGCGCGTCGCCCGCGATCAGACCGAGGTCGACGTCGTAATCGCGAGCCGTCCGCCGCCGGTAGCCGCCGGCGACCATGTCGCCGTACGTCGACGTCGGCTCGCGCACGACGCCGCCGGCGGCGTCAGGACCGCCGGCGAGGAGCGCGGCCTCCACGGCGTCTTCGAAGCTCTTCTCGGAGATCTCAGGCATTCATCGCTCCCGGATGCCGGGAGGCATTATACCGCGGCGGCGGGCATACCGCGGCGGCGGCTTTCCTCTTGCACCCGGGCGGGTCCTGGCCGCGCCCGGTCGACACCAGATACTAGGCCGCTAACTTGTCTTTATAGTCCTCTCGCGTTCCCCAGGGAACAGGGATGATTTCGTAAGCGCGCAGAGCGCCTATCACCGCAGGAGGCACGGGCTCTGCGTCATTCAGGATCGCATAGGCTTGTGTTTCGCGCAGCCGAGCTTCCCGTGTATCCACCCATGAAAACACCATGCCTTCAGCTCGTTCCCGATCTGGCTTCGTAAAGACCTTCAGCAACCGTTCCGGTTGCAGGCGAGATTTAGGGATCAAGAAGTCGAAGACGTGATCGAAACCGCTGCGGCCCGTTAACTTGATAGTTGGCGCAAAACGGATATCCTGCTCCTCGAGCCAGTGCTCCACGTCTTCCTTAAAAACCGAGGTGACGGTTGGCGATGACAGGTACATCATGTCACCTATGGCCAGCAACCCCTGCAAGAAAAGGTGCTTCCTGACCGGGAATTCGTCTTTTCCGCTTCTGGAAGTAAGCGCGCCATCTTTCTCGGTTATCCCGAAGACCTTCAGAGACTGGGCGAGCAACTCACGGCGCTTGGCGGTATTGATAGAGCAGCCAGAAGTTTCCAGTTCATCGAACGTATAGCCATCGTCGCTCATCAAGATCTGATCACCATCCTCTTTTAGGTAGATTTCTATGAAGTCGTTGTGCTTGTCCAGATATGGAGTCGTTAGCGCGAACCACCCGCCGCCAATGCCCGGCAGGGCCTTGAGTGTTATTCTGGCACGCAGCCAGCTCAAATAGTCTTCAACCAGCGTTCTAAGGTGAGGTTCTATGGTGGCCATTAGATCACCCCCACGTCCACCCGAGGCGGCGCCACTACGTGACAAAACTCGAAAAACTGATAAAGCGTCGTTCGTATATTACTCAAATCAGTAAAGAACTCCGTCGGACAGGGCTCTGCCCAGGAATCACCATACCCTTCCCGGTATCGGTGAAGGTGAGGGCATGGGACAATCGCTCCGTCGGGATTCATATGATCGGCGCCATCTATATCCAGGCGCACAAGCTGGTAGATTATATATCTTTCTTGATATTTGAGTTTAGAGAGCTTAATGCGGCCGCGACCGAGATCAAATAAGAAGCGCTCGGAACGGTCGACGGATTCCACGGGGACCGAGACTGATCCTCCCCAATCAGGAAACCCCCACACATTTTCGTCCAGTTTTCTCTTCTCCATCAAGATGAGACGATCCGCTTCGGGTTGGCTCAACATGATCGGCTCCCCATCAGCGCTCGCTTCCCCACCGGGCCGCCGCCGCCTTTTTGGGCGATTAGCCGGCGCTCTTCCGGGATCAACTTCGCGGCCCGTGCCTTCCCGCCCTTGAGCCCGCCCTTGAGCCCGAGCGCCACGGCCGCCGGGTCCTTCCCGTCGTCCGGGGCGTCGCGCTCTTCGTCGCCGGAGCGCCTTCCTCTCGTCGGCGTGGAGGACGGTCCTGATGAGCCTGGACTTCGTCACGGTGGTACGGCCGCCCCGCGGCCCTTCGGTTGGGACGTCGGTGTCTTTGGTGCCCATGGGTAGCACCGTACACCACTGTCCAAAGTCAGAATTGACACCTGTGTCCACGGACCCTAGTATAGCAGATCCCTGCTGACCGCCACTACCAGCGCTCGCCAAGCCGTTCGGCGGAGCGCCGGAGTCCTCAACCCCAACGGGGGTTGGATCCATCAGCCCAGGGCAAGCGCAGCGCCGCCCAGGGTACGTCGCTCGTCGAGCTTGTCCACGCCCGGCCGACGCCGTCGCAGACGCTCGTCGAGTTGGTCCACACCCGGCCGACGTCGTCACAGACGCTCGTCGAACTTTTCCACATCCGTCAAACACCGTGGCAGACGGTCGTTGACGCTTGCAACAAGCGCCAAACACCGTGGCAGACGGTCGTGGCAAATCGCCACGACCCCATGTCACGGTGTTTGGCGCTTGTTGCCGCTGTCAACGAGCGTCTGCCACGGTGTTTGGCGCTCGTGGCGAGCTTTTTTGCCGTCCTCCGGGTTCTCCCACTGACGAAAGAGCCCGAAGCGCGCGTCGCCCGAGGGGACCACGCGCCAGAAGCCGCCGGCCACTGCCCAGGGACGCGTCAGCGTCCCATTCCGGAGAGGACCGCTGCCGCGGCCCTCGGGCAGGCACGGGGGCCTGCCCCGACGGGGAACCCTCACCCCCGGCCCCTCTCCCAGGGGGAGAGGGGAGTCGGAGGCGTCCAGTTGCAGGGCGATTGCCGTCCGCGATACAATCTTTAATGGTTTTCTCTTTACCCCGAAGATACTCTGTTCCAAGTCAAGCCTCCAGGGCGAAGAACTTCCGACCCTCGAAGTCGGTATCGCTCTTGAGCATGCCGTGAATGGCATGGAGCAGCTTGCGCATCACGGCGGGAAGGATGGCTCCCACAGCTCCTCCCCCGAACATACAAGGGGTTTTACAAAATCGGCCATGACTCGTAGCGTTCGCCTTGTAGAACCCCTTTGGGGTTCGGAATGTGGTGGCCGGCTACCCAGGGTGGCGCGCTTCGCGCTTACCCTGGGCTCCGGGATACAACCCCCTTGGGGTTCAGATCCATTCGGCGGCGCCGACGTCATCCGGCCTAGCTGTAGGTCATCCCGCGGGGCTCCTGTCGGGGTGCGGCGGCGATCTTACCGCGCGGATGCAGGCCGACGGCGATCGACGTGCGTTGGAGGCTCGGGAATGGACGCCGACGGCGATCGGCGGGCGTTGGACGCTCGGGAATGGACGCCGACGGCGATCGACGTGCGTTGGAGGCTCGGGAATGGACGCCGACGGCGGTCGGCGGGCGTTGGACGCTCGGGAATGGACGCCGACGGCGATCGACGTGCGTTGAACGCTCGGGAATGGGCGCCGACGGCGGTCGGCGGGCGTCGCCGCGGCGAAACGACGACGGGACGGCCATGGCGGTGCGTTGCTCCCGTGAAATGAACGAGGGGCGGCGGTCGCGGTCCGTCGTCGGGGCGAAACGAAGGCGGGAGGGCGGTCGGCGTCCGTTTTCGGATGGGAAACGCACGCCGACGGCGGTCCACTGTCCATTCGAGGGAATCGGGACCTTCCGAGCGCCGTCCCCTGTCCATTTGGCGGCCGGCGGCGGCGCAAAAAAGGGCCCCACGGGTGATCCGTGGGGCCCTGAGCGGGAAGTTGGCGGTCAGGGTCGCAACCTAGGGTTGCGCGTCGGGGGCGGCGGGAGCAGACGGCTCGGTCGGCGGCTCCGGGAGGGGCTCCTCAGGGGCCTCGGCCTGGTCGGGGCGACGGGCCGGCTTGAGCGCCAGGCAGGATCAGGTCGACCGCGGGCGCGAAGGCCTGCTTCAGGACGTGCTCCAGGTCCGGCATGGGGCGCCTCCTCAATCGTCGAGCGGCTCGTCGAAGGCGTCCGGGTAGGCTTCGAGGAGAAAGGAGAGCAGGGCCAGTGCCCATTCCCGCGGCGCGAGCCCGAGCATGATCCGGCGCCAGTTGCGGATGGTGAACCACGGCTCGCCCTCGTCCGCGGCGGCGTCGGGCGCCGTCGGGGCTTCCGGCGCGGCCTCACGCCCGGCGGCCTCACGGGCGGCGGCGCGCATCTTCGTCGGCGCCTGGCGCGTGCGCGCCCGGAACCACTTGGTGAAGAGCTCCGGCTCGGTGAAGCCCAGGGCGCCGGCGATCTCCGCGACCGTCAGGTCGCAGTGGCGGACCAGGTACGTGGCGGAATCGACCAGTCGCTGGTCCCGATAGTCCTCGGGGTGGGCGCCGAGGGCCTGGCAGCGGGCCCCGGCCGTCCGTCGCCGCAGGAGCAACAGCCCGAGCATCGCCAGCCCGAGGACCAGGGCGAGGAGACCCGGCCTCGACAGCGCGGGAAGGACTTAGCCGCTGCGCTCGCGAACGGTGATATCCTTGCTCTGCGCAACAAGCGGAGCTCCGTGTCCGGATCGTGACGCTGCTGCGGTCCGCGCGGGCGTCGATGAAGTCCACCTCCTGGCCTTCGATGACGTCCCCCAGCCCTCGGAGGACGTCCTACCGGGGCGCTCCGGTGGCCTCGCGGAAGCGCTGGACCACCTCGGGCAGGCTCCGCGGCGACTCGTACTTCTCCGCGGCGAGGAGGTACGAGCCGATCGGCGCCGGGTTCCTCTCCACGAAGTCGAGCAGGCCGAAGCCGAGCATCATGGCCAGGATGACCGCCGTGAAGAACCAGGGCACGAAACGCCTCTCGCTCGGTGTGAAGCCCATGATCTCAACCATCTGTTCACTCCTTCTCGCCAGGGTGTGCGCGCTCTTGGTGAGCGCACGTCCAGTGTAGGCACGGCGGATCGTGGCGCGCAGTCGGACGAGCGCCAGAGCTCCAGTCGGCATCGGGAGCGAGGCGGCGTCGGAATCTGCCTACGGGCGGGCCATGGGAGCGAGCGGCGCGCAGGCCGGCGCTCGCCGTGCTGACCGCTTCAGCGGCGTCAGGGCGCGCGAAGAAAGAGGCGTAGCGAGTGGGGGGCGAGCGCGAGCGGCGGCGCGGCCTGCGTCTGCTCAGCCTCCGGCCGCGCGGTGTCGAGCAGCTCGGTCCACTCCCCCGCGATCCCGTGGAAGACGGCCTCGTGGTCGCCGCCGTTGACGAGCAGCAGCAGCTCGCCGTCCTGCCGCGGCGCCCGCATGGCGAAGGCTCGGGCCGCGTGCCAGTCGGCGGGCGTCATGTCGCCGCCGTCGGGCCGGGACCACCGCAGGTCGTGGGTGAAGCTCTCGCGGCGCAGCTCGGGCAGGCGCCGCCGAAGCTGCGTCAGCCGCGCCACGAAGTCGGCGAAGCCCTGGTCGTCCGCGGTCCAGTCGACCCAGGAGATCTCGTTGTCCTGGCAGTAGGCGTTGTTGTTGCCGGCCTGGGTGCGGCCGAGCTCGTCGCCGTGGAGGAGCAGGGGCACGCCGCGGGAGAGCAGCACGGTGGCGAGGAGGTTGCGGCGGGCGCGGTCGCGCAGACGGCGGATGCCGGGGTCGTCGGTGGGCCCTTCGGCGCCCCAGTTGCGGCTCAGGTCGGCGTCGCGGCCGTCGCGGTTGCCCTCGCCGTTGGCCTCGTTGCGCTTGCGCCCGTAGCTGACCAGGTCGCGGAGGGTGAAGCCGTCGTGGCAGGTCACGAAATTGACGCCGGCGCTCGGCCCCCTGGGGGCGAAGAAGTCCTCGCTGCCGGCCAGCCGGGTCGCCAGCTCGCCGGCGGCGCCGGCGTCGCCGCGCCAGAAGCGGCGCACGGCGTCGCGGCAGCGGTCGTTCCACTCCGCCCAGGGCGGCGGGAAGCGGCCGAGGCGGTAGCCGCCGGGACCCATGTCCCAGGGCTCGGCGACGAGCTTGACGGCGGCCAGCACGGGATCCTCGGCGATCGCCGTCAGCAGCGGGCCGCCCGGGTCGAAGGCGGTGCCCTGGCGGCCGAGGGCGGTCGCCAGGTCGAAGCGGAAGCCGTCGACGTGCATCTCGAGTGCCCAGTATCGCAGGCTGGCGAGCACCATCTCGCGCACCGCGTCCTGCTCGAGGTCGAGGGTGTTGCCGCAGCCCGTCCAGTCGACGTAGCGCGCCGGGCGCCGCCGGCGCAGGCGGTAATAGGTGAGGTTGTCGATGCCGCGGAAAGCCACGGTGGGCCCCAGGTGATCGCCCTCGGCGGTGTGGTTGTAGACCACGTCGAGGATGACCTCGAGGCCGGCGCGGTGAAGCTCGCGGACCATGGTCTTGAACTCGGCGACCTGCTCGCCGCGTCCGCCAGTGGCGTAGCCGGCGTGGGGCGCGAAGAAGCCGAGCGGGCTGTAGCCCCAGTAGTTGGCGAGCCCGCGGGCCGCCAGGTGCGGCTCGCGGGCGATCTGGAAGAGCGGCAGCGGCTCGACCGCGGTGACGCCGAGGCGCCGGAGATGGTCGACGACCGGCGGCGCGGCGAGGCCGAGGTAGGTGCCGCGCAACCGTTCGTCGACCTCCGGGTGCAGGCGCGTGAGCCCGCGCAGGTGGCACTCGTAGATCACCGTGTCGCCCCAGGGCACGCGCGGCGGCCGGTCGTCCTGCCAGTCGAAGGCGTCGTCGACGACCACGCACTTGGGCATCGCGGCGGCGCTGTCGCGGCCGTCGAAGGTGTGGTCGGGCCGCGCGCGGTCGCCGTAGCCGAAGATCGACGGCTCGTGCGCCGGCTCGCCGGTGATCGCCCGCGCCCAGGGGTCGACGAGCAGCTTGGCGGCGTTGAAGCGATGGCCGTGGTGCGGCTCGTAGGGCCCGTGGACGCGGTAGCCGTAGAGCTGGCCGGGGCCGACGCCGGGCACCTCGACGCTCCACACGCCGCCGCCGCCGTGCTCGAGCGCCACGCGGCGCGCCGCCACGGCGCTTCCCGGCTCGTCGAAGAGCGAGAGCTCGACCGCCGTGGCGTGGCGAGAGTAGAGGGTGAAGCGAACGCCGCCGGCGACCGGCACGGCGCCGAGGGTTGCCGTCTCCATGGCCGAAGCGGGCATCCTATCGCGTCCGAAGTGGTGTAAAGTACGGGACCTGGACCTGACGGCGACGGTCCGGGAGGCCGTCGCGGGAGCAGAAGCCATGGCGGATGAGGAACACTGGGCGCAGCGGCGGCGGCGGGTGGCGAAGTGCAAGGTCCACGGCCTGCACTACGACCCGCGCCTGACCTCGGGATGTACCCTCTGCCGCAAGGAGGGGCTCGGCGCCGAGCCGCGCCAGAAGCCGCAGACGGTGCTGATGCTGCTCTCGTTGCTGGGCGTGGCGGTGATCCTCTTCCGCATGTTCGGCCCGGGCTCGGCGGTGCGCGCCGACAGCGCGGCGACCGAGCCGGCGGCCACCGCGGCGCCGGCGGCGCCGGGCGCGGCCTCGTCGCGGCTCGATCCCGAGCCCTACCGCGCCGCCATCGCGGCCCTCGAGCAGGCGCTCTTCAAGGGCTCGGCGGCCAGCTTGCCGGAGATGAGCGACCAAGTCTACCACGGGCTCGCCCAATTGCGTCGCGATCTGGTCGAACGCCGGGAGGGCGAGGACGCGGCCGTGGCCCTCGACGAGATCGGCGAGCGCATCATTGACCAGGGCCTCTCCATCGAGTCGCTGGCGCGCGTGCGCGAGGAGTGGATCCGGTTGCGCGCCCGCACCTTCCGCCCGGCGCCCTGGTTCGTGGTGCCCTCGCGCGTTGCGGCGCTCACGGACCGCGCCGAGCTGATGACCTACCGCGCCGCCGCCGACGACCTCTACGCCCTGCTCGGCGAGGGCGCGGAGCGCGCTCGGCAGTTGCTGACGCCGTCGACGCCGAACTTCGTCGACCCGAAAGAGGTGGCGCTCAACCAGGAGACGTGGCGCGGCTACCGCGCCGACTGGCGCCGGCGCATCGTGGAGCTGCGGCGGCAGCTTCCCGCCCGTCCCGCGGCGAGCGCCGATCCCCAGGTGCTGCTGGCCACCCAGCGGCTGGAGCAGGCCTTCGCGCAGGTCTCCGCGCTGGCCGCCGGCGACCTGCCGGCCGGCGAGCGCGTCGGCGCCGCCTTCGACGCCGCCGAGCAGGCTCGCCGTTCCTTCGACGAGCTGCTGGTGCCCTGATCCCCGCTTCGCCCCTCTGCTGCATCCCGTCCGGCCGCGCCGGGCCCGCTCAGAAGACGTCGAGGGCGCGGCTCATCAGGCGGGCCGGCACCTTCACGTGGACCTCGGTGTCGTCGCTGTCGACGTCGACCTTGAACGAGCGCCAGCCCTTCGAGATCTGCACCCGCTCGTCGTTGCCGCGGTAGTCCACGAGCACGCCGCTGGGGCAGTCCTCGAGCTCTTCGGCGAGGGTCACCAGCGCCTCGCGGTAGGGCGCGATCTCGCGGCGGGCGTCGGCGAGGGCCTCGTCGGGCATCACCATGGGGGCGACGAAGATCGCCACGTCGAACAGCAGGGCCGGCACCGGGATGTAGAGGTTGGTGCCGTCTTCCTCGTAGACCTCCACGGTCACGAAGCCGGTGACGGCGAGGGCGGCCCCGAAGACGAAGATCGGGGTCACCAGGAGGATGAGGGCGATCGTCAGGTAGCGGGAGAGGCGGCTTTGCCGGGCCATCGGAGAACCTCCGTCAGGAAAGGGCCGGGAGCGGCGTTCTCAGTACACTACGCCGCCCCCGCTGCTTTGTTACCCGGATAGACGTCACTCCGCCTCGTTTTGTTCGTCGATCCAGATGCGCACCGTGTCGTCGCCGTCGCGCACCGACACGATGTGGCCGTCGCCCTCGGCGGCGAGAGCGTTCAGGGCGGCCTCGAAGTCGAGGGTGCCCTGGGGGCCGGAGAGCAGAGCGTCGATCACCGACAGCGGGAACTTGACGTCCACCTGGGTGCCGCGCGAGGACGACTCCGTGGTCTCGACGAGCACGTACATGCCTTCCTTGCGCACGCGGATCTTCTCGTCGCGGGTCTGGACGGTCACGAAGGTGGCCTCGGGGGCCTTCTTGACCTCTTCCCAGAACTGCATGAGCTCGGACCACTCGAGGTGGAGGTCGTCGAAGGCGACCTCCACCTCGCGCTGAGCCTGGTCGCGGGCCTCGTCGGGGATCAGCGCCGCCGCCGCCGAGATCAGCGACAGCGGCAGGTTCACGGTCACCTGCTCGTCATTGCCGTCGTTGACCTTGATGTGAATCCACTTCTCGGCCGCGAAGGCCGTGGTCGCGGTGAGGGCGAGGAGCAGTATCAACATGGGGATCGCTTTGGTCTTCATGGTTGCCTCCGGGGTCGTTTCGTCCGTGCACAGGAGAGAACGCCGCAACCGCGGGAGAAGTTACATCGGCTCTGCCGGCTCGTGGAGCCTCGCCAGCATCGCCGCGGTCGCCGCCCGGTCGAGCCTCTCGGCAAGATGCTCGGCCACGCCGCGGTAACGCTCCAGCGACGACTGGTCGCCCGTCACCAGGGCCACCGCCGCCAACTGGTAGGCCGCGAAGAACCGCCCGTAGACGCACGGCTCCGGCATGTGGACGGTGGCATCGAGGAAGCTGCGTCGGGCCCCGTCGTAGTCGCCGCGGCGCGCCGCGGCCAGCCCCTGGTGAATGCGCAGCTCGGCGAGATGCCCCGGGCTCGGGTGCTCCTCCAGGAACCGGAGGAGCGCCTGCTCGGCCACCAGCAGCCGCTCGCCGGGCGCCCGCTCCCAGCCCGTCACGGCGCCCACCCACGCCCCCAT
>DASWIG010000627.1:0-20045 GCA_036397835.1 Thermoanaerobaculia bacterium
GCGACCGCCGGCTGGTGGCCTTCGTGGTGGCGCCGCCGCGGCCGGCGGAGGCCGAGCTGCGGCGGTTTCTCGAGGCGCGGCTGCCGGCGTTCATGGTGCCGGCGGTCTTCGTCCGGCTCGACGAGCTGCCGCTCAACGCCAACGGCAAGGTCGACCGCACCGCGCTGGCCGCCCTGGCCGAGACCGATCTGCCGCCGGGAGAGCGAGCCGAGGACGTCTTCGTGGCGCCGCGCGGGCCGCACGAGGCGCTGGTGGCCGAGGTCTGGCGCGAGGTCCTCGGCCATGAAGCGGTCAGCGTCCACGACGACTTCTTCGCGCTCGGAGGCCATTCGCTCAAGGCCACCCAGGTGGTGTCGCGGCTGCGCCGCGCCAGCGGCGCAGAGCTGCCGGTGCGGGCGATCTTCGAGGCGCCGACGGTGGCCGCGCTGGCCGTCCGCCTCGCCGCCGCGCAAGGCGCCGGCCCGGCGCCCGCCATCGAGCCGGAGCCGCGCACGGCGCCGCTGCCGGCGTCCTTCGCCCAGGAACGGCTGTGGTTTCTCGATCGGTTCGACCCCGGCACCAGCGCGCTCGGCATCCCGGCGGTCGTCCACCTTCGCGGCCGTCTGCGCGCGGGCGTGCTGCGCCAGGCGCTGACGGCGATCGTCGCCCGCCACGAGTCTCTGCGCACCACCTTCGGCGCCCACGATGGCAGGCCGGTCCAGAACGTCGCACCGGCGCGCGCGACGCCGCTACCGCAGGTCGACCTGGGCGCGCTTTCCGCGGCCCGGCGGCGCAACGAATCGGCGGCGCTCGGCGCCGCCTGGGCCCGCCACGCCTTCGACCTGGCGCGCGGGCCGCTGTTCGTCTGCCGGCTCCTGCGGATCGCCGACGACGAGCACCGGCTTCTCGTCAACCTCCATCACGCCGTCGCCGACGGCTGGTCGCTGGGAATCCTGCTGCGCGAGCTGCGCGCGCTCTACGACGCCTTCGCCGAGGGACGCCCGTCGCCGCTGCTGCCACTCGTCGCGCAATACGCCGACTTCGCGGTCTGGCAGCGCCGCTGGCTCGACGACGAGCAGCTCGGTCACGAGCTCGACTACTGGCGGCGCCAGCTCGAAGGGGTGCCGCCGGCCCTCGAGCTGGAGACCGACCGGCCACGCCGCGGCCGCCACGGTTACCAGGACGGCAGCGTCCAACGGACGCTGCCGCCGGCGCTGACGGGCGGCCTGAAGGCGCTCGCCGGCGCCGAGGGCGCGACTCTGTTCATGGTCCTGCTGGCCGCGCTCGACGTACTGCTCTGCCGCCACAGCGGACAGCATGACGTCGCGGTCGGCACTCCCATCGCCGGGCGCCAGCGCAGCGAAGTCGAGGGGTTGATCGGCTGCTTCCTCAACACCCTGGTGATGCGCGTCAACCTCGCCGGAGCCGCGACCTTCCGCGCCTTGCTGGCGCGAGTGCGCGAGGTCGCGCTCGGCGCTTACGCCCACCAGACCGTGCCTTTCGAGCGGCTGCTCGAGGAACTGCCGGTCGCCCGCAGCCTCGACCGCCCCCCGATCTTCCAGGTCTTCTTGAACGTCCTCAACTTCCCGTATCGCGCCGGCGAAGCATCCGGGCTCGAGATGCGGCTCGCGGCGACCGGCGACGTGCAGTCGAAGTTCGACCTCACGCTCTACGTCCGCGAGCTGGACGACGGCGTCGCGCTCAGCCTGGTCTACGACGCCGACCTCTTCGACCGCCCGCGCGTGGAGGTCTTCGCCGACCAGCTCACCGCGATCCTGGAGCAGGCGATCGACGACCCCGAGCGGCCGATCGACCAGCTCTCCCTGCTGACCGCGTCGGCCCGCCGCATGCTCGCCGATCCCACCGCGATCCTCGCCAAGCCGGCGCTGCCGCCGGCCGCGGCGCTGCTCGCCGAGGCGGCCGCGCGCTACGGCGAAGCGCCGGCGATCCGCCACCGCGGCCGCATGCGCAGCTACGGCGAGCTGTGGCGGGCGGCGGGGGCGATCCGCGGCGCACTGGCCGCGGCGGGCTTCGCGGCGGGCGACGTCGTCGCCCTCGGCGGGCCGCGCAGCGTCGGTCTGATCGCCGGCATGGTGGCGATCCTCAGCGGCGGCGGCGTGCTCCTCTTCCTCGACCGCCGACTGCCCACGACGCGGCAACGGCTGATCCTCGACGTTGCCGGCGCGCGCCTGCTGGTGGCGGTGGAGGATCGCGCGGCGGCCGGCGTGCCGGCGGCCGCCGCGGGGCTTCGCCAGGTCGAGGTCGACGCGGCGAGCGGCCTACCCGCTGAGAACGGCCATGGCGAGCCGCCGGTCGCCGTCCCGGGAGCCGACGATCCGGCCTACGTCTTCTTCACCTCCGGCTCGACCGGCGTGCCCAAGGGGGTGGTTGGCCGCCAGGCCGGCCTCAGCCACTTCCTGCTCTGGCAGCGCGAGACCTTTGGCGTCGGACCCGGAGACCGTTTCGCCCAACTGACCGCGCCGTCGTTCGACGTCGTGCTGCGCGACGTCCTGCTGCCGCTGATCTCCGGCGCCACCCTCTGCCTTCCGGAGGTCGAGGACGACCTCTCCGGCGAACGGATCCTGCCCTGGCTCGAAACCGAGGCGGTCACTCGCCTCCACACCGTGCCGACCGTGGCCCGCGGCTGGCTGGCGGCGGCCGCGCCGGGGATCGCGCTGGCCGCCTTGCGCCACGTCTTCTTCGCCGGCGAGCCCCTGACCGACGAGCTGGTACGCCGCTGGCGGCGCGCCTTTCCGCGCTCCGGTGAGCTGATCAACCTCTACGGCCCGACCGAGACGACCCTGGCGAAATTCTGGTACCGGGTGGGAAAAGAGCCGGCGCCCGGAGTGCAGCCGATCGGCTGGCCGCTGCCCGAAACGCAAGCGTTGGTGGTCGCCGAGGGCAACCGCCGGTGCGGCATCGGCGAGGCCGGCGAGATCCTGATCCGGACTCCCTTCCGCAGCCTCGGCTATCTCGCCGACCCGGAGGGCAACGCCCAGCGGTTCGTGCCCAATCCCTGGCGGCCGGACGACTCGGCGGACCGGCTCTACCGCAGCGGCGACCGGGGGAGGGTGCGCCACGACGGGACGCTGGCGATCCTCGGCCGGACCGACCATCAGGTCAAGATCCGCGGCGTGCGGGTGGAGCTGGCCGAGGTCGAGACGGTGCTCGGCCGCCATCCCGACCTCGAGCACGTGACGGTGTCGGCCCGCGCCCTGGGGGCCGGCGAAGAGAAGCACTTGGTGGCCTACGTCCTCACCCGCCGCGGCGTCCGCCTCGACCCGGCGGCGCTGCGCGCCTTCGCCGCCCGAGACCTGCCCGAGGCCCTGGTGCCGTCGGCCTTCGTGGCGCTCGAGGCGGTGCCCCAACTGCCCACCGGCAAAGTCGACCGGGCGGCGCTCGACCGTTTGGCGGTGCCGGCGGGGAGCGGAGACGAGCGGCTCGAAGACGCCCCGGCACCGCCGGTGACGCCCACGGAGGAGGTGCTCGCCGCTCTCTGGTGCCAGGTCCTCGGCCACGAGCGGATCGGCCGGCGCGACGACTTCTTCGCCCTCGGCGGCCATTCCCTCCTCGCCACCCGACTCGTCGTCCGGATCGCCGGCGCCTTCGGCGTCGACCTGCCGGTGCGAGGGCTCTTCGAGACGCCGG
The DNA here is from genome assembly GCA_036397835.1 of Thermoanaerobaculia bacterium. GTDB lineage: Bacteria > Acidobacteriota > Thermoanaerobaculia > Multivoradales > J023 > DASWIG01. Next base: position 3,628 of record DASWIG010000627.1, read on the forward strand.
TCCTGGCCGACCTGGCAGGACGGATCGACGAGCTGCGCGCCGGACCCTCTGCCGACGAGGACGCCGCGCCACCCCTCGTGGCCGCGGCCGACCGCGACGCCGCGACGCCGTTGTCGTTCGCCCAGGAACGGCTCTGGATCCTCAGCCGCCTGGAGCCGTCGGCGAGCGCCGCCTACAACATCCCGATCGCCCTGCGGCTAGATGGGGACGCCCTCGACCTCGGCTGCCTGGCCGCGGCCCTCGCCGACGTCGGCCGCCGCCACGACGTGCTGCGCGCCCGCTTCCAGAGCGCCGCCGGCGAGCCCGTCCAGGTTGTCGCTCCGGCGGCCTCCCACCGCGTTGCCCTTCCGCTGGCCGACCTGCGCCCGCTCGCCGCCGCCCGCGGCCGCGAGGCCGCCGACGCCGAGGCCCGCCGGTTGGTGGCCCGGGAGGGCGAGATACCCTTCGACCTCGAGCGCGGCCCGCTGGAGCGCGCCCTCCTGCTGCGCCTGGCGAACGACTGCCACGTGCTCCTGGTCACCATCCACCACGTGACCTCGGACGGCTGGTCGACGGGCATCCTCTTCCGCGAGCTGACGGCCTTCTACCGGGCCCGGGTGAGCGGGGAGCCGGCGGCGTTGCCGCCGCTGCCGGTGCAGTACGGCGACTTCGCCCGCTGGCAGCGCGGCTGGCTGCGGGGGCCTGCCCTCGAGCGCCAGATGGCCTTCTGGCGCCGACAGCTTGCCGGCGCACCGACGCGTCTCGAGCTGCCGACCGACCGGCCGCGGCCGGCCGTGCAAAGCTTCCGCGGCGCCCGCCTCGACGTCGCCTTCCCGGCCGCCCTCGGCCGCGACCTCGCCGCCCTCGCCCGGGCCAGCGGCAGCAGCCTGTTCATGGTGCTCCTCGCCGGCTACCAGGCGCTCCTCGGGCGCTACGCCAACCAGGATGACGTGTCGGTCGGGACGCCGATCGCCAACCGCACCCGGGTGGAGGTCGAGGGGCTGATCGGTTTCTTCGTCAATACCCTGGTGCTGCGCGGCCGGATCGACGCGGCGGCGAGCTTCGGCGACCTCGTGGGCCAGCTCCGGGAGTCCGCTCTCGATGCCTACGCTCACCAGGACGTGCCGTTCGAGAAACTGGTCGAGGCGCTCAACCCGCAACGCGAGCTGAGCCACGCCCCGCTCTTCCAGGCCATGCTGGTGCTGCAGAACATGGCGCCGCCGGCCGCCGAGCTTCCCGGTCTGGTGGCGCGCGGCTTCGAGGTCGAGCGGCGCACGGCGAAGTTCGACCTCAACCTGGTGATGGCCGAGACGCCGGCCGGTCTCCGCGGCTACCTGGAATACTGCGTCGACCTCTTCGACCGCACCACCGCGGCACGTCTGGCCCGCCACCTGGGCACGCTCTACCAGCAGGCCGTGGCGCGGCCGGACGCGCCGCTGGAAGAGCTGCCGCTGCTGGACGCCGCCGAGGTCGCCCAACTGATCCGCGAGTGGAACGACACCGCCCGGGCCGGCCGCCGCGACGACTGTCTGCACCAGCCCCTCGAAGAGCGAGCCACGGCGGCGCCGGATCGCGCGGCGCTGGTCGTCGGCGGCGGGGACGATCCGCGCCGCCGCACCCTGAGCTACGGCGAGCTCGACCGCCTCGCCAATCGCCTGGCCCGCCACCTCCGGTCCCTCGACGCCGGTCCGGGGACGCTGGTCGGCGTCTTCCTCGATCGGCGAGCCGAGCTGGTGGTGGCGATCCTGGCGGTGCTCAAGGCAGGGGCCGCATATGTGCCTCTCGAGGGCTCCTGGCCGGCGGACCGCATCAACACCATCCTGACCGAGAGCGGCATCCGTCACCTGATCACCGAGGCGGCTCGCCGCGACCGCCTGGCAGGTCTGCACGGCCTCGGAGACGTCATCGTGGTCGATCGGATCGCCGCCGGCCATGCCTGGCCGCCGCCCGGAGCCCGGCTGACGACCGCCGCCGACGTCGCGGCGTGCGACGACCGTCCGCTCCCGCCGGCGCCCGGGCCAGGCGCCGATGGCCTGGCCTACGTGATCTTCACCTCCGGCTCGACCGGCAAGCCGAAGGGCGTGGTGGTGCGCCACCGGCCGGCGGTGAACCTGATCCGCTGGGTGAACCACCGCTTCGGCGTCGGGCCCGGCGACCGTCTGCTCTTCGTCACCGCGCTCTCGTTCGACCTCTCGGTCTACGACGTCTTCGGCACCCTGGGGGCGGGCGCCACCGTGCGCCTCACCACCTCCGCCGAAGCTCGCGATCCGCAGGGCCTGGTGCGCCTGCTCGAAGCCGAGCGGATCACGTTCTGGGATTCGGCGCCCGCGACCTTGCAGCAGCTCGCGCCGTTCTTCCCGCCGCCGCCGGAGCGCGCCGGCGCCCTGCGTCTCGTCTTCCTCAGCGGCGACTGGATCCCGGTGACGCTGCCCGGCCGGGTGCGCTCGGCGTTCCCCGGCGCGCGGGTGATCAGCCTCGGCGGCGCCACCGAGGCCACCGTGTGGTCCAACTTCTTCCCCGTCGGCCGCGTCGATCCGGCCTGGGCGAGCATCCCCTACGGCCGGCCGATCGAGAACGCCCGCTACCACGTGCTCGACCGCCGCCTCGAACCGTGCCCGACCGGCGTCCCCGGCGATCTCTACATCGGCGGTGAGTGCCTGTCGGCGGGCTACGCGGTGCAGCCTGCGCTCACCGCCGACCGCTACCTGCCCGATCCTTTCAGCGACGCCGGCGGCGACCGCCTATATCGGACCGGCGACCGCTCCCGCTACCGGGCGGACGGCAACCTCGAGTTCCTCGGGCGTCTCGACACCCAGGTCAAGGTGCGGGGCTTCCGCATCGAGCTCGGCGAGATCGAGAGCGTGTTGGCCGGCCATCCGGCGATCCACGAGGCGGTGGCCCTGGTGCGCGAAGACACGCCTGGGGACCAGCGGATCGTGGCCCACCTGCTGCCCGCGGGCGACACCGCGCCCGACGTCGACGAGCTGCGCGCCCTGGTCCGCGGCAAGTTGCCGGAGTACATGGTGCCCGCGGCCTACGTCGTCCGCCGGAGCTGGCCGCTGTCGCCGACCGGCAAGCTCGACCGGGCAGCGCTGGCGCGCGAGGCGCTGACCGCGGCGCCGGCCGCAAAGCCCGATGCGACGCCGCCCGCCGCCGCCATGGCGCCGCGCGGCGGCCTGGAGGAGACCCTCGCCGCGATCTGGCGCGAGGTCATCGGCATCGAGGCGGTGGGGATCGACGACAACTTCTTCGAGATCGGCGGGCATTCGGTGCTCGTCATCCGGGTCCACGCGCGGCTGCGGGAGGCCCTCGGCGTCGAGCTGTCGGTCGTCGACCTCTTCCAGCACCCCACGATCCGCGGCCTCGCCGACTTCCTGCGCCCCGAGGCCGCGCCGACGCCCGAAACGGTGCCGGCGCCGGCGCCGCGGGCGGACGATCCGGCGGTCGCCGTCGTCGGGATGGCGGGCCGCTTCCCGGGCGCGGCGGACCTCGAGACCTTCTGGGCCAACCTGCGCGCCGGCGTCGAGTCGATCCGTTTCTTCAGCGACGAGGAGCTGCTCGCCGCCGGCGCCGATCCGGCCTGGCTCGACGATCCCCAGCTCGTCAAGGCGCGCGGCGCCCTCGACGATCCCGACCGCTTCGACGCCGCGTTCTTCGGCTACAGCCCGCGCGAAGCCCAGATCATCGACCCGCAGCAGCGCCTTTTCCTCGAGGCCGCCTGGGAGGCAATGGAGACGGCCGGCTACTCCGGCGACGGCGCTCGGCGGCGGGTGGGCGTGTTCGCCGGCGCCAGCGAGAGCACCTACGCCCACGAGCTCTACCGCAACCGCGAGCTGGTGGCCACCGTCGGCCGCCGCCAGGTGGTGATCGCCAACAACGCCGACTACCTCGCCACCCGCGTGGCCTACAAGCTCGACCTGAGCGGCCCGGCCCTGGCCGTCCAGACCGCCTGCTCGACCTCGCTGGTGGCGGTGCACCAGGCCTGCGTGGCGCTGCGGATCGGCGACTGCGACCTGGCGCTCGCCGGCGGGTCTTCGGTGAGCGTGCGGGAAGTCATGCCGTACCGCTACGAGCCCGGCGGCGTGTCGTCTCCCGACGGCCACGTGCGCGCCTTCGACGCCCGCGCCCAAGGCATGGTCGGCGGCAGCGGCGTCGGCGTGGTGGTGCTCAAGCGCCTGGCCGACGCCCTCGCCGACGGCGACACCATCCACGCGGTGATCCGCGGCACCGCCGTCAACAACGACGGCGCCGACAAGGCGGGTTTCACGGCGCCCAGCGTCGGCGGCCAGGCGGCGGTGATCCGCCAGGCCCAGCGGCTCGCCGGAGTGACGCCCGAGAGCATCCAGTACGTCGAGGCCCACGGCACCGGCACGACGCTCGGCGACCCCATCGAGGTCGCCGGCCTCACCCAGGCCTTCCGCGACGGCGGATCCGCCGACGGCACCTGCGCGATCGGCTCGGTGAAGACCAACATCGGCCACCTCGACGCCGCGGCCGGCATCGCCGGCCTCATCAAGACGGTGCTCGCCCTCGGGCATCGCGAGATCCCGCCCAGCTTGCACTTCGAGACCCCCAATCCGGAAATCGACTTCGCGGCGGGCCCCTTCCGCGTCAACGCGGCGCTGACGCCGTGGCCGCGGACCGGCGGCGCGCCGCGCCGCGCCGCGGTCAGCGCCTTCGGCATCGGCGGCACCAACGCCCACGCGGTGCTCGAGGAGGCGCCGGTGCCGGCGCCCGCCGATGAAGGCCGCGCCGCGCAGCTCCTGGTGGTCTCGGCGCGCACGGCGAACGCGCTCGAACGTCTTTGCGCCGACCTCGCCGGCCACCTCGAGCGGTGCCCCGAGACGGCGCTCGGCGACGCCGCCTTCACCCTGCAGGCGGGCCGCAAGGTCTTTCCCTACCGGCGCGCCGTTACCGCGGACAGCCGCGCGCAGGCGATCACGGCCCTGCGCGGCGAGGCCCCGGAGCGCGTCGCCGACCGCGCGCCGGACCCCGACGCCGCCCTCGACCGGCGTCCCGAGGTCGCCTTCCTCTTCCCCGGCCAGGGGGCGCAGCACCCGGGCATGGCCGCGGCGCTCTACCGCGGCGAGCCGGTCTTCCGCGACGCCGTCGACCACTGCGTGAAGGTGCTCGACGGCGAGCTCGACGCCGACCTGCCGGGGCTGCTGACCGCCGCCGGCGACGGCGGCGCCGCCGAGCGCCTGGAGCAGACGGCGCTCGCCCAGCCGGCGCTCTTCGTCGTCTCCTATGCCCTGGCGCGGCTGTGGCAGTCCTGGGGCGTGCGGCCGGCGGCCTTGCTCGGTCACTCGATCGGCGAGTACGTCGCCGCCTGCCTGGCCGGCGTCTTCGAGCTCGACGACGCGCTGCGCCTGGTCGCCGCCCGCGGGCGCCTCATGCAGTCGATGCCGGCCGGCGAGATGCTGGCGGTCGGTCTGCCCGAGGCCGACCTCCTCCGCATCCTCGAAAGCCATCGCGGCCTCGACCTTGCGGCCGTCAACGGCCCGGCGGCCTGCGTCGTCTCGGGTCCCGCCGCGGTGATCGCGGCGCTCGCCCGCGAGCTCCCCGCAGGCGCCGGAGCGAAGCCGCTCCACACCTCGCACGCCTTCCACTCGGCGATGATGGAGCCGGTCGTCGAGCCGTTCGTGGCGCTCGTCGCGACGCTCGAGCGCCGCGCGCCGAGCGTGCCCTTCGTCTCCAACGTCACCGGCGCCTGGATCACCGCTGCCGAGGCCACCGATCCGGCCTACTGGGGACGCCACCTGCGCCGCGCCGTGCGCTTCGCCGACGGCGTGGAGACGCTGCTCGAGACCCGCCGCGCCCTGCTCGAGGTGGGACCCGGGCGCTCCCTGTCGATGCTGGCCCGCCAGCACCCGGCGCGCGGACAGGCCGTGGCGATCCAGCACTCGCTGCGCCATCCGCGCGATCCGCACACCGACTGGGACCGCCTGCTCGCCGCCGCCGGCGGCCTGTGGCTCCACGGCGCCGCTCTCGACTGGCCGGCCTTCCACGCGCCGGCGCGGCGGCGGCGGGTGCCGCTTCCGACCTATCCTTTCGAGCGCGGGCGCTACTGGCTCGACGGCGTCGAAGCGCCGGCGGAAGAGCGCGCTCCCGCCGTCGCCGGGGCGGCGCTGAGCGAGGTGGAAGAGCGGGTCGCGGAGGCGTGGCGCGCCCTCCTGGGCGTCGAGGAGATCGCGCCCCACCACGACTTCTTCGACCTCGGCGGCAGCTCGCTGATGGCGGTACAGCTCGGCAGCCAGCTCCGCCGGGCGCTCGACGTCGACCTCGGCAGCGACTTCCTGCTCGCGGCGCCGACGCTCGGCGCCCAGGCGGCGCTGATCGAGAAAGCGCGCGGCGCGGAAGGCGCCGCCACGCCGGCGCCGCGGTCGTGCCTGATCAAGCTCCAGGCCGGCCAGCCGGGACGAGCGCCGCTCTTCTGCGTCCACCAGGTCGGTGGCCACGTCTACTCCTTCCGGCCGCTGGTCAAGCTCCTGGGACCGGCGCAGCCGGTCTACGGCCTGCGCTCGCTGGGCCTGGAGGACGGCGAGACGCCGCTGACCACCGTCGGGGCCATGGCCGAGCACTACCTGGCCCTGGTGCGCGAGGTGCAGGGCACCGGCCCCTACGGCTTGTGCGGCGCCTCGATGGGCGGCGTGGTCGCCCTCGAGATGGCGCAGCGGCTGCTGGCGGCGGGCGAGGAGGTGGCGCTGCTCACCGTGATGGACACCCCGATCGGCAGCCAGATGCCGCGGCGCCCGCGGACCCGGGTAGAGCTCCTCGCCCAGGTCTTCCACGGCCGCGCCGCGCTCACCCACGAAGAGGTCGCGGGCCTGGGCGACGACGCCGTGATCGACTACGCCCTCGCCAAGGCGCAACGGGTGGGCGCCGTCGGCCCGCTCGATCGCGCGGAGCTGGAACGGCTGCTGCGCGTGGTGGGGGCCAACGTGGCGGCGCTCTTCGACTACCGCCCGCGTCCCTACAACGGGCGGATCCTGCTCTTCCGGGCCGCCGACCGGCCTGCCGGCGACGCCAGGCGGATCGAGCTGGCGTGGATCGAGCTGGCTCTCGGGGGCCTCGACTTCGTGCTCGCCGCCGGCAACCACGTGACCATGCACGAGCCGCCGCACGTCGAGGGCATGGCGGTGGAGCTGGCGCGCTACCTGGAGCGGCCGCGGTCCGCCGGCCCCGACGTCTCGAGCGGGTCTCCCCGGCCCGCCGGCGAGAGCTTGTAAGACTTCCTTAATTCGTCAGGTAAAGATACAGGTGGGCGTCGACGGTGCGGTCGGTCGAGTTGTAGAGGTAGATGCGGTAGCGGGGAAAGCCCAGCGGATGACGCTTCTGGTCGCTGAAATCGGTTTCCTCCTTGGCCGCCACCGTGCTCTTCACCTCGAGGGGGAAGGAGTAGACCCCGCGCTGGTTCAGCGCTTCGAGCACCGAGGTCTCGTCGGGCAGCAGGATCGCGCCCACCGAGCCCGGCTTCAGGAGCGTGCCGCGGACCTGGCCGTGGAGGCTCATGGTCAGCGCCGTGAAGCCGTCGGTGTCGACGCCGTCCAGCTCGACCAGGTCGTCGATGGCGTGGCGGTCGGCCGGCGGCACGATGACGTTCACGCGCCGCACCACCGACGCGTGGCGGATCGTCCCCGCCACCGAGACCTCGCCTTCGACCTTCAACACGTCGGGCAGGTTGGTGACCACGACCTCGTCGGGCGGCTGCGAATGGGCGGTGCCCCATGGCGGCAAGGTAAGGAAGAGGATGGCGGCGAGGGCCGCGGCGAGGGTCAGGATCATACGACGCATAAGGGCCTCCTGCCGAGAGAATACGTGGCAGAGGCATCCGGCGTCCAGTTTTCGCAGCCCATCTCGCGGAGCTTCTCGCCTTGCGGCGCGGTCTCGATGCCTTCGGCCGCCGGGCGGTCTACGCGGTTTCGCCGCCGTCGACGCGGACGCAGTTGCGACCGTCGGACTTGGCGCGGTAGAGGGCGCGGTCCGCGGCCTCCACCAGCGCCTCGGGCCCGCCGTCGGCGCCGCCGTCGTCCGGGAAACCGGCGGCGGCGACGCCGAAGCTCGCGGTCACGACGCCGTCGAAGCCGACCTCGCTCGCCAGGTCCAGGCCCGCGATCGCGTCGCGCAGCCGCTCGGCGAGCCGCGCCGCGCCGGCGCGCCCGGTGCCGGGGAGCAGCAGGCCGAATTCCTCGCCGCCGTAGCGGGCGACCACCTCGCCGCCGCGGCCGACCTGCTCCTTGAGGAAATCGCCGATCCGCCGCAGGCAGGCGTCGCCGCGGGCGTGGCCCAGCGCGTCGTTGAGCTCCTTGAAGTGGTCGAGGTCCATCAGCACGAACGACAACGGCCAGGCGTGCCGGCGGGCGCGGCTCCACTCCTCGCGCAGCGACTCGTCGAGGTGACGGCGGTTCCACAGCCCGGTCAGATCGTCGCGGCGCGCCAGCGCGTCGAGGCGCTCGTTGGCCGCCTGCAGCTCGCGCGTCCGCGCGGCGACCAGCTCCTCGAGCCGCGTGGCGTGCCGGCGCAGGCCACGGGTCCTCACCCGCGCGTAACCGCCCACCAGCAGCACCGCCCCGGCCAGCCAGGCCAGCCAGGCGGCCGGCGTGCGGTACCACGGCGGCGCGACCGCGAACGCCCAGGACGCCTCGGGACCCGCCGCGCCGCCGGGAGGACGGCCACGGACGCGGAAGCGGTAGTCGCCCTCGGCGAGCTGCGTGTATTCGGTGAAGGCGTCGGCGCTCCACTCGCTCCATTCGCCCTCCACGGGGTCGAGCCGGTACTGGTACGCGACGCCGGGCCGATACGACGCGGGCGCGAACTCGACGCGCAGGCGGCCGTGGCGGAAAGGGAGCGTCGGCACGCGGCCGGCGGCCTCGGGAGCGCCGCCGTAGAGGTCCCCGACGCCGACCCGGGCCACCCGGCGGATCAGCGGCGTGGGGGGCGCCGTCTCGAGATCCGCGACGTCGCCGGCGTAGCGGAAAAGGCCGCGGTTGGTCATCATCCAGACGACGCCGTCGGTCTCGGCGAGGACGTTCTGCATGTCGTCCGCCGTCACCGACGGCAGGGGTAGAGGGGCCGCGTACGAGCCGTCGGGGCTCCGGCGCGCCACGTGGGGGGGGATGGTGTTGAGCCAGAGGTTGCCGTCCGGGTCGCCGGCGAGGTGGAAGACGAGGCCGTGGCCGGCGAGCTTCGCCAGTCGCGGATCGCTCCCGGGCCGGCCGCTGACTTCGTCCAGGAGCAGCACGCGGTCCTCCATCGGCACCAGGATGCGGTCCTCCACGAGGTGGACGCTCAGCTCGCCCTCGCCGCTGGAGAGGACCCGCCGCGCCGCGCTGTCGATGCGCACCACTCCGGCCACCACCGAGCCGCCCCACAGCGTGCCGTCGGGACGTTCCACGAACGTGACGACGTAGCGGGGCGCGTCCTCGATGGCAGGCTCGAGGGCCCAGCCGCGGCCGTCGCGCCTCAGGCTCGACACGCCGTTGCGCGTGCCCAGCCAGACGCGGTCGGGATCGCGCCGCGAGCGCAGCATCCCGTAGACGACGACGTTCTCGGTGTCCGGGACGCGGGCGAAGCGGCCGGGGCTGCCGTGGAAGACTCCGAGGGGGGTTCCGACCAGGAGCGTGTCGCCGAGGTCGAGGGGCCGGGCGCGGTCTTCGGGCAGTCCGGCGACCCGCTCCATGCGCGGCACGCCGCTACCGTGGTCGAGCGCGAACAGCCCGACCGTCGTCCCCACCCAGAGGCGGCCGGCGTGGCGCGCCACGTGCTCCGACGAGCCCTCGAGGCCCGAGCGCTGATCGAAGACCGACAGCGGCAGGGCGAGCTCGACCTGCGACAGGCCGTCGTCCGTCGCCACCCACAGCGTACGGTCGCGATCGACGAGCAAGGCGTGGACGACGCTGTCGGGCAGGCCCGAGCCCGCGTCGATCACGACCTCCAGGTCCCACTCGGCGTCGAGGACCAGCACGCCGCCGCCCCGCGTGCCGATCACCACGCGGCCGTCCGGCAGGAACGCGCCGGCGGTTGCCGGATTGCGGCGCAGACGTTCGCCGGCCGCGGCGCCGACGGGCGTCTCGCGGCCGCCGTCCCACAGCCGCAAGCCTTCGTCGCGGACGGCCAGCAACAGCCCGTCGTCCCCCGCGGGCAGGATGACGTCGAGGCGACGCCCGCGGAAGGCGTCGCCTCCCGGCACCGGCGCCAGGCCGTCGCCCTCGACGCGGTGGAGGCCGTAGTCGGGAATCCAGACCAGGATCCGGTCGCCGACTGCGTGGGTGAGGACGCGGGCGTCGGGATCGGGGAAGCTCGCGAGACGGATGAGGCGCGAGCCGTCCCAGCGGTAGAGCGCCTTGTCGGTGAGGAAGACGAATCCTCGCGGCGTGGCGTGGATGCTCCAGACGTCGCCGATCTCGCGCTCCGCCGCGGGCAGGTGCGGGAGCAGCGACTCGTAGCGAAGGGAGCCGCCGGCGTCGGTGCCCAGGAGGCCCATCTCGCCGACGCCGCCGACGGCGATTCGGCCCTGGGCGTCGCTCTCGACGCAGAAGACCGCCAGTGCGTTGGCGAGCGAGACCTTCTGCCACCAGGCGCCGTCGTGGACCATGAGGCCGTGAAGGTTGGCGGCGTAGATGAGGCCCGACGGATCCTGCGCGAGGTCGAAGTTCTGGGTGCCGCCGTGGTACTCGCCGGGGCCGTAGTTACGCAGCAGGGGATAGCCGCGCTCCTGCGGACGCGGGTCGGCGCCGGCCGCGATCGCCAGCAGGTACCACGCCCAGCCGAACAGGACGGCGCAGCGCATGCGCGGCTTGTCGCGGGATGGCACCCCCTTCATGGCTCAGAGCCTCCGCAGACGCTCGAGGTCGTCCTCGCGCCCGAGCACCACGAGGTGGTCGCCTCGCTCGACCACCGTGTCGGGCTCGGGGACGATCTCGAGAGCGTCGCCGCTCGGACCGGCGCGGCGCAGCAGCAGGACCTGCGCGCCGTAGCGGGCGCGCACGTCGAGGTCGCGGATCGAGTGGCCGAGGAAGTCGCCGGGGGCGTCGAGCTCCGCCATCCGGAAGCCCTCGCCGAGGTGGACCTCCTCGGTCGCCGTGGCGGTCACGCTGCCGCTCAGGCCCGCCACCATGTCGCGCTTCATAAGCTCGCTGTTGTAGGCGTCGAGCAGGTGGCCGCGGGAGACGACGGCGAGCAGCCGTCCCTCGGCGTCGAGCACCGGCAGCTCGTCGCGGTTCTTGCCGGCGAAGATCCGCAGCACGGCGTCGAGATCCTGGTCCGGCGACACCCAGGGTACCAGCACGATCCACCACGCCGGATGGCCGCGCACCTGCTCCAGCGAGACCGTGAAGCCGCCCCAGCCCACGCGCATGACGCCGGAGATCAGCAGGCGAAAGACGATGGCGCCGAAGCCGCCGGCACAGCCGATGACGATGGCGGCGGCGACCATGAAGACGTGATCGGTGGCCTTGGCGCGGGTGAGCAGCTTGTCGAAAAGCGTCATCGTCGGAGCCCGAGGGCATTGTACAGGGGGCTCCGGAATCGGGGGGGATCAGCCGAGCTTGCGGATCTGCGTCAGCGGCTCCTGCCGACGGCTCTCCGTGCCGCAACCGGACGCGCAGCCGTGGCAGGAACCGCCGCGGCGTGGGGAGCGCAAGCGGGCAAGGAGGGCGCCGCCCGCGACCAGCGCGACGATGGCCAACGCCAGGACCTCCTGCAGCTCCGCGCCCACAATCAGGCTCCCCCGAGGAAGTGCCCGGCCAGGCGGTAGGTGACGAAGGCGCCGGCGTACGCCAGCACCGTCATGTAGACCCAGGCGAAGACCGGCCACGACCACGAGTTGGTCTCGCGGCGGATGGCGGCGACGGTGGCGCCGCACTGCAGGCAGAAGGCCACGAAGACCATCAGCCCGAGGACCATCGGCAGCGTGAACACCAGGCCGCCGCCGGCCCGCTCGGCGCCCTTGAGGCGGTCGATGAGGCCCTGGTCGTTCTCGTCCGCGTCGGCACCCACGGCGTAGATCGTCCCCAGCACCGCCACCACCACCTCGCGCGCCGGGAAGGCGGCGAGGATCGCCGAGGAGACCTTCCAGTCCCATCCGAGCGGCGCGAAAACGGGAGCCACCGTCTTGCCGAGGAGGCCGAGGTAGCTCTGCTCGAGATAGGCGGCGGCCTCGAGGTCGTCGATCTCGTCGAGACGGTCCGCCGGCGCCTGCCCGCTTTGGGCTGGTCGAGCCGCGGCGCGCGCGGCGTCGAAATCCTCGCCGATCGCGTCGGGATGGGGGAAGTAGCTCAGGCCCCAGACCACCACCGCGACGACGAAGATCACCGTTCCGGCGCGCACCAGGAAGATCCGGGCGCGTTCGTAGAGGCGCAGGAGCACCGATCGCAGGCTCGGCCGGCGAAACGGCGGCAGCTCCATGAGGAAGATGGGCGTCGGTCCGCGCAGCAGCGTGCGCTTCAGGACCAGGGCGGTCACGATGCCGCCCGCGATCCCGAGCAGGTAGAGGCCGAGAAGGACGAGGCCCTGCAAGTTGACGAGGCCGAGGGCGAACCGCCGGTCGGGCACGAAGGCCCCGATCAGCAGCGCGTACACCGGCAGGCGGGCCGAGCAGGTCATGAACGGCGCCGCCAGGATCGTCGCCAACCGGTCGCGGCGATCGGGGATCACCCGCGTCGCCAGGATGCCCGGCACCGCGCAGGCAAAGCTCGAGAGCATCGGCAGGAACGAATGGCCCGAAAGGCCCGTCGCCCGCATCAGGCGGTCCATCAGGAACGCCACCCGCGCCATGTAGCCGGTGTCCTCAAGAAAGAGGATGAAGGCGAAGAGGATCAGGATCTGCGGCAGGAAGACGACCACGCTCCCCACGCCGGCGATCACGCCGTCGGCCAGCAGGCTGGCCAGCGCCCCTTCGCCGAGACCGGCGACCACCGCCGCGCTCAACGCACCCGCGGCGCCGTCGATGAGCTCCATCAACGGCGCGGCCCACGCGAACACCGCCTGGAAGACGACCGCCATCAGGGCGACGAAAATCACGCTGCCGAAGACCGGGTGGACGGCCACGCGGTCGAGGCGCGCGGAGACGTCGCCGCGGCGCTCCGGGCCCAGGGTCAGGACGCCCTCGAGCACCGAGCCGATCCAGTCGTAGCGGGCGCGCGCCTCGTGGGTGGCGGGCGGCGCCGCGAGCGCCGTCTCGAGCTCGCCGCGCGCGCTCTCGAGCCGGCGCAGGGCGCCCTCCCCGAGGCGCTCGGCCACCCGTTGCTCGGCGGCGCCGCCGCGGTCGAGCAGGGCCCGCTCCACCTCGAAGACCGTCGGCCGGTAGCCGTTGGCGCCGAGCTCGACGGCAAGATCGCGGGCCGCCGCCTTGACCTGCGGCACGAGGTCGAGAGCCGCCGGTTCGCCGTCGTGCAGCGCTTCGTCCACGGCCCGCCTCAGCTCATCGAGACCGCGCCGCCGCGTCGCCACCACCGGCACCACCCGGGCGCCGAGGCGACGCCCGAGCTCGCCCGAGTCGAGACGGATCCCGCGGTCCTCGGCGGCGTCCATCAGGTTCAAGGCGACGACCACCGGGAGCCCCAGCTCGAGGATCTGGGTGACCAGGAAGAGGTTGCGGCGCAGGTTCGAGGCGTCGGCCACCACGAGCACGACGTCCGGACGCTCCATGCCCTCCAGACGGCCGAGGAGCACGTCGAGCGCCAGGAGCTCGTCCGGCGAGTGCGCGGCCAGCGAGTAGAGGCCGGGCAAGTCGACGAGCTGCGCCTCGGTCTGTCCCAGGCGGAAGAAGCCGAGGTGCTTCTCCACGGTCACGCCGGGGTAGTTGCCGACCTTCTGGCGCAGGCCGGTGAGGGCGTTGAAGAGCACGCTTTTGCCGGTGTTGGGATTGCCCACCACCAGCACCAGGGGCTGGCGCGCCGCCTCCTCCGCCACGCGGGCGGCGGCCAGGCTCATTCCAGACGCTCCACCCTGAGCACCGCCGCCTCGCTCTGGCGCAGCGACAGCGAATAGTCGAGCAGCCGGATCTCGAGCGGATCGCCGGTGAGCGCGCGGCGCGTCAGCACGACCTCCTCGCCGGCCAGCAGACCGAGGTGCATGAGGCGCTGCACGATCGGGTTGGCCACCGCGTAGCCGAGGATGCGCGCCCGCTGCCCGGGCCGCAGGTCGGCCAGCGTCCTGGCGGAGCCGTTCTCCCGGGATCTCGCCGGGAGCAGGTCGCGAAGAGGTTTCAGGAACCGGGCGATCATGGGCTCTCTCCTGCGTCGTGCCTGCGTTGTCGACGTCTATTGAGATATTATCTCAATAGGTGCAGGCTATTCTGAACCGTCCCGGTCCTGTTTGTCAACCGTCTTGCTCAGTCCGGCAGCCAGCCGATCAGGGGATACGCACCGCCGAACGCCGAGCCCGCGCGAATTCAGCGCCAAGTGCCTCCAGTTCTGACGACCCGCGGGATCGGGCGCGCGCCGCCGGCGCCCCCATGTGGGCGCTCGGCGTGCGCCCCGGTGAACCGGTCGTCTCGATCGGCTTCCAACTCGGAGCCGCCCCCCTTCTCAGAGCAGCTCGATCTCGGCCTTGTGGCCGCGCGCCGCAGCAAGGCGCCGATCACGGGTGAGGAGCGGAGCTGAGAGAGCTTCGGCCAGTGTGACGTAGGCTGCGTCATAGGCCGTCACGTTGTGCCGCAACTCCCATACCCGAGGAAGCAGGACTTCATGCGGATAGCGGAAGACGCCGAGGATCGCAAGGTCCTCCAGCGCCTCTCTCGCGCGCTCAGGGCTCAGATCTCCCGACGCACAGTAGCGGCGCAGGACCTGGGCAACCTCCAGATCGATCAGGTGCGGCGCGTGGAGGGTCTCACCAGGTCCGAAAATCCGCTCTTCGATCGTCAGGGCGGCGGGGGTGACGAGAAGCACCTCGATCATCGCCGAAGCGTCGATGACGATCATCGTCCGTCCCGCTCGGCCCGTACTGCGTCGGCAGGCGAGAGGCGGGGAGTGACCGGCGCGCGTTGCCGCAGCCGCTCACGGATCTCTCTCGACGTCGGTCGATCGGCGCTGCGCTCGATCTCGTGCAAGAGGTAGTCGGACAAGGACTGGCCCGCGAGGGCGGCTCGGGCTTTGAGCTTCTGGTGAAGCTGGTCGGGGACGTTGCGGATCTGGATCATCTTGGACATGCTGCCAAATTAGCTGCATGTGCATCACATGTCAATGGGCAGGCCGCAAGACCGCCGACGATCACGACGCCGTCCGCGCGAGCGCCGCGCGGACGCGATCGTCAAAGCATGGGCGGATCATAGCAGGGCGATTCTCCGCGATCACGAATCGGCAGGCGGAGCCTGCCCTACGAAGAGACCGCGACTTGTGGCGCGCACGGCCCATCTGACGTCTTCCTGTAAGATAGCCCGATGGCAAGGAAGCGTGGCAAGCAGGACGGCCGGCCAGCCCTCGTGAAACGCGACGGCGCCCTCGCCCTGACCTTCGTCAACACCGGCTCCCGGCGCTCGCGCCGGCTGCGGGACTACGCCGACCTGCTGGCCTGGTCCGTCGAGCACGGGGCCCTGACCGCCGCCGACGCCGATCGCCTCGAGCGGCTGGCCGCCGAGCATCCGCAGGACGCCGAGGCCGGCTTCGCCGCCGCCGAGGAGCTGCACGCCCTGCTCTCGCGGATCTTCAACGGCCGCGTCGACGGCACGGCGCCGGCGGCCGAGACCATCCGCGAGCTCGACGCCCTGCTCGAGCGGAGCGTCCCGCGGCGGATGCTGACCCTGGGCCGCGCGCGTCCGGAATGGCGGCTCGCCGAGGATCCGGACCGTGACCTCTTCCGCCCGCTTTGGCCCGTCGCCGACTCGGCGACGAGGATCCTGACCTCGGGGGACTACGACAAAGTCCGGCGTTGCGCGGGCGAGGGCTGCGACCTCCTCTTCCTGGCCAAGGGCCGGGGAATGCCGCGGCGGTGGTGCAGCGACAAGTCCTGCGGGGTCCCCTTGCGGTCGCGCCGCCACTACCTTCGCGTGGTCAAGCCGGCGCGAAAGGCCGAAGACGCACGTCTAGCGGCGCGGAGTCGACGGATTTCGAGCGAAGTCGACGGAGTTTGACTCTGATGATCGTCGACTTTGGGCAAAGTCGACGAAAGTGGGCACCGACTCTCGTGTACTTCGGGCAAAGTCGACGAAAGTGGGCGCCGACCCTCGTGTACTTTGGGCAGAGTCCACGAAAGTCAGCGCCGATTCTCGTGTACTCCGAGCAAAGTCCACGAAAGTCGGTGCCGACTCTCGTGTACTCCGAGCAAAGTCGACGAAAGTGGGCGCCGATTCTCGTGTGCTCCGGGCAAAGTCGACGAAAGTCGGTGCCGACTCTCGTGTATTCCGGGCCCGGTGCGACGATTACGACGCCGTCCGCGCGAGCGCCGCGCGGACGCGCTCCGGCGCGTGCCGCTCGGGCAGGTCGTCCAGGTCGTAGAGCGCC
>DASWIG010000628.1:0-45867 GCA_036397835.1 Thermoanaerobaculia bacterium
CTGGCTCTCTGCCGGCCCTCCGCGCCCAACAGCATCAGCGCCTTCAAGTCGCGCTGATGGGAGGTCTTGGGACAGTCGGGCCCGAGCTCGAAATCCCCGTGCCACAAGCTCATCGACGAGACCCGCCCGGGGTGTCGCGCCGCGGCCGTCACCGCGATCACCGCGCCGCCGCACATCCCCATCAGGCTGGCCCGGGCAACGTCGAAATGATCCATAGCAGCGAACAGATCGCTAGCCTGGGCCTCGACGTCGCAGGCCAGATCCTCGGTCCTGGCGCCCGCGATCATGCCACGGCTCTCCCAGGTGATGACGAAGTGCTCCGGCGCCAGCAGACGTATCCAACGCTCGCACAGCCTTGCCGGCATTCCACACGCAGACACCAGCACGACAGCGCTGTCCTTGCGGTCCCCCGCCGCATAGGCCATCACCGGGACACCGTCTCCGGAGGTCACCGCCGCACGGGTGCAGAAGCGATCGAAGCTGTTCTCGGCCACCTGGTCGACGATGTCGTCGATCTCGGCGCGCACCCCGTCATGCAGCGACAGCCGTTCGATGCCTGGCCGCAGGTCCAGACGCGCACTCACCGCCCGCTCGAACGGGTCCAACTCGACGGCCGCGGCCGAGCTGAGGACCAGGCGGGGTGCCCCGAGGCGCGCCGCCACCCAGTCGAGCAACTCTCCGACCTGCGGCCCCGGAGGCACCCCCGCGCCGTTGCCCGTCGGCGCCACCCGCAGCGGGCGCTCGAGGACCTTCAACAGCGGCTTCACCGACAGCACCGCCTCGGTGAGGCGCGCCACGTCCCGCCTGGCCTGCTGATCGAGCATCGAAAACGGCTTATCGCTTGACGAACTCATGTCCGCGCGTCGTCGCTTCCGCGATCCGATTGTGGGCGTATACGTTGCTGCCGCAGACCAGCACGGCGCCATAGCGATCCAGCTCGACCCGGCCTCCGTACTCCTCGATGGCTTCGGCATCCGGGTAGATCCGGACACTGGTGGGAACATAGCGCGCCGCGAAGCCCAGGCGCATCTGGTCCGTCTTGCCCAGGTGGGGATGGGAAGCATGCATCAGAGTGGACCAAAACATAATCGCCTCACCAGAGCGCATCACCATCGACACCGCCTTCGACTCGTCCGGTTTCCAATCCGGGTCGATCTGCAGCTCCTGGTAGTCGTACCCGAAAAACCCTCTCCTGACACCTCCCTTGTCGGTGGTGTTGATGCGGGTCGCATCGTAGTGCATCCCCCGGGACTCGTCGTAAAACATGTGCGTGTGGGTTCCGGGAATGAACTGCAGGCAGGCGGTCTCTTCGTTGGTCTCGGTAAAGGCGGTCCATACGGTGATCGTGCCGCCGAAATCTTTGAGCTCGTCAGGCCACAGAATCTGGGGCGTACCCGAGGCGTTGGCGAAGGTATCAGCCTGGTGCCAGTCGGTGCCTTCGTCGCCGGGATACTTGGGAAAGAACTCGGAGCGCCAGCACAGCACGTCGGGCCCCAGGGCGCTGCTGACCCGGTCGACGATCTCCGGCCGGCAGACATGTTCGGCCAGAAAAGTCGAATCGAGGTGGCGATCGTAGTTGGCGATGTTGGTGTTTCCCGACTGCACGGCCTCGCCTTGATAGATCGCCATGCTGCGGTCGAGTAGCTGCAATCGCTCGCGCCGCCACAGCTTCTTCATCTGCTCGCTGTCGTAGACCTTGAAGGGCCCGAAGTAGCCGCGGGCGTGAAAGCTGGCCAGCTCTTCGGCTGTCAGGTCGAATCGGGTCTGCTCCTGTGCTTTCTGCATATCTCCTCCTGCCGCCCTAGCTCGATACTGTGACGCGAGTCGCTTTGAGCTCGGCCTCGACGCACTTCGCAAGGGCGGCTATGGTCGCCTCGTCGTCGAGCTCGCTGCCGTTCAGAGACACACCCAGGCGGCTGTTGACCGTCGCCAGGATGCGCGTGAAGGCGAGTGACGTCACGCCGAGGTCGAAGAGGTCGTCCTCGGTTCCGAGCCCTCGCCGCTTCAGGATCTCCTCGCTGATCTCTACAATCACCTTCTCGGTCGCGGTCATCGAGTCCCGCGCCTCTGGTGCGGTGCCAGCGGACTCGAGACGATACTCGGCGAGGCCCTCGAGAGCCGCCCGGTCCAGCTTGCCGTTCGGTGTCAACGGGATCTTCGGCACGACGTAGTACGCGGATGGCCGCAGGTGCGGCGGCAGCTCTTCCCGACTCCGGTCGACCAGCTCGCCGGTCAGCCGGGCGAAGGCGTCCGGCGACGCCAGGACGGCGCTCGGCTCGACGCAGGCGACCAGACGGACGTCCCCGGCCCCGTAGTCGCGCATGGTCACCACCGCGGTCGCGACGCGCGGGTGGCGGGACAGGCAGAGCTCGATCTCCCCGGGCTCGACGCGAAATCCCCGGATCTTGATCTGGCTGTCGGACCTGCCGGCGTAGGCCAGCTGCCCGTCGGCCAGCCGGACCGCCCGATCGCCCGAGTCGTAGAGCCGGATTCCCTCGGGCCGGGCCGCGCTCGCTCGTCGCACGAAGCGCTGCGCAGTGAGCTCCGGACGATTCAGGTAGCCGCGTGCCAGACCCGGACCGGCGACGTAGATTCCGCCAACCGCCCCATCGGGAACCGGCTGGCCGGACTCGTCGAGCAGCAAGATCTCCAGGTCCGGTATCGGTATGCCGATCGGGCTCGTCTCCGGATGAGCGAGATCTCGGCTCAGGATTCTCCTGTAGGTGACGTGGACGGTCGTCTCGGTGATCCCATACATGTTCACCAGCGCCGGCAACCGATCCCCGAAGCGGCCGATCCAGGGCTCCAGCACCCCGACGTCGAGCTGCTCGCCGCCGAACACTATCTGTCTGAGGTCGAGATCCCAGTCCCTTTTCTGGCCCCGGTAGTCCGCGAGCAGATGCCGAAACGCCGATGGCGTCTGATTGAGCACCGTCACCTGCTGCTCCCTGAGCAGCTCGCGAAACAGCTGTGGCGATCGGCAGACCTCCGCTGGTACGATCACCAGACGGCCGCCGTAAAGCAACGCGCCCCAGATCTCCCAGACCGAGAAGTCGAAGCTCATCGAGTGAAAGAGGGTCCAGACGTCACGCTCGCCGAAGCCGAACCAGCGATCGGTCTGCTCGAAGAGGCGAACCACGTTGCGATGTTCGATCATCACGCCCTTCGGGGCGCCGCTCGATCCCGAGGTGTAGATCACATAGGCGAGGTTGCGGTCGCATACCTCGACCGCCGTCGGCATTGCGGCGACCGGCTCGGGCCTGGGCTCACCGTCGTCGATCCACACCACCTCAGCGGGCCATCCGTCGAGCGAGCGTGCGACCCGCCGCACCGCCACCACGATGGCGACGGCGGTGTCCTCGAGCAGGAACCGGATGCGCTTTGCCGGATACTCCGGATCGATCGGCACATAGGCGCCGCCGGCTTTCAGGATGCCGAGGATTCCGGTGATCATCTCGACGCTGCGGTCGACGCACAGGCCCACCAGGACGTCCGGTCCGACCCCCAGCCGCCGCAGTCTGTCGGCCAGCCGATCAGCGCTTGCATCCAGCTCGCCGTAGGTCACGTGCCGGTCCGGTCCGGTCACGGCGATCCGCTGGCGATCCTCTCTCACCCTCGCTTCGAAGATCTCGTGCAGGCGCCGACCTGGGACACTCATCGACTTCTCCTTGGCTGTGTTTGGGGGCCGCCGAACGGCCAAGCCGGCGGGTAGTATACTACGCGCCCTGGTCGAGCAAGCCCGACTGTTGGTCATCGACGGCAGCAAGGGGCTGTACAAAGCCCTGAAGACGGTCTTCGGCCGTTGGGGGCACATTCAGCGCTGCCAGATCCACAAGATGCGCAACGTCCAAGAGCACCTGCCCAAGAGCCGTTGGCCCTGGGTGAGGCAGCGGGTGCGCCAAGCCTGGCTGCGCTTCGACTCCGACAAGCAGGCCGAGAAGCGTCTGCTCGACTTGGCCAAGAGCCTGGAGGAGGAGTACCCCCCGGAGCCGCGGCGTCGATTCGCGAATGGCTCTGAGAGACCCCCACCCTGCTGCGGCTGGGACTACCCGCCAGCGCTCCAACTGCCGCCCCAACCGCTCGATGGTCTTCTTGAGGCTTGTCGCCTCCCCCAAGGACCGGGCGATCTCGCTCAGCCGCACCGAGCTTGACAATGGGCGGCGTGGCCTGTAGTCTCGTCCAATCTCGGAGTCGGAGGCGCCGCAGTCCGAGCTAAGCCCTGGCTGTGGGTCTCCGAAGTAGGGACGAACGATGGCGGGGACTATCCAACAAATCTGGAGTTCACCCAAGCAGGGAAAGGAGTTTCTCCAATGGCCATACCCCAAGAAGCTGTCAAGCAGAAGCCGTCAAGGGGCATTTCCGCGACCCTTGAGCGCATTACCGAGATGTCGGTTGACACTTACTACAACCCTTACAAGATGTTCCAGTGGCCGGAAAGCCTGCCGGACGACCAATGGTGGATGTCGCGCGAGCTGATGACAGTGGCCAATACCCGGTTTACCGAAGAGCTCAACGAGTCGCAGCTCAAGGCCCTCAGCAAGTGGGAGAGCATCTACTTCTACAGCCTCAACGTCCACGGTATCCGCGAGCTTCTGGTCGAGGTTGTTGCTCGGGTTCAGACGCCGGGATACGAGGAAGAGTCCGAGTTTTTTCATCACTTCATCGGTGAAGAGAACGAGCACATGTGGTTTTTCGCCAAGTTCTGCTGGAACTATGGAAAAAAGATCTATCCCAACAGGAAGCTGTCGTTCTCCATTGGCGAGACCTCGCCCGAAATCGAGTCTTTTCTCGTTTTTTCACGCATCCTGATTTTCGAAGAGATCGTTGATTTCTTCAACTCCCGTATGGGTCGTGACGAGACCCTCGACCCGATCATTCGCCAGGTCAACAGCATCCACCATCAAGACGAATCGCGGCACATCGTCTTCGGCCGCGAGGTCGTCAAGAAACTTCACGGCTACATCTGCGAACACGAGTCGGAAGACCAGGTGCGCGCTGCGGAGAAATACGTCAAGCGTTACATTGTTGCCAGTATACAGTCACTGTACAACCCGATAGTGTATAAAGACGCCGGTATTCCCGAGCCTTACAAGATGCGCACGGAGCTGCTCGCTGATCCGGCCCGCCGGGATGTGGATCGTAAGACCCTAAGGCGTACCACGGATTACATGCAGAAGAACGGTATCATCCCCAAGGGAGATATCTTTAGTGAGCTCAGCAACTGAATCGATTCAGGCCGTTAAAGAGTGGCTGCTGGCGAAACACCCCGAGCTGGACGACCTTGAGCCCAATCTTGATCTGATCGAGAACCGGGTGATCGACTCCCTGGGATTCATGGACTTCGTGTTCTTCCTGGAGTCGCTCGTCGAGCGTGAGCTCGATGTCGAGGCCGGCTCGGTGGATGCTTTCCGCACCCTGCGCAGCATCGAAGAGAAGATCTTCCAACCCGATTAGCGAGGGTCAGACCTATGGCGACCGAGAGCAAAGCTCCGGGTGAGGCCGACGGCATCTACCAGATCAGCGGCGGGCTCGCTACTTTCGGCCCCGAGATGCTGGCCATCCGGGAAGCTCTGGAGCAGCGTATTCTCGCCTGGGCGGCGGAGATCGGAGCCCGACCGATGCTCTTTCCGCCGCTCATCCGCGCTCGAGACCTGAGCCGGTTCGACTATTTCCTCAACTTTCCCCACCTGGCGGTGGTGGCGAGCCGAATCCGCTCCGAGGTGCTCGCCGAACGCTACGCCAAAGGGGGCGACGTCGACGCCATTCCCCCCGACGATCTGTCCGCCGGCCGCTATGTCCTGCCCTCGGCAGCGTGTTACAACGTCTACCTTCATCTCGAAGGTGCGGTGCTCGACGCACCGTGCTACATCACCACCGTGGCGACCTGCTTTCGCAACGAGAACGCCTATGATGAGCTCCAACGCCTGTGGAGCTTCAGTATGCGCGAGATCGTCTGCCTCGGCCCGGCCGAAGCAGTGAAGGAGCATCTGCGGTCGTTCAAGGAGCGCATCTCGAGCTTCGCGGCCGAGATCGGCCTCAGCCTCGGGACCCAGTTCGCCACCGATCCGTTCTATCAGCCCCAGAGCTCCACCGCACGGATGCAGAAACTTTTCCCGCAAAAGGAGGAGTTCGTCTACGGCGGAGAGCTGGCCATCGCCTCGCTCAACTTCCACCGCAACTTCTTCGGCGAGCGGTGCAACATTTGCATGACAGACGGCGCCCCGGTCTTCAGCGGCTGTGTCGCCTTCGGTCTCGAGCGCTGGTTCCACGCCCTGCTCGACCGCTACCAGCACAATCCCGAACGGGTGCTCGAAGCTCTCGCTCTCTGAGCTCACCGGCGCTCAGGATCGGCGGCCTCCTTGCGGCTCACATCCGGCAGCTCGTCCTCGACGAGACGTATTCGTGGATGGAGGTAACCAGCCGCCAGGGTCAAAAGTGCACTCACTCCGAGCAGCGTCAGAAACAGACCGACACCGCGGCCCGGCCCGACGCCGAAAATCGGTCCGAGCGCTCCGGCCAGCGCGCCGCCCTCGGCCATCAGTGGTTCGAAAAGGCGGTCGCTAAGCGGGCCGGAGATCAGGTAGCCCAGAGGCACGGCAGACCACGTGAACATGCGTCGCGCCGCGAACACCCGTCCCTGCAAATCGAACGGCACCTTGCTTTGCCAGAGCGCCTGGACCGCGCTGTTGATGAACGGACTGGTCAGGAGCATCAGGAAGGCAGCGACGCTAATCAGCGTGATGTTGGGCCGCAGCCCGCCGAGGATGAGCATCACCGAATAAAGTAGATTTCCGGCGTAGATGCTTGTCATCCGCCGCTCGGGACCGCCCCAGGCGGCCATCAGGATACCGCCGGTCATCATGCCGGCCGCACCGAGAGCGAGCACCGCACCGAGCTCCGTTGGCGCAGCGAAGCTCAGAACCAGCGGCGTAAGCAGCACCAGGACAGCCGTGCGGGTGAAGTTGAGCGAAAAGAAGTAGAACATGAGTCCCACCAACCCGGGGCGGCTGCGGATGAAGTGCCAGCCGGCCAGGAGGCGTTGCTTGAGCGATTCCTGCTGCGGCTCTTTGCCAATTTTCTCGACGCTGGGCTCGTGGCGTGGAATGCGGATGATCAAAAGGGTCATGACAGCGAAAACGAAAGTCGCTACATCGATCAAGATGATGCCTTCGAGCCCGATGCTGACGACCAGCAAACCGGCCAGAAGCGGCGCCGCGGTCTCGGCGATCCCGGCGCCGAACTGGTGCAGGGCGTTCGCCCGGCCCAGCTGCTGTCTGTCGACCAGAAGCGGGATCGATGCGTCGAAGGCGAGAGCCTGCGGCGTGCTGAAGGCCGAAGCGAACGCCATCAGGACGTAGATGTGCCAGATCTCGAGGTAGCCGAGCCACAAGAGCGCAGCGATCGCCACGGTGCCGAGCGCCGCTCCCAAATCGCCCCAGATCATCACCCGTAGCCGATTGAAACGGTCGACGATGATTCCGGATGCCGGTAGCAGCACGATCGCCGGGAACGCGCTGGAGAAGGAGATCAGCGCAAATCGGGTCACCGACCCGGTGGTCTGAAAAACCCAGACGCCGAGCGCGAATCCGGTCATGCTGGTGCCGAAGATCGACACCACCTGCCCGCTCCAAAGGATTAGGAAGGTCCGTAGCTTGGTGGTCATTGTGGTACGCGTTCTATCGGATTCCGTCATCCCCGGCCGCCCTGTGGAGTCGTGACTCGGCCACACTTCCCGGCTCCAGGGCGGAGTCTAGTATAGTGGAGGCGGGGATGGCAAGAGCTCAGATCCCAGATGCGTCCCAGCCGGCCGAGCTACCCACGCTTGGGCCTCGGCGGTCACCCCTTTCCGTCGACCGGTCCAGCCCGAGCAGGCCCGCGTCAGGCTCCGAGAGATCGAGACCCGATGACGCCGTCGCTCAGTTTCCCTCTACGGCCCGCTTCGGTGGAGAGGAAGTCGCTGAGGGGATCGCGGCTGTAGTGAGGATTGACCGATCCCCGGCGGGACCATCCCATTGTTCAACATCCGGAATCGGGCTCAAGACGCCGCGGGTTTGCGCGCTATCACCAGACGGGGTCGCCTTTCGAGGTCGACGAAGCCCACCTCCTCGAGCAGGGATTCGATCTCGGCATAGCTCGGTGCCCAGCCGCTCTTGCCTTCCTGACCGACCATCAGAAAGGCGGAGAAAACGGCCTCGATCGAGCCCGACCAATCGTCCTCGAAGCAGAATTCGTTCACCAGGAAGACGCCGCCGTCGGCCAGAGCGTCATAGGCCTTGCGCAGGATCGTCCGGTCGTCTTCCGGCGACCAATTGTGGATCCAGGTGATCAGCATGACGTCGGCACCCGCAGGAAAATCATCCGTGAAGAAGGACCCCGTCACCAACTCGATGCCTTCTTCCTCGCCCGCTTCGGCGATCTTCTCCCTCGCCAACTCGATCACCTCCGGCAGATCGAAGGCGACGCACCGGAGGTGTGGGTTGAGCTGACGGATACCGATGCAATAGCCGCCGCCGGCCGCCCCCAGATCGAGAAGCTTGTGGTGAGCACTGAAATCGTATTGCTCGGCCAGGGCCCGGCCGAGTTGGATACGCTGCTCGTGACGCAGCGTTACCATCTCGAGCAGCCACCGATCGGGGGTCTGCCGGAGCACTCCACGGGGGTCGGTGATTTTCCCGTGCTCACGCACTTGATACCACTGAGACACGGGTGGGTTGAGGAGCTGCTCTCTGAGCTCGTCCAGAGACAAATCGTACTTGAAGAGTACCGACAGGTGGAAGCGCAGCTCCGAGTCCCCGGTCAGCGTCATCTCCACCAGCGGCGAGTTCGACACCGCCCCATCGCGATAGACGAGCAGACCTTCGTTGCTCAGGTACTGGGCCACGAAGCGCGCCGACGGTGCCGGCATGTCCCAGGTTCCCGCCAGCTCAGCGAGAGGTACCGCCTTGCCTTTGAGCTTGGCGAAGAGCTCGAGCTCGAGCGCCAGCTCGAGCAGCACGTTGGTGGTTCTCCCTGCGGCCAGGCGCAGCAAGTGGTCGGGAGTGGGTCCAAGGCTTTCTTCAGGCATTCCGTTACTCCTCGGATCGACAGATTGACACCAGGCTGAGCCGGCGGAGACCCAGCTCTGTTGCGCCGTTGCGGGTTCGAGAATCCCGGGCGAGTATCGCCCCAAGGGCAGCCGCTACGAGCAACCGTCGCCTCGTCCTCCGCCCTTTGGAGTCGTGACTCGGCCACACTTCCCGGCTCCAGGGCGGAGTCTAGTATAGTGGAGGCGGGGATGGCAAGAGCTCAGGTCCCAGATGCGCCCCTGCCGGGCGATTCGCAGCTCGGCCCGTTGCCGCCGTCAGGCCCACGCCCTCTCGTGATACCATCGCTTCCGCCCGCGTGGAACCTGCGGTCAGAAGCCAGGAAGTAAGGACGATGAACTCGACAGGCCTACTGGTAGAGAGCCTCCTATTCCGGAACGCCCTGACATGATGACAAAACGCCATATCGACGCCTTCTTCTACGGTCTATTCATGGACGTGAGCGTCCTCCGCGACACCGACGTCACCCCCACCGACCCCCGGCCCGGATATGTTGATGGCTTCGCGTTGCGCATCGGCCAGCGCGCCACGCTGGTTCCCGCTCACGGAGCCCGGGCCTATGGCATGCTCGTTGCGCTGACCCACCGTGAGCTAGACCGTCTCTACTCGGGCCCTGGCCTCGAGCACTATCTTCCCGAGGCTGTCCTGGCGCATACTCTGAAGGGCGATCTTGTTGCGGCCCTGTGTTACAATTTGCGCGAAGTGCCTTCGCCGCATGAACACAACCCGGAGTACGCGTCAAGGCTTCGAGGTGTCTTGCGAGAGCTGGGATTCCCTCGTGAATACATCGAATCCATCTCCTGAAACGCGGTGCATAGCGCCAGGCCCCGGGCGTTTCCGGGTGATCGCCCGCGACGGTCGACAGGGAGCGCTGAAGCGCCCCAGCCAGCGACCAGGGTCACCCAGGAAGCAAACCAACCGGATGGGGGAATACCCGCCACGCCCTCTTGTGATACCATCGCTTCCACCCGAGGTGAACCGCGGTCAGAAGCCAGGAAGCAGGACACGATGAGCTCTACAGGCCTACCAGCAGGAGACTCTGCGGGGCTCGTCGTGCCGGCGTGGCCGCTTCCGTTACGTCGTGTCTGCACCATGGGCCACGCCCGACGAGCGCCTCGGTCATCGGGTCGACCCACACCAAACCGGCTGGAGCTTCTTGATCGAAAAAGAGCACAGGAAGATCAGATATGTTCATGAAAGACATCCGTCACACATTTCGAATGCTCGTCAAGCGCCCCGGTTTCAATTTCCTCCTCGTATTCATCTTGGCGATCGGTATCGCCTTCACCACCACGGTCTTCAGCCTGGTGAGTTCCGTCTTTCTGGCTCCGGTTCCCTACAAGGATCCCGATCGTCTTGTTCAAGTTCTCAGAAGAGATCCTAATCGAGGTGCCGAGCGAGCGCCCCTTTCCTATCCCGATATGATCGATTATTTCAGCGAAAGCCAATCTTTTGAAGAGTCCGCGGCCTACTCGTTCTGGTACAATTTGAATCTGGTCGAGAACGACGGCGCCGAGCACCTTCAGGCCGGCTATGTCACCCCTTCGTTTTTCAGAGTGCTGAACGCGAAGCCTTTTCTGGGAAGAATTTTCGACGACTCGGAAGATCAACTGCCGAGCGGCCGACCGGTCACCATCCTGACCTACGGACTTTGGCAAAAGCGTTTCGGCTCGAATCCGGACGTGATCGGCAAGAAGATCAACCTGAGCGGCCAGCCCTACACCATCGTGGGCGTTTTGTCGCGGAATTTCAAAACCATCAGCGCCAACCCCAACCCGGAAATTTTCGTGCCCCTGTCGAGATCGGCAATCCATCTCAGGTCCGCCTTCATCGAGAAAAGAGGCCATCGATGGCTCATGACGGTCGCCCGTCTCAACTCCGGCGTCACGCTCGATCAAGCTCAAGCGGAAATGCTCTCCCTGTCCCACGAATTGCAGAATATGTATCCCCAGACCAACGCCGACAACGAAGCCCAGCTGGTCTCGTTCGACAGCGTACGCTCCGATAACGGTAGCTTGACCGAGGCCTTGACCATACTCGCCGTCGGAGCGGCTCTCGTCTTTCTCCTAGGGTGCATCAATGTGGTCATGCTCCTTCTGGCTCGCTTCGTGGAGCGCGAGCACGAGATCGCCATGCGCATGGCTCTGGGAGCAGGCCGCGGCCCCTTGGTGCGTCAGATTCTGACCGAGAGCGTACTGCTCGCACTGATCGCGGGGATCATCGGTTTCTTTCTTGCCTTTTTTGGCATCGAAACTCTCTTTGTCACCACCCCGTTGCCGGTGCCGGAGTTCATTGAAGTCGACGTTCGAATTCAAACCTTTTTGGTAGCACTTCTACTGGCGTTTCTGGCGTCCCTCGTATCCGGTATGGCTCCGGCCTTGAAAAGCGCACGGATGAGTTTTAACGACGTCCTGAGGCCGGGAGGGAAGAGTGTCGGCAGCAACCCAGGCCGCAATTTCTTACGCCGGGTGATGGTCGTCACGCAGATCGCCCTGAGCGTCGTAGTTCTCATCGGCGCCGGCCTCATGATCCGGAGCTTCTACGTCTTCGCGAACACCGGTTTCGGCTTCGATACCCGGCACCTGCTGACCATGCGATTCGAGCTCGATGGTCCGCGCTATGCGGAAGATGATGCCAAGCGCAGCTTCTATCGCGCCTTGGAAGAACGGATCTCAGCGCTTCCCGGCGTCAAGCTTGCTGGCTTGTGGGGACCCGACCTGCCGGGTGCCAACTGGTACTTCCGCGATGCTGTGCCGGAGGGACGGATCATCCAATCGGCTGAGGATCGGGTTCGGGTCTTCCCGCATCGCGCCAGTCCCGGAGCGCTCAAGAACCTGGGCATTCCGCTGATCGCCGGCCGGCCGCTCGAGCGCACGGACCACGCCGACGCAACTCCCGTGATGGTGATCAGCGAATCGGCGGCGAAGGCCCTGTGGCCGGGTGAGGAGGCCCTCGGCAAACGTGTCAATCTCGGTACGCCGGGGGAGGATCCGTGGTTTACCGTTGTCGGCATCGTGGGCGATGCCAAGCACCGAGGCCGAAGCACGGAATTCTTTACCCCCGAGGATGTCTACGTCCCCATCGAGCAATGGCCGCACAAAGGTCTGGGCCTCTTTGTCCGCACAGAGGTTGCCAACGCAGCCATGACCCAGCGGATTCGTGAAGAAGTTCGCGCGCTCGACTCGAGTCTGCCCGTATTCGATATCGCGACGATGGAGCAGCGGATGGGCGAAGAGGAAAACAAGATGCGCTTCAATACTCTGTTGATGGTTCTCTTCGCGGCGACTGCCGCGATCCTCACCGTCATGGGCATCTACGGCCTCATGTCCTACAAAGCCAGCCAACGGACCCGCGAGATCGGGATTCGTATGGCCATGGGCGCTCAGAAGAAAGCCATCCTCTGGCTGATGCTCAACCAGACGATCGTCGACATGGTGGCCGGGATCATGGCGGGCCTCATCGGTTCCTTCGCCCTGACCAAGACCATGTCGAGCATGCTCTTCGGCGTGACCACCACCGACCCCATCACTTTCGTTATGCTCGCTGGCGCGCTGATTGTGGTCGCGCTGCTCGCCACCTTCGTGCCGACGCGAAGAGCGCTGTCCGTGGATCCGGTGACTGCCCTGCGTCATGAGTAGGCGCTCAAGATACTTAAAACGGTCTCTGTTCCCCTTTCTCCCGAGCTTCTCGCTGTGAGGGCGTCTTCTGCCATTTGTCGGCTCTCGCCTCGGCCCTCGCGAAAGCGTCTCTGAGCCGATCGGCCAGAGTCTCGATCCAGGGTCTGTGGAGAATCGTGTAGTGATTACCAGGTATCGTTTCCACCTCTACGGCACCGGTCGCCAGAACGCTCCAATCACGGCTATAGCCGGCCGGGAGATCCGCCGGCAGCTCTGCGGCCTGAAACATCGTGATAGGCGCGGAAGAACTCTGCGGCTCGTAGCTTCGGAGGGCCCGAGTGTTGCGGCGGAAAATTCGATAAAGCTCGAAAGCTTCCGTGAAATCGAGGTCCGTGGACAGCCAACCGGCTGACTGTGCCTGCTTGAACACCGAGCGGAGCTTGTCGTCGCCCAACGAGCCGGCGGACTCCGCGGAGAGGTCCGAGACGAGGAGTTGCGCCTCTTCAGGAGATGGGGAATCCGGCCGGCGGGACCTGCCGGCGAGGCCGGCGAGGTCGCCGGCGAACGCCGCCAGCAGGCTCGCCTCGTCGAGCGGGCGGGCGCGGCTCGCTTCATTGGGAACTGCCGTGTCGATGAGCACCAGCAGGTTGATCTGCTTTCCCTCGGCGACGAGCTGCTGAGCCATCTCGAACGCCAGCACGCCCCCCAGAGACCAGCCACCGAGTTGATAGGGCCCCTCGGGTTGAATTTTCCGGATCTCTCCCAGGTAAAAGGCGGCCATCTCCTCGAACCCCGCCAGCGGCTCCTCGGGAGCCTCCGGAATGGGGGACTGGAGCCCGTAAAACGGCTGTTCGGTGCCCAGCCGATGTGCCAGATCAACGTAACAGAAGACGTTGCCGCCCACCGAGTGCACGCAGAAAAAAGGCCTCTTTTTCCCGTCGGGCCGGATCGGTACCAGAGCTCCGCGAGCCCGCGAAGCGTTTCCACGGCGCAACAGTTTTGCCAGTTGCTCGATCGTGGGGCTGTCGAACAGACTGGCCAACGCGAGATGCTCTGCGAAGTGGCTGCGGATCTTCGCCATCAACCGGACAGCCAACAGGGAGTGGCCTCCAAGAGCGAAGAAATTCTCCTGTATCCCGATCGGCCGCTTGTCGAAGAGCTCCTCCCAGATACGGGTCAATCGCCATTCCAGATCGTCGGCGGGAGCCACAAACCGATCCACCGGACCGGAGTCGGAGGCACCGAAAGCCGATAAAGCCTTGCGATCGAGCTTACCGTGGGCGAGCCGGGGCAGATCCTCCAGTATCGTGAAGCTCCCCGGCACCATATAGTCCGGCAACTGGTTCTGCAAGAAGCGGCGCAGCTCGTCAGGATCACATTGTCCGTTTGCGGAAACCACGAAGGCCGCCAGGTGATCCGCGCTCCGCGCGTCTTTCTGCACGACGACCGCTGCGCCACTGACGAGCGGATGCCTCTTGAGGGCCGCTTCGATCTCTCCCAGCTCAATACGAAAGCCCCGGATCTTGACCTGATGGTCAGAGCGGCCGAGGAACTCGAGCTCACCGTCCGGCAGATACCGCGCGAGGTCGCCCGATCGGTACATCCGCTCGCCAGGCTTTTTGCTGAACGGGTCCGGCAGATAGCACTCGGCGGTCAGGGCGGGACGATTCAGGTAGCCGCGGGTCACGCCGGCGCCGGCAGTGTAGATCTCGCTCACCACACCGAGCGGCTGTGGTTCCAGATGCGCGCTCAGGAGGTAGTAGCGGCTATTGCCGAACGGCGGCCCCAGGGGTACCAGCGGAGAAGAGTGGAGCCGTCCTTCGATCACCCGGTACATCGACGAGCCGACCGTCGTCTCGGTGGGACCGTAGTGGCCGAACAGGGCGATGCCCCCGGTATCTGCTGCCAGCTCCTTCGCCCAGTCCACGTGGGAGGACTCGCCACCGAAGACCAGACAGCGCCGCGGGTAGATCTTCGGCCCCACGCCCGCGGCCTGCAGCGTCGCGAGGTGCGAGGGGGCGATCTTGAGCAGGTCGACTGAGTGGCGGCTCATGTAGTCGCCCAGATCTTGGGGATCGATCGCCCGCTCTTCGGAAATCACGTGGAGGGTCCCGCCGGTGATCAGCGGCGGAAAGAGGGTGCTTATCGACGAGTCCACCGCTGCCGGCTGCACCAGAGCATAGCTCCAGCCCGCTGCGAGCCGCACCTGCCACTCGAGGTTGTCGATGTAGTGCAAGATCTGCCGGTGCTCCACGACCACGCCCTTGGGGGCACCCGTGGAGCCCGAGGTGTGGATCACGTAGGCCGGATTCTCCACCCGCGCACCGCCGGCCGGGTTCTGCGGGCTGCGGCCCGCCGCCACCTCGCGCTTGTCGTCCAGGCACAGCACCTCGCAGCCGGCACCGAGGCTCAGCTCCCGTGCCAGGTCCGGCTGACTCAGAAGGATCGGGATCCCGGCCGCCCGGACGATCGAGGCGACCCGCTCGGCAGGGGTATTCCTGGCCAGCGGCGCATAGGGTGCGCCCGCTTTGAGCACACCCCAGATCGCGACCACCATCTCCGTCGACCGCTCCATGAAGATCCCCACCGGCACTTCGGGCCGCACGCCGTGCCGGCGCAGCTCATGGGCCAGACGGTTGGCTCGCCGGGAGAGCTCACCGTAGCTCAGACGCTGCTCTGGCAGGTCGGACCCCGACGGGCCGGACCCCGGCAGGCCGGACCCCGGCAGGCCGGACTCCTCGAAGACCACCGCCACGGTCTCCGGTTGGCGCGCCACCCAGCTCTCGAACAACTCGTGCAGGCATCTTCCCCGGCGCTTCCCGGCGCGCTCGGTGTCGTTGCGCTCCGCCAGGAGCTGGGCACGCTCCGGAGCGCTTAACAGGGGCAGCACCGAGATCCGGCGCCGCGGTGCGGCGGCGGCGCCGGCCAGCAAGATTCCCAGATGCCGCAGCAAGCGTCTCGCGGAGGTCGCGTTGAAGAGATCAGTGCTGTAGATCAGAGTCAGGGTCGTGGCCTTCTCGTCCGCCCGCAGGGTCAGATCGAACTTGACGCTGTTGGCCTCGATCCGGAGCTCGCTCAGCTCGAGGCGATCGACGGAAAGCTCGTTGCGCGAGTCGCTGTCGAGGGTGAACAGGACCTGACACAACGGCGCGTGGCTGCGATCGCGCTCCGGCTTGAGCTCTTCGACCAGCTTCTCGAACGGCAGATCCTGGTGGCCGTAAGCCCCGAGGGCCACCGTCCGCACCTGATCGAGCAACTCCCGGAAGCTCGGGTCGCCGCTGAAATCGGTGCGCATCGGCAGGATGTTGATGAAAAGGCCGATCAGCCCTTCGAGCTCACTGCGGTTGCGGCCCGCAATCGGCGAGCCCACCACGATGTCGCGTTGTCCGGAGTAGCGCCAGAGCAGAGTTTTGAACGCCGCCAGGAGCGTCATGAAGACTGTTGTCTGCCGATGGCGTGAGAGGTCGACGATGTCGTGTGAGAGCTCCCTCGGCAAGCGCTGTACGAGCGCCCGCCCGTACGAGCTCAGGACGGCCGGCCGCGGCCGGTCGGTGGCAAGCTCCAGGGCTGCCGGCGCCCCGGCGAGCTGCCGGCGCCAGTAGTCGAGCTGACGCTCCAGCTCCGCCCCCTGAAGCCAGGATCGTTGCCAACGCGCGAAGTCGGCGTACTGGACCGGAAGCGGCGGCAGAGGGGACGGCTCGCCGCGGGCGAAGGCGCGATAGAGGCTGGTGAACTCGCGCATCAGCACGTCGAGGGACCAGGCGTCCGAGATGATGTGGTGCATCGTGACCAGCAAGACCCACTCCGTGGGCTGCAGCCGGAGCAGGACGGCCCGAAACAGGGGTCCCCGAGCCAGATCGAACGAACGCGTCCCCTCGCGGGCGGCTAGCCGCTCGGCCTCGAGCGAGCCGGCCGCCGCGGACAGTGCCGAGAGGTCGACCCGCGGCAGTTCCGGTGCAAGGGGCGGCGCGATCACCTGCACGGGCTCGTCGTCAACCACCTCGAAGTGGGTTCGCAGCGCCTCGTGCCGGCGTACCATCTCGGCCAGGCAGCTCGCCAGCGCCGCCGGACGCAGATCACCCCGGATGCCCAGCGCCAGCGGAATGTTGTAGAGCGTGCTGCCGGGCTCCAACTGATCGAGGAACCACAACCGCTCCTGGGCGAAGGACAGCGGCAGGGGCCGATCGCGCGGCTGCGGCGTGATCGGGGGAAGGACGCTCTTCTGTCCCGAGGCGCAGGCCGCATCGATACCAGCCGCGACGCCGGCCACCGTCGGCGCCTGGAAGAACCGGGTCAGCGGCAGGTCCACGTCGAAGAGCGCCCGCAACCGCCAGATCACCTGGGTGGCGAGCAGCGAATGGCCGCCGAGATCGAAGAAACTGTCGTGGATCCCGACCTGCGGACGGTCCAGGATCTCGGCCCAGATCCCGGCCACAATCTTCTCTTGCGGCGTCCGCGGCGCCACCGAGCCGCCTGCGGACGGCGCGTGCTGCGGCTCCGGCAACGCCCTCAGAGCGGCCCGGTTGGCCTTGCCGTTGGGGGTGAGCGGGATGCTCTCCAGGGGCACGAAGACCGCGGGCACCATGTACTCCGGAAGGTGATCCGACCCCCACTGGCGAAGATCGTCGAGCCATTGCGACGAGTTCTCCCATCTCGGCTCCGGCGCCCTCGAGGACCCCTCTCGCCGGCGATCACCGCGGTCTGCAAGCTCCGGTTGTGGGCCGTCCCCCTCGGGACGCACCCCATAGACGTTGTAGAGCGCGGTTTCCGCCAGGGCACGGTCCTGCTCGACCGTCACTTCGAAGCCGTGGTCCGCGAGCAGCTCCCCGACC
Source organism: Thermoanaerobaculia bacterium (assembly GCA_036397835.1). Taxonomy (GTDB): domain Bacteria; phylum Acidobacteriota; class Thermoanaerobaculia; order Multivoradales; family J023; genus DASWIG01. The sequence goes on from DASWIG010000628.1 coordinate 17,533, forward strand.
GCCCGCAACGCCCCGCCCTCGTCGTGGACCTCCACCACCACCTGGCAGATCTTCGGCCAGTCACTCTCCTCGATCCCTGAAAGCACCTCGAGCTCGCTCTTCTCGACGTCCACCTTCAGGAGGTCGATGCGCTCCACCCCGTTCTCCCGCACCACTTCCGACACGGTGGTCAGGGCACAGCGGTAGCCCTCCCGCGTCAGGCGTGCCTCCAGCAACTCCTCGATCTCCTGCTCCGACGCCAGCTCACCGCCGCCTTCCGAGAGCAAGAACCGTTTCACCGTCTCCCGTTCACTGACGCCGTCGGCGAAGCGCCCCGAAAGGATCGTGGCGTGCGGAAAGTAGTCGATCTCCGCCGTGCCCGCGGCGCCCGCCAAGCCGCGCGGGTCGAGATGGGCATCGACGCCGTAGAGCTCCATGTTGAGGCCCAACACCTCGAAGAGGGGAGGCAGCGGCTCGAAGGCGTAGATTTTCACTCCGGGACATTGCCGGGCCATGGCGAGGGCGAACAGACCGATGTTGGCACCGACATCGAAGACGCACGCCTCCGGACCCAGGCGGATGCCGTGCCGCAGGTAGGCGTTGTCCTCGAACAGCTCGCGGTAGAGAAACTCCGTCTCGCTGCGGTTCTTGTGCACGACCGGCATCCCGTTGGGCAGAACCCAACGCTGGTGGCCGTTGATCAGACCCTGCTGCTCGAAGCGCAGCAGCCGGCGCACCGGACGCGCCCGTTCCTCGTCGGGGACGACATAGGCCGTCAGGCGTTGATCTCCCGGCCCCACCTCCCGCGGCATCACCACCGCCTCGTGCACTCCGGGATGCTGCTGCAGGACCGCCTCGATCTCGCCGAGCTCGATGCGGAAGCCGCGCAGCTTCACCTGGTGGTCGACGCGGCCCAGAAACTCCACCGCGCCGTCGCTACGATAGCGGGTCAGATCCCCTGTCCGGTAGGCGCGGCTCCCGGGCGCAGCGAGTCCTGTCGGATCGGGGATGAAGCGATCGGCGGTCAGACCCGGGCGGCCGAGATAGCCCCGCGCAAGCTGGACGCCGCCGATCAGCAGCTCCCCGGTCACCGCCAGCGGCACCGGCTCCAGATGCCGGTCCACGATGTCGAGCCGCGTGTTGTCCACCGGCCGACCGATCGGCACCACCGGCGCGGTGTCCCCGGCGCACGGCCAGTAGGTGACGTCGATCGCCGCCTCCGTCGGACCGTAGAGGTTCTCGAGACGAGCCGACAGCAGCGCTGCATAGGCGTCCCGAAGATCCGCCGTCAGCGCCTCGCCGCTGGCGATCACCCGTCTCAGAGACACGCAGCTCGCGGTGTCCGGATCCTCGAGGAAGATCCGCAGCATCGACGGCACGAAGTGCACGGTCGTGATCTGCGATTCCACGATGGTGCGCACAAGATAGCCGCTGTCGCGGTGGCCCCCCGGCCGGGCCATCACCAGACAAGCTCCGGTGATCAACGGCCAGAAGAACTCCCACACCGAGACGTCGAAGCTGAACGGCGTCTTCTGCAGCACCCGGTCGCAGGGCCCCAGACCGTACGCCTCCTGCATCCACAGCAGGCGGTTGCATACCGCCCGGTGGCTGTTCATCGCTCCCTTGGGACGCCCGGTCGAGCCGGAGGTGAAGATCACGTAGGCCAGATGCTCGGCAACCGACACCGGCTCCGGGTCGTGGCACGGCGACGACGCCACCGAGTCCCACTCGCTGTCCAGGCACAGCAGCTCGCAATCCGCCGCCGACAAGCTCTCGACCAGACGCGCCTGGGTCAGCAGCACCGGCGGCCGCGAGTCTTCCACCATCAACGCCAGACGGCTCGACGGGTAACTGGGGTCCAGGGGCACATAGGCCCCTCCGGCCTTCAGGATGCCCACCAGCGCGACGACCAGCTCCGGCGAGCGCTCCATCGCCACCCCGACCAGAATCTCAGGACCCACTCCCCGGCGCCGCAGATGGTGAGCCAGCCGGTTGGCCCGGCGATTGAGCTGCCGGTAGGTGAGGTGCTCGTCCCCAAACGTCACCGCCACCGCCTCGGGCAGGCGCTCGACCTGGGCCTCGAACAGGCAGTGAATGCCCGTGCAGCGACCGCGCATGGCCTGTTGGTCGTTCCACTCGATCAGCAGTTGATGGCGCTGGGCCACGCTCAAGATCGGCAGCTCGGACAAGCGTTGATCGGGCGCCGCAACGAGTGCCGAGAGCACTCGCTCGAGGTGCCCCAGGAGCCGCTCGATCATCACGCTGTCGAACAGATCCGTGCTGTATTCCGTCCGGATCCGAAGCTCGGAATCGCTCGTTTCAAACAGCAGCGTCAAGTCGAACCGAGACGTCCGCAGCTCGGACTCCATCGGGCTGATGTGGAGCCCCGGCAACTTCAGCTCGGCGGCGCCGAGCGGCGAGTGCTCCAGGGCCACCGCGACCTGAAATAGCGGTGAGCGGTCGAGCACGCGGGCGATCTTGAGCTCCTCCACCAGACGCTCGAAAGGCAAGTCCTGATGGGAATAGGCATCGAGCGTGACGCGCCGTACCCGGCCGAGCAGCTCGGCGCAGCGCGGATCTCGGAGCTCCGGCCTGCCGGAAACGTCGATGCGCAAGACCAACATGTTGATGAAGAAACCGATCAGCCCCTCGATCTCCGGCCGATTGCGGCCCGCGATCGGAGATCCCACCACGATGTCTTCCTGTCCCGTGTAGCGCGACAGGATCGCCGCCGTCGCCGCCAGCAGGATCATGAAGAGCGTCACCCTCTGCTGTTGCCCCAGGGCCCTGAGATCATCGGACAGGTGGGGAGCGAAGCTGTGCACGCAGTGGGCACCTCGAAACGTCTGCACCGGCGGCCGGGGACGGTCGCTGGGAAACTCCAGAGCCGGGGGTGCCCCCGCCAGTTGCTCGCGCCAATAGCCGAGCTGACGCTGCAGCTCCGCCCCCTGCAGCCAGAATCGCTGCCAGACGGCGAAGTCAGCGTATTGCAGCGGCAGCTCCCCGAGCGGCGAAGGCTCGCCCGAGACCAACGCCCGATAGACGGTCGTGGCCTCCCGCACCAGCAGGTCCATCGACCAGCCGTCCGAGACGATGTGGTGCATGTTGAAGACCAGCACGGACTCGTCCTCGAGCTGCAGCAACGCCGAGCGCAGCAGCGGGCCGCGGGCGAGGTCGAACGGCCGCAGAGCTTCCTCACTGGCCAGGTGCTCGGCCTCGGCGGCGGCTCTCGAAGGCGGCAGCGAGGCGAGCTCGACCACCGGCAGAGTCCATTCGGCTGCCGGCGTGATCACCTGCGCCGGCTTCCCTTCCACTTTCCGGAACGTGGTGCGCACCACCTCGTGCCGGCGGACCACCTCGCCCAGGCTACGCTCCAGCAACCGCGGACGCAGATCACCCCTGAGACGCAGAGCCAGGGGCATGTTGTAGATCGAAGAGCCGGGTTGCATCTGGTCGAGGAACCAAAGTCTTTCCTGGGCGAACGACAGGGGCAAGGCCCCATCCCGGGGCACGGGGACGAGCGGCGGGATCTTCGCGCCTTGCCCCGCGGCCTGCGCGGCCTCGATGAGAGCGGCCACCGCCGCCACTTCCGGCGTCTGGAGCAGTGCCATGAGAGGGATGTCGATGGCGAAATCCTGCTGGATGCGCGAGATCACCCGGGTGGCCAGAAGGGAATGTCCCCCCAGCTCGAAGAAGTTGTCGAAGATCCCGACCTGTTCGACCTCGAGTATCTCCGCCCAGATTCCGGCCACCAGCTCTTCGGTCGGCGTGCGCGGCGGCACCGAGTCCGGGAGAGGCTCGTGCTCCGGCGCCGGCAGGGCCCGGCGATCCACCTTGCCGGCCGCCGTCAACGGCAGCTCCTCCAGAGTGACGAAGGCCGCGGGCACCATGTAGTCCGGCAGTCTCCGGCGCAGGAGCTCCCGCAGTTCCGCCGCGGCGGGCGGGGGATGTCCGTCGGCGGCCACCCCGTAGGCCACCAACTTCTTGTCGCCGGTCTTCCGGACAGGGCTTCCGGCAGTACCCATCACCTCGTCCCGAGCCACGACCGCCACCTCGCGCAGTCCCGGATGCTCGTTCAGGATCGCCTCGATCTCCCGCAGCTCGATGCGGAAACCCCGCACCTTGACCTGGTCATCCACGCGTCCCAGAAAATCGAGCTCGCCGGACGCCAGGTAGCGCGCCAGATCTCCGCTCCGGTAGAGCCGCGCCCCCGGCTCTACCGGAGCGGGATCCGGCCGGAAACGATCCGCCGTCAGGCTGGGACGCCCCAGGTATCCCCGGGCCAGCAACCCACCTGCGATACAGACCTCACCCGCCACGCCGATCGGCACGGGGTTGGCGCCGCGATCCAGGAGGTAGATCGCCCGGCCCGCGGTAGGCCGGCCGATCGGCACCCGGTGCGGGGCGGCGCGGTCTGCGGGAAGCGTCCACAGAGTCGCGGTGATGGTGGCCTCGGTCGGACCGTAGACATTGATCGTCTCCACCGAGCGCAACGGCGTCGAGGACCAGCGCCGGAGCGCCTCGGGGGGCATGACGTCGTTTCCCACGGCCAGCCGACGCAGCGTCGAGACGTCCTCCGCTCCGGTGCCCTCCTCGAGCTCTTGCAGCCACTGGTGCCAGTAACCCACGGGCAGATCGACCATGCTCAAACGAAGCTCCGCAATCCGCCGCGAGACCTCCGCGGGGGGCCAGATCTCGGTCTCCCGCATCACCAGGCAAGCACCGCTCAGCAAGGTGGGCAGCATCTGCTCGAGGGCAGCGTCGAAGCTCGTGGAGTTGAACTGCAGTATCCGGTCGGACGAGCTCAGGCGGAAGGCCTGTTGCATGATTCGGCAGTGACGCCCGAGGGCGTCGCAGGAGATCCCTACGCCTTTCGGGTTTCCCGTGGAGCCGGAGGTGTAGATCACGTAGGCCAGAGCGTCACTCCCGGCAGTGTCGAAAACCGGCGCCGGGTTGTCTGCGCATTCGCCGGCGAGAGCGTCACCGGCGTCGAGGCAGAGGACGCTGGTGGCGCCCGGGGGCAGCTCGGTCGCGAGCGCCGTGCAGGTCACGAGGATCTGCACGCCGGCATCGGCGCCCATGAAGGCGAGACGCTCGCGCGGGTAGCTGGGATCGAGCGGCACGTAGACACCCCCCGCCTTGAGAATCCCCAGGAGGGCGACCACGGCCTCCGGCGAGCGCTCGAGCACCACGCCGACGCGCACGTCGGGCCCTGCCCCGAGGCGGCACAGGCGATGCGCCAGGCGATTGGCACGGCGGTTGAGCTCGCCGTAGCTCAGATGCTCGTCGCCGCAGACCAGGGCCGTCGCCGCAGGATGGCGCTCGGTGCGGTCCTCGAAGAGCTGCGCGAGGCCGCCCGCCGGGGGGGCGGCCCAGCGTGTCTCGTTCCATTCCAGGACCACCTGGTGACGCTCGGCGGCGCCCATCAGGGGCAGCTCGGCGACGCTCACGTCCCTGCCTCCGGCCATTGCAGCCTCCGCCAGCGCCTCGAGCAGGTTGCGGAAATGGCCGGCAAGGCGGGCGAGGGTCGAGCGATCGAAAAGATCGGTATTGCATTCCAGATAGCCGTGCACAGCGTCAGCGTCGTGCTCTAGATCGAGACTGACGTCGAAGCTTGCGGTACCGGGATCGCTCGGTATGAGCTCGAAGCTCAGGTGGGACAACTCGATGCGCGGTATCGGCACATTCAAAGAGAAGGCGGCCTGGAAGAGAGGCGCATGGCTGGCGGTGCGCTCGGGCCGGAGCTCTCCGACCAGTTGCTCGAAGGGCATGTCCTGATGGTTGTGGGCTTCGAGCATCAGCTCGTGAGCCCGCCGCAGCAGATCGCTCAGGCGCAGCCGATCGTCGAGATGGATCCGCAGTGCCAGGGTGTTGGCGAAAAAGCCGATCAGATGCTGCAGCTCGGCCCGCTGCCGGTTGGCGATCGGCGTGCCGACGACGACGTCGTCCTGCCCCGACCAGCGGTGGAGCAGAATCTGAAAAGCCGTCAGGAACAGAGTGAAGACCGTGGTACCGTGACGCCGCGCCGCGGCAGTGAAATCGGCCGCCAGGCCGCGCCGCAGGCGCAGAGGCCAGCGTACTCCGCGGTAGCTCATCACCCTCGGCCGCGGCCGGTCGCCCGGTAGCTCGAGGAGCTCCGGGCTGCCTTCGAGATGACGTTTCCAGAACTCGAGGTGTGGCGCCAGAACCTCGGGGCTCAGAGTTTCACGCTGCCAGGCGGCGAAGTCGGCGTATTGGATGGCGAGCTCCGGCAGCGCGACCCGAGTTCCCTCGACGGCGGCGCGATAGAGCGCTACCAGCTCCCTGACCAGCACCGACACCGACAAGCCGTCGCTGATCAGGTGGTGCTGGATCAGGATGAGGATGTGGTGGTGCTCGTCCCAACGCAGCAGGAGGATGCGCAGCAGCGGCGTCCGGGTCAGGTCGAAGGGCCGCTGGTGCTCCCGGGTCGCCAGGCGCATGATCTCGGGCTCGGCGGCCGGCAGGGCGCTCAGGTCGACCCCCAGCATGGGCAACGAAACCTGCGGTGCGATGACCTGCACCGGCTGCCCCTCATGGGACGAGAACGAGGTCCTGAAGCTCTCGTGGCGGGCGATCAGGTGCTCGAAGACGCTCTGCAGCGCCGCCTGGTTGAGCTCGCCGCGGAGCCGGGCCGCGCAACCGATGTGGTAGGCTCCGGCCTCCGGGGCCAACTGCTCGATGAACCACAGCCGTTGCTGGGTGGAGGACAACGCCAGGCCGCGCCCGTCACGGGGCAGGCGCGGGATTACGCCGGACGCTGCGGCCTCGCGCTTGCGCCGCAACTGCGCCATGATTGTGCTGAACTTCTTCGGCGATCGCTTCTTGTTGTCTATCTTGTCACCCATAGGGCTCGCCACAAACCTCACTCGGAAGACGACTTCGCGCGGCAAGTCTACAACGGAGCTCAGTCCACTAACAAGTGCCGCAGAACCGGTGACGTGTCGGTGCTCCCCTTGACAAGCTGCCGAGACAGCCGTAGCCTGAGCTACCTCGGTGGTTTCATGCCTGCAGGCCCGATCCGGTTCGCGCCGCCCTCCCCCCGGCTGCCTTCATCGTGCCGCACGGCGAGAACCGCCAGGCGGTCGAGCACTTGGTCCGTGAGGTCTTGAAGCTGGTCTGGGACCACGCGGCGGGCACGGCCGGCGACTCACCGTTGCCCGGCGGTACGGCGCTGAACAACAACATGCTGAGCGCCGAGATGTCGCACACGGCGCGAGAACGATCGATCAACTGACCGGAGACGAGATATGAAGGCAATCGAAGCAACGCAAGAGCAGCGCGCGGAGAGGCGGGCCGAGGACGCCACGGCGCGCTCCGAGGACTCGGCTTCGTCGAGCGGCGCGGCGGATTTCTCCGCCGAGCTGGACGTGGCCGCACAAGCCCTGGAGCAGGCGCTCGAGAAGAGCGACTTCGACATCTTCTTCGACGCGTTTCGCCGCACCAGCCTGCCGTGGATCGGAATCGAGCACCGACACGAGCCCGGCACCGCCTTCCGGCGCACGGCCGAGGTCGTCCAGCGCCTCGGCAGCATCTCGCCGGCGTTGGCTCTGGCCGTGGAGAACCATTTCTACCCGATTGCGGCGATCGCCACTCTGCCGACGAGCGAAGACGACGTGCTTGACGAGCGCCGCACGAAGCTGGTCGATTCCGTGCGCCGGAACCGCTGGCTGGTGGCCAACTCCAACTCCCGGGTCCATGGTGATCGGATCGCCCAGACCGGCACGGTGGTCAAGCCCGTCGGCGGGCGCTATCGCATCGCCGGCCGGGCGGCCTACATGTCGCTCGCCACGGCGAGCGATCTGATCGTCTTCGTGACGTTCTTCGAGACCGGCGAGCCGGCGATCTTCTTCTGTCCGTCCAAGGACAATCCCCGGCTCGAGATCGGTCCGCTGCTCTTCCCCGACGCCATGCAGGATTCCGACACCCGCCGCATCACCTACCACGATCTGGAGCTGACTGAAGACAACCTTCTGGCTTCGGCCCGGGACGGCAGCGACATGCTGGGCATCCTGCATTTCGAGATGATCTGGCACCAATCCCTGCTCGCGGCTCTGTCGCTCGGCACCGCCGCCCGGGCCATCGAGGAGGGACGGCTCTTTCTGCGCACGGTCAAGCAGGGCGACGGGACGCCGCTTGCCCGCCTCGACGGCATGGTCGTCGACATGGGCCGGCAGGTGCTGCGCTATCGCGCGGCTTGCGGAGCCTTGGAGCTGGCCGCCAAGGCGGTGACCGACCTGTGCGCCCAGCCGCTCACGCCGCACGCTCTGCTCGACGCGTTCGAGATCGCCTGCGCCGCCAAATATGCGGCTTCCGGTTGCGCTGAAGACATCGTCGGCGTGGTCCGCCGGATCATCGGCGCCCGGACCTTCGCCGGTGGCCATCCCATGGAACGGCTCTCCAGAGAGGTCCTTTTCGCACCGCTCGGGGGCGACGTCAATGCCTACATCGAACGCCGCGCCGGCGAGCGGGTGCTGGGAGAGAGCTCCTTTCTGAGCACCACGCCACCTCCCTCCAGGTCCAGATCCAAGGTCCTGGCGAACATCCAGACCTTGGCCCGCGCGCGCAAGGCCACCTTGAAAAAGAAAGATGCCGCATCATGACGGGCTTCCGGAAGGGCTGGGCGCAACGATCTTCATGACGACGAGGTACGTGATGTTTGAAGACCGGCATTCCGATGTTCCGCTCTCCGGCGAGGTCGCTCAAACCCTGGTCGAGACCCTGCGCGAGAAGGCGCAGCGGCTCGCCGAGGAGGAGATCTACCGCTTTCTTCTCGACGGTGAAGAAAGAGCCGTCCACTGGAGCTACCGTGAGCTCGACCGGCGCGCCCGGGCCCTGGCCGTGACGCTCGGCGAGCGTGCCCACGCCGGTGAGCGGGCCTTGTTGCTCTTTGCGCCGGGGCTCGATTTCATTGCCGCGTTCTTCGGCTGCCTGTACGCCGGAGTGATCGCCGTGCCGGCCTATCCGCCGACCTCGCGGCGAACGCTGCCGCGGCTCGAGGCCATCCTCGGTGACGCTCGTCCGGCGCTCATCCTGTCGTCGAACGAGATCCTCGCCAAGGCCCGCTCGCTCTTCGCCGTGATGCCGGAGCTCGGACGCCTCGACTGGCTGGCCACCGACGCTGCAGAGGATCCGGCGGCGCTCGAGGTGCGGGCGGAGAGGTGGCGGGACCCGGGCATCACGGCCGAGACCGTGGCTTTCCTCCAGTACACCTCGGGCTCCACCGCACTGCCCAAAGGCGTCGAGGTACACCACAGCCATCTGATCCACAACCAGCGGATGATCCGGGACGGCTTCGAGCAGACGAGCGAGTCGGTGATCGTCGGCTGGCTGCCCCTCTACCACGACATGGGCCTGATCGGCAACGTGATGCAGCCCCTCTATCTCGGGGCGCGCTGCATTCTGATGTCTCCCCTGGCTTTCCTGAAGCGGCCGCTGCGCTGGCTCGAGGCGGTCTCCCGCTATCGGGCGACGACGAGCGGCGGCCCCAATTTCGCCTACGAGCTGTGCGTGCGCAAGATCTCGCCCGACGAGCGCCAGGGACTCGATCTCTCGAGCTGGAACGTGGCCTACAACGGGTCTGAGCCGGTGCGCGCCGGGACCCTGGAACGCTTCAGCGCCGCCTTCGCCGAGTGCGGCTTTCGCCGCGAGGCCTTCTATCCTTGCTACGGGCTGGCCGAAGCGACGCTCTTCGTCACCGGTGGCGTCCCGCGCGAGGCCGCGAGGATCGTGACGGTGGACAGTGCGGCCCTCGAGCAGCATCGGGTGGCGCCGCCCGACGCCGACGCCGAGCCCGAGGCAACCTCCCATCGGTGCCTGGTCGGTTGCGGACGCACGGGGTCCGATCAGCGGCTTCGGATCGTCGATCCTCAGACCCGTCAGCCGCTGGCCGCCGACCGGGTGGGCGAGATCTGGGTGGCGGGGCCGAGCGTCGCGCAGGGCTACTGGCACAAGCCGGAGGAGACGGAGCGCGTTTTCGCCGCCCGCACCGCCGAGGGCGAGGGTCCCTTCCTGCGCACCGGTGACCTGGGCTTTCTGCAGGGCGACGGTGAGCTGGTGGTGACGGGACGGCACAAGGACCTGATCATCCTGCGCGGCCGCAACCACTATCCTCAGGACCTCGAGCTGGCCAGTGAGGCGAGCCATCCCGCCGCGCGCCCGGGCGGGTGCGCCGCGTTCGCGGTCGACGTCGAGGACGAGGAGCGGCTGGTGATCGTGCAGGAGCTCGAGCGCCACGTCCGGGCCGATCCCGAGGAGGTGGCGGCGGCGATCCGCCAGGCCGTGGCCGAAAGGCACCAGGCCCACGTCCACGCCGTCGCGTTGATCCGTGCCGGCAGCCTTGCCAAGACCTCGAGCGGCAAGGTCCGGCGCCAGTACACCAGGGAGCTCTTCCTCACCGACAAGCTGAAGCAGGTCGGGACCAGCGTGGTGGAGATGCCGCTCGCCGCTCCGGCCTCCGAGCTGGTCGATGCAGGGCCGGATTTCAACCGTGAGGAGCTGCGTATGCTGGTTGCGCCGCAGCGGCGGACGGCGTTGCTCGGCTATCTGCGGCAGCTGACGGCCCGGGTGGCGCGGCAGGCTCCGGAAGCGATCGACGCAGCGGCCCCGCTGAGCGCCCTGGGGCTAGATTCGCTGATGGCCGTGGAGCTCAGGAACCAGGTTGAGGCGGAGCTCGGCGTGGCGTTGCCGCTGGCCGATCTCCTCCAGGGGCCCAGCCTCGAAGAGCTCGCGGCCCGGCTCGATCCGCTCCTGACGGCGCTGCCGGCCGCCGGGGAGGAGCTCCCCGAGCTCGCGCCGGCCGGCGCGGACCCGACCTCCGGCCTGCTCTCCTACGGGCAGCGCGCCATGTGGTTCCTGCAGCGCCTGGCTCCGGAGAGCTCGGCCTACAACATCGCCGCGGCGCTGCGCGTCGTGGCGCAGCTCGATGTCGCCAGGCTGCGCCAGATCCTCGATCTCTTGGCCCGGCGCCACAGTGCTTTGCGCACCGCGTTCCGCGACACGCCGGACGGTCCGCGCCAAGAGGTCATCGCCGAGCGCCGGGTCGCCTTCACGGTCGAGGACGCCGCACCGGGCGGCGCCGCCGCGATCGAAGAGCGGGTGGCGCGGGAGGTGAACACGCCTTTTGATCTGGAGCGCGATGCCCTGATGCGCGTGCTCGTCCTGCGCTGCGCAGAAGGCGAGCACGTCGTGGTCCTCGTCCTCCACCACGTCATCTCCGACCTGAGCTCCCTCGGGGTGCTCCTCTCCGAGCTGCGGACGCTCTACGAGCTGCCCCCGGAACGCGCTGCGCAGGCCCTGCCGCCCCTGTCGCTCGTCTATAGCGACTACGTGCACTGGCAGCAGCGCCTCCTCGACTCGCCGGCCGGAGAGCGGCTATGGCAGTGCTGGCAGCATCGGCTGGAGGGTGAGCTGCCCGTCCTGGCGCTGCCCGCCGACCGGCCACGGCCACCACATCAGAGCTTCCGCGGCGCAGCCCGCGGACTCGTCTTGACCGCCGAGCTCAGCGCTGGCGTACGGGCGTTCGCCGAACAGCAGGAGACCACGCTCTACACGGTGCTCCTGGCCGCGTTCCAGGTGCTTTTGGCGCGCTACAGCGGCCAACGCGACATCCTCGTCGGCACCCCGGCCCAGGGACGGGGGCAGGCCGATCTGAGCCGTCTCGTCGGCTATTTCGTCAATCCGGTGGTGATGCGCGCCGACCTGCGGGCGCGCCCGAGCTTCGCGGAGCTCGTGGTTGCGGTTCGGGAAACGGTGATCGAAGCGCTCGTCCACCAGGACTATCCCTTTGCGCTGCTGGTCGAGCGTTTGCAACCGCAACGCGATCCCAGCCGCTCGCCGATCTTCCAGGCGATGTTCAGCCTGCAGCAATCCGATGCCCTGAGCGCGGCCGACCTCGCCGCTTTCGTGCTCGGGCGTGGCGGCGTGAAGCTCGATTTCGCCGGACTGCCGGCGGAGTCGTTGCCGTTCGCGCAGCGCATCGCCCAGTTCGACCTCGAGCTGGTGGCGGCCGAGAAGGAGGGGCAACTCGGTTTTTCGTTGCTCTACGACACCGAGCTCTTCGACGGCTCGACGGCCGCACGCCTCCTGGAGCACTTTCGCCTGCTCCTCGAAGGGGTGGTGGCCGAGCCGTACAAGGACGTCCTGGCGCTGCCCCTGGTGAGCCCCGCCGAGCGCCAGGTCTTGCACTGCGAGTGGAACGACCGCACCACGGCCGCCGATCCCGGACGGCTCTTTCATCTCCTCTTCGAGGCGCAGGTCGAAAAGACGCCGGACAACCTGGCCCTGGCCTGCGGCGCGGCGACGCTTACCTACGCCGAGCTGAACCGCCGTGCCAATCGGCTGGCGCGGGTCTTGCTGGACAACGGTGCGGCACCGGAAGTACGCATCGCGGTCCTCGCCGAGCGCGGTCTCGATCTGGCGACTGCGATCGTGGCGGTCTTCAAGGCCGGAGCGGTCTACGTGCCGCTCGATCCGCGCCATCCCGAGCCCCGCATCCGCTCTACCCTGGAGCAGTGCCGCAGCGGCTCGTTGCTCGTCGCCGCGGAGCTCGCGCCGCTCGCCGAGCGCGCCGCTGCCGGTCTCGAGTCCGCTCCCCCACGGCTCGAGCTCGAAGCTCTCCTCGCCGAGGAGAGCCGCGGTGATGAGAACCTGTCGCTCACCCTTTCGTCCGAGAACCTGGCCTACGTCATCTACACGTCAGGCTCGACCGGGGTGCCGAAGGGGGCGATGGTCGTCCATCGCGGTATGCTCAACCACCTCGAGGCCAAGATCGAAGATCTCGCGATCACGGCCTGCGATACGGTGGCGCAGAACTCGTCGCAGTGCTTCGACATCTCGGTGTGGCAGTTCCTCGCCGCGCTCCTGGTGGGTGGCTCGGTGCGCATCTTCCCGGACGAGGTGGCCTACGATCCGGCGCGGCTTCTCGCGGAGGTCGAATCCGCCGCCGTCACCATCTTCGAGACGGTGCCCTCGATGCTGCGGGCGATGCTGAGCCAGATGACGGCTGATTCCTCGGAGTCGGGGCCGGGCTTCGCCGCCCTGCGCTGGCTGATCCCGACCGGCGAGGTCCTGTCCCCCGAGCTCAGCCGTCAGTGGCTGGAACGGCAGGACAAAATTCCGCTGGTCAACGCCTATGGCCCGACGGAGTGCTCCGATGACGTCACCCACGCCTTCTTGCGCCGGGCTCCGGGACCGGACGTGCTGCGCATGCCGATCGGCCGGCCGCTCCGCAACACCCGCCTCTACGTGCTCGACGCGGCGTTCGCGCCCGTGCCGACCGGCGCCAGCGGCGAGCTCTACGTTGGCGGCCGCGGTGTCGGCCGCGGCTATCTCTACGATCCGCGGCGCAGCGCCGAGGCCTTCCGGCCTGATCCCTTTGCCACCGATCCCGGCGGCCGGCTCTACAAGACCGGCGACCTGGGCCGGTATCTGTCCGACGGACAGATCGAGTTCCTCGGCCGTATCGACCACCAGGTCAAAGTGCGGGGCTTCCGGGTCGAGCTGGAGGAGATCGAGGCGGTGCTCGCCAGTCATCCCGCGGTGCGCGAGGTGGTGGTCTTGGCGCGTCAGGATGCGTTCGAGAACGCTCGCCTCGTCGCCTATTGGGTGGCGAATCGCTCCGTCGCGGAGATTTCGAGGGACGGCTCCGAGCTGCGCAAGTGGGTGGCGGCCACCCTGCCGGAATACATGGTGCCTTCGATCTTCATGGCTCTCCAGTCGTTGCCGCTGACGCCCAACGGCAAGGTCGACCGCAAGGCCCTCCCCGAGCCCGAGCCGCAGCAGGAGGCCGCGGACGATGCAGCCGGGACGCTGCAGACGCCGGACGAGGAGCTGGTGGCCAAGATCTGGTCGGAGGTTCTGGGGCTGCCGAAGATCGGTCCCGAGGAGGGCTTCTTCGATCTCGGAGGCCACTCCCTGCTCGCCACCCAGGTGGTGTCGCGGATTCGGAATCTGCTGGGGGTCGAACTGGAGCTGAGAGAGCTCTTCGAGAATCTGACGGTACGGTCCCTGGCGGCGCTGGTGGAGATCCGCCAGCGGCAGGGGGTGGAGGCGGCGTTGCCGCCGCTCGTGCCGATCTCCCGGCAGCGGGATCTGCCCCTGTCCTTCTCCCAGGAGCGGCTGTGGTTCCTCGATCAGCTCCAGCCCGGCCTCACGGCCTACAACATGCCGGCGGCCCTGGTGCTGCGGGGAGCGGATCGGATCGCGGTGCTCGAGCGCGCTCTGGCGGAGCTGGCGCGGCGGCACGAAACGTTGCGCACCACGTTCCGCAGCGTGGACGGCAAGCCGGTCCAGGTCATCGCCCCGGCGACGGCGGAAAGCGTCCTCGGGCGGGTGGATCTCTCAGCGCTGCCGCGCTCGACCGCCTCCTCGGAAGCGCGCCGTCTGGCCGCCGAGGATGCCGACCGGCCATTCGATCTCTCCCGCGGGCCGCTGCTGCGAGCCACTCTCGTCGAGCTCGGCGGTGAAGAAGATCTGATGCTGATCAACATGCACCACATCATCTCCGACGGCTGGTCGCTCCAGGTCCTGATCAAGGAGATCTCCACTCTTTATTGGAGCTTCGATGCGGGGCAGCCCTCGCCCCTCGCGGAGCTGCCGGTACAGTACGCCGATTATGCCGCCTGGCAGCGCTCGTGGTTCACCGGGGAGCTGCGGCAGCGCCTGCTGGCCTATTGGCGCGGGCAACTGCGGGGGGTGCCGGAGTCTCTGGAGCTGCCGATGGACCGCCCGCGGCCGCCGGTACAGACGTTCTCGGGCGCCGCCGTCGCCTTCACCTTGCCCGCTGAGATCCTGGCGCCGTTGAACGCCCACGCCCGTCAGCAAACGGTGACGCTCTTCATGTGGCTGCTGGCCGCTTTCCAGGCCTTGCTCCACCGCCACTCCGGGCGTCGCGACGTGCGCGTCGGCTCGCCGATCGCCAACCGCACCCGCACAGAGGTGGAGGGGCTGATCGGTTTCTTCGTCAACGCCCTGGTGCTGCGGACGGGTTTCAGCGCCGACCCGAGCTTCGTCGAGCTGCTCGGCCGGGTGCGGGAGACCACTCTCGGAGCCTACGTGCACCAGGATCTGTCGTTCGAGAAGCTGGTCGAGGAGCTGCAACCGGTCCGCCACCTCAGTCACTCCCCCCTCTTCCAGGTGGTGTTCGCACTGCAGGATCCGCCGTTCGAAGGCCTGGAGCTTCCGGGGCTCACCTTGACCCCTCTGGAGTTGTATCGGCAGGAGACGGCGAAGTTCGATCTCGAGGTCTACCTGTGGCGGGAGTGGCGGCAGGGCGAGGCGCTCGGCGGCCACTTCATCTACAACACCGACCTCTTCGACGACACGACGGTACGGCGGATGGCGGGGCACTTCGCCGCGCTGTTGGAGAGCGCGGTGGCGGCGCCGCAGCAGCCGATCTCGGAGCTCTCGCTGCTGACTGGCGGCGAGGTGCACCAGTTGCTCAGCGAGTGGAACGACACCGCGTCCGCTGACCTGCGCGAGGGGTGTCTCGCCCGGCTCTTCGAGCAGCAGGTCGAGCGCACGCCGCACGCCGTCGCCGTGGTCTGCGGCCCCGAGATGCTGAGCTACGCTGAGCTCGACCGCCGGGCCGGCGCCCTGGCGGCGGATCTCAGGCAGCGGGGCGTGGGTCCGGGGGTGGTGGCAGGGATCGCGGTCGAACGGGGCGTCGATCTGGTGGTGGCGCTTCTGGCAGTGCTCAAGGCCGGCGGCGCCTACGTGCCGCTCGACGTGGAGTATCCGCCGCAGCGTCTGGCGCGGATGGTCCGCAGCGTCAGTCTTTTGGTGACCCAGGGGCGCTGGGCGGCGAAGCTGGGCGAGGCGGCCGCCTCCGCTTCCCCCCGGGAAGCGCCGCCGGTGGTGGTGCTGGACGGCGAGCAGCAGGCCTCGGTGGTGCTCGGCGCGGCGCCGCAACGTTGGGAGGTCGTGCCGGAGCACCTGATCTACGTGCTCTACACCTCGGGCTCGACCGGGGTGCCCAAGGGCTCGGGAGTCTATCAGCGCAGCTTCGTGAACCTGCTCGGCTGGTTCCTCTCGGAGTTTGAGATCGGTTGCGGAGACCGCTCGTTCCTGGTCTCCTCGTTCAGCTTCGACCTGACGCAGAAGAACCTGTACGCGGCGCTGCTGGTCGGAGGCGAGCTGCACCTGCCGCCGCCCGGTCCGTACGATCCGCTGGCGCTGGCGCGAGCTATCGAACGGCAGCGGATCACGCTCGTCAACGCGACGCCGAGCGCCTTCTATCCGATCGTGGAGGCCGGCGGCGAATCGGCCTTCTCGGCCCTGGGCTCGCTGCGCGAGGTCTTCCTGGGGGGTGAGCCGATCGCGCCTCGCCGGCTGGCGCCGTGGCTCGCCTCGCCGGCGTGCCACGCGGAGGTGGTCAACACCTACGGGCCGACGGAGTGCACGGACATCTCGGCATTTTTCCGGCTCGACCCGGCGCGGATCCAAGACGAGGCGGCAGTGCCGATCGGGCGGCCGATCACCAACGCCGGGCTGCTGGTGCTGGACCGTCACCTCGAGCGCTGTCCGGCGGGGGTGCCGGGCGAGCTCAACATCGCCGGTGTGGGCGTGGGAATGGGCTACCTGGGGGCGCCGGCGCAGACCGCGGAGCGCTTCGTGCCGCACCCGTGGCCGGAGGCGGCGGGAGAGCGGCTCTACCGCACGGGCGACTTGGTGCGGGCGCAGCCCGGCGGAGAGGTGGTGTTCCTGGGGCGGGTGGACCACCAGGTCAAGGTGCGGGGTTTCCGCATCGAGCCCGAGGAGATCGAAGCGGTGCTCAGCCGCCATCCGGGGGTGCAGGCGGCAGCGGTGGTGGCGCGTCAGGACGAGGCCGGGGAGCGCCGGCTGGTGGCCTACGTGGTGCCCGACCGGGCGCGGGCGCGGGCGGTGCGGCAATGGCTGCGCCTGGAGCGTGAAGAGCGCCTCGACGAGGCGGAGCGCTACGAGCTGCCCAACGGGCTGATGATCTTCCACCTGAACCGGGCGGAGTCGGACTTCGTCTACCGCGAGCTTTTCGAGGAGGACAGCTACTTCCGGCACGGCGTCACTCTCGCCGACGGGGACTGTGTATTCGACGTCGGGGCGAACATCGGCCTGTTCGATCTCTCGGTGGCCCGGCGCTGGCCGCAGGCCCGCATCTACGCCTTCGAGCCGCTGCCGCCGATCCACCGGATCTTGCGTCTCAACCTCGAGATTCACGCCGTGGAGGCGCAGGTGTTCGAGCACGGTCTGGCGAGCGCACCGGGGACGGCGACGTTCGAGTATTTCCCCTACGCCTCGATCCTTTCGGGCCGCTTCGCCGATGCGGCGACCGAGCGCGAGACGGTGCGAACGTTCCTGCTGTCGCAGCTCAAGGAGGGGTCGGACAGGCCTGGCGAGGCGGAACTCGATGAGCTCTTGGACGAGCGCCTGAAGCGCCGCAGCTTCGAGTGCCCGATGCAGACGCTGTCGCAAGCGATCGCCGAGACCGGAGTCGAGCAGATCGATCTCTTGAAGATCGACGTGGAGAAGGCGGAGCTCGACGTGCTGGAAGGGATCGGCGAGGCGGACTGGCCGAAGATCCGCCAGGTGGTGGCCGAGGTGCACGATCTGGACGGCCAATTAGGGCACATCACCAGGCTTCTGGAACGTCACGGTCTCGAGGTGGTGACCGAGCAGGACCAGATCCTCGAGGGGACGGGCATCTACAACCTCTATGCGCGGCGCCCCGAGATGTCGTCTTCTCGGCGTCCGCGGCGCGCGGATCACCGCCTGGAGCCGAGCTGGAGCAGCTGGAGCCGGCTGGTCTGCGACCTCAAGGCGGATCTGGGTGGCGAGCTGCCGGAGTACATGGTGCCCGCGGCGTTCGTGCCGCTCGAGGAGCTGCCGCTGACGCCCAACGGCAAGCTGGACCGCCGCGCCCTGCCAGCGCCGGGAGCGAGCCGGCTGGAGGAGCAGCGGGCGTTCGTGGCGCCGCGGACGCCGCAAGAGGAGCTCCTGGCGACGATCTGGGCCGCGGTGTTGGGCCGTTCGCAGGTCGGGATCCATGACAATTTCTTCGATCTCGGCGGTCACTCGCTCCTGGTCACCCAGCTCCTCTCGCGTGTCCGCAGGGCTTTCGGGGCAGAGATGCCCCTGACCAGCCTCTTCGACCACCCCACGGTCGAGCGTTTCGCCGCCGAGATCGAAGCCGTGCGCCACAACCGCCCCGCCGTCGAGCTGCCGCCGATCGAGCCGCGGCCCCGCGACGGCCGGCCGCTTGCCCTTTCATTCGCCCAGGAGCGCCTTTGGCTGGTCGACCAGCTGGCCTCGGAGAGCTCGGTCTTCAACCTCTTCCAGGCCTTGCGGCTGGCCGGCCCTCTTCGCATCGGGGTCTTCGAGCGCTGCTTCAAAACGATCTTCGAGCGCCACGAGAGCCTGCGCACAGTGATCCGACCGCGAGGTGGGGAGCCGGTTCAGGTGATCGAAACGGATCTGGAGCTCGGCATTCCCGTGATCGATCTGGGCGCCTTGCCGGCGCCGCAGCAGGAGGAGCTCGTCGAGCGTCTCGGCATGGAGCATTCCCGGCATCGCTTCCGGCTCGACCGGGGCCCCCTCCTGCGGATCACCCTGCTGCGGCTGGGGGAGGTCTCGCACGTGGTGCTGGTGACGATGCACCACATCGTCGGCGACGACTGGTCGACCGCGATCCTGCAACGCGAGCTGACCCTGCTCTACGACACCTTCGTGGAACAGCGTCCCTCGCCCCTGCCCGAACTCCCGGTCCAGTACGCCGATTATGCCCTCTGGCAGAGGCAGTGGCTCACCGACGAGTTTCTCGAGCCGCAGCTCGAGTACTGGAAGGGGCAGCTGCGCGGCGAGCTCCCGGTCCTGACCTTGAAGACGGGGCGGCGCCGTCCGCGGGCCATGACGTTCCGGGGCGCCCACTACGATTTCAGCCTCGGCGCCGGGCTGGCCGAGACCGTCGAGGCCATCAGCCGCCGCCAGGGAGTCACTCCGTTCATGACGCTGCTGGCCGCCTATGCCACCGTCCTCCACCACTGCAGCGGCCAGGACGACATCATTGTCGGCGGGCCGGTCGCCAACCGCAACCGTATGGAGATCGAAGGGCTCATCGGCTTTTTCGTCAATATCCTGCCATTGCGCATCGACCTGTCCGGGCAGCCGAGCTACCGCGAGCTGCTCGAGCGCATCCGGCGGGTCTGCCTCGAGGCCTACGATCACCAGGACCTGCCCTTCGAAAGGCTGGTGCAGGCCCTGCAGCTCGGGCGCGACCTGAGCCACACGCCGATCCGCCAGGTCGGCTTCTCCTTCCTGAAGACGTCGCTGGCTGCGACCGAGCTCAATCACGGCATCACGGTGAGTCCGTTCCCCATCGACACCGGCACCGCCCCCCTCGACCTCGGACTGATCCTCTGGCAGGACGGGAGCGAGCTCCAGGGCACCTTGGAGTACTCGCTGGAGCTTCTCGACGAGCCGATGATCGTCCGCTTCGTGGACTCTCTCGAAGAGGTGCTCGCCGACATGAGCACCGACCTCGAGCGGCCGCTCATCACGGTGTCGCCCCTCGTCGCTCACCCGGAGCCAGCGCCCGCCGTCCGCGAGGCTCCTCAGGAAGACGTGAGCCGGCTGAGCGAAAACCAGAGCCTCTACTACTTCGCGGAAAAGCTCCAGGAAGACTTCTACTACTCCCACGTCCGGGTGCTCTTCGAGATCTCCGGAGACCTCGACCAGGAAGCCTTCTCCCAAGCCTTCGACAAGCTGATCGAGGCCAGCGACAGCCTGCGGAGCACGATCTTCGAAGACGGCGGGGTGCCCTACCGCCGGGTGCTCCCCGAGCTCGATGAGCCGCTCACCCATATCGACCTGTCATCCCGCTCTGACCCGGCGGCGGCGTTCGACCCATGGCTCGAGGAGCGTTGCCGTCAACCCACGGACTTCTCGCGCCTGATCGACTGCGTCCTGGTGAAGATGGCGCCGAAGCGGTTCATATGGTTTTTCAGCGCCCACCACATCATCCTGGACGCCTTCTCCCTGGAGATCCTCTTCCGCTCTGTGAGCCAGAGCTACGCATCGATTCTCGAGGGGCGGCCGGCGGAGGTCGACCCTATGCCCTCCTACCGCGAGTACGTCGAGTTCGAAGAGACCTACCAGGCCTCCGAGCGCTACGAGAGGGCGAAGAGGTACTGGCAAGAGAAGCTCGCCACCGAGATCGATCCCGTCCCCTTCTACCGCAAGAGCGCGGAAGAGACGAGCGAGGCCGTGCGTCGATCGGTTTCCCTCAGCGACGGTGAAAGCCGAAGACTGCGGGAGCTCACGGCCCGAGAAAGTCTTTATTCCATCTCGGTCCTGCCCTTCGCTGTGCTCGTCACCTACCTCTATCGCCTCACCGGCCACCGCCACCTGCGCATCGGCACGACCTTCGCCAATCGCTCCGACCGGTTCCGGAACCTGATCGGTCTTTTGATCAACAACTGCCCCCTTCAGCTCGACATCGAGGCGAGCGACAGCTTCGGCTCTCTCGCCCGCAAGGTGCAGGTCGAGACGATACGCACCGGGAAGTACCAGCAGTATCCGGTGAGAAACTTCTACAAGGAGAAGACCCACGACATTTACTTCAACTACAATGCCGCGCAGTTCGGCGAGTTCTGTGGAATGCCGGTTCATTTCGATCTGCTCTTCTCCGGGGCTACCAACAACTCACTCGACGTTCAGCTGAAGGATTTCGACGCCACCGGGTGCTGGTCGCTGGACTTCGACTTCAACCGGGCGGCCTTCGAGGAGGCCGACATGCAGCGCTCCATGGGGCATTTCATGAATCTCCTGGGGGCCTGTCTGCAAGACCCTGCCGAGCGCATCACGACGGCGAGCCTGCTCTCGCTTTCCGAGCTCCGGCAACTCGATTCGATGACTGTCGCTGAGCGGATGCCGGAGGAGCCTTGCCTGCATCAGCTCTTCGCAGCCCAGGCCGCGCGCTCGCCCGAGGCGACCGCCGTGGTCTGCGGCGACGAGCGGCTGAGCTACCGCGAGCTCGATCAGCGCAGCAACCGGCTGGCGCAGTGCCTGTGTCGCCTGGGGGTGGGGCCGGAGAAGAGAGTCGGCCTCCTCGTGGAGCGTTCCCTCGACACCGTGCTCGGTATCCTGGGCATCCTCAAGGCCGGCGGAGCCTGTCTGCCGCTCGATCCGGCCGACCCCGCACCACGCCTGGCGTTGATGCTCGACGACGCCCGGGTCGTGGTGCTTCTCACCCAGGAAGAGCTGAGATCGAGTGTCCCGACCGCGGTGGAGGACTCGATCCGGGTGCTGTACCTGGACAGCGGTTGGGAGGAGCTCTCCCAGCGGCATGACGACACGGTGACCGCGGCTGCTCCACAGGCCGTCCACCCCGAGCATCTCGCCTGTGTCATCTACACTTCGGACGCGACGGGCAAGCCCAAAGGCACCCTCGTGAGCCACCGCAATGTGAGCCGTCTTTTCGCCTCGACACACTCCTGGGCCACTCCCGGCGACCGGGATGTGTGGACCCTCTCCCACTCCTGCGCTCTCGACCTCTCGATCTGGGAAATCTGGGGAGCGCTGCTCCATGGTGGCCGTGTGGTCGTGGTGCCGTATCGGGTCAGCCGCTCGCCCGACGACCTCTACAACCTCCTGGTCGACGAGAAAGTGACGGTGCTCAGCCAGACGCCGTCGGCTTTCCAGCAACTGATCCGCAGCGACCAGAGGATCGCGGAGGAGAGCTCGCCAGAGCTGAAGCTGCGTCTGGTGGTCTTCGGTGGAGAAGCCCTGGAGCCCGGCACTCTGGCCCCCTGGTTCAAGCGCCATGGCGACCGGTTACCGCAACTGGTCAACATGTACGGCATCACGGAGGTGACCGTCCACGTCACCCACTACCTGCTCGGCCGGGAGGATACCGCCGGCGGGACGAGCTCGATCGGCCGACCGATCGCCGACCTGCGGATCCACCTCCTGGACGGTCATATGAACAGGCTACCGATCGGCATCCCCGGGGAGATCCATGTCGGCGGCGAGGGGGTTTCCCAGGGTTACCTTCACCGTCCTGGCCTGACCGCGCAGCGCTTCGTTCCCGATCCGTTCGCGAGCTACCCTGGCGGGCGACTCTACCGGACGGGCGACCTCGCGCGTTACCAGCCGTACGGCGACCTCATCTTTCTGGGACGCATCGATCGTCAGGTCCGGATCCGCGGTTTCCGCATCGAATTGGGGGAGATCGAAGCGCTGATCGCCCACCACGACGAGGTCGGCCAGGTCGTGGTCACCGACTGGCGGGACGCCTCCGGCAATACGCGTCTCGCGGCTTACATGACGGCGGCCGGGGCGGCTCCGGCGGCGTCCGAGTTGCGCCAGCACACCGCCGCCCGGTTGCCCGAGTACATGGTCCCTGCGGTCTGGGTCGTGCTCGATACGCTTCCTCTCACCCCGAGCGGCAAGATCGATCGCCGAGCCCTGCCCGAGCCCGACCTCGAGACCGGGGCTGCTGTCGCGGAGAAGCACGCCGAGCCTGCCACACCGCTCGAAAACTTGCTCGCCAGCGTCTTCGCCGAAGTGCTCGAAGTCGAGACGGTCAGTACCCGGGCC
The DNA here is from genome assembly GCA_036397835.1 of Thermoanaerobaculia bacterium. Classification (GTDB taxonomy): domain Bacteria; phylum Acidobacteriota; class Thermoanaerobaculia; order Multivoradales; family J023; genus DASWIG01. The sequence goes on from DASWIG010000628.1 coordinate 40,099, forward strand.
AGCTTCTTCGATCTCGGCGGTAACTCCCTGATGGCCACACGGCTGGTGATCATGTTGCAGGACATCCTGCCCTTGAAACTCGAGCTGCGCAACGTCTTCGAGTCGCCGACGGTGGCCGCGATCGCCGCCCAGATCGAAGAGAGCCGCCCCGCGTTGAGCAGCGAAGAAAGAGAGCTCATGGACGAGATCCTGGCCGATTTTGTGCGCTTGAGCGAGGATGACGGTGAGGAAGAGGAAGAGCAAGAGGAAGAAGTTCTCATTTACTAACTGAGACCCGAGTCGATCCCAGGTGGCTTGAACCGAGCGAAGTACGTGATGACGGGAACTGCACAGTTGCAAGACAAATCTACCGCCGAGCGGTGCGTATTTTGTCATCTGCGTTTGGCAAAATCTTCATTCGTATCCACTTATCTTCTCGCTCGTCCTCAACTCTTGCACACTTGGAGGTGGGTCAAACCGCGGAAGCCCAGGCAGGCCAGCCTGCCTACCGACGAAGTGGTCTACCACTCCTGGCTACCGGGGATGCTCGAAGTTCCCAAAGCTGCAGCCGACCTCATCCGGGAACTGATCCGCGGCACGGCGACACTTGCAACGAGCGAACGCCACCGTAAGGTAGGAGAAGCGCTCCAGGAGCTCGGCTGGTGCGATGACGCGCCGGTGGATCTGGACGCTCTTATCGTGAAAGCGCGGGATGTCTTTCCTGCGGTGCAGAATCCCTGGGAACTGCGCGAGCTCTTGGAGGTCGTCCTCAAGAGGCGGCCCAAGACCGTGGTCGAGATCGGTACTGCTGACGGCGGCCTGTTTTATTGTCTGAGCCAACTCGCCGATCCATGCTCCAAAATGATCAGCCTCGATATCGAGGGCGGCCTGTACGGCGGTGGCCAGTCATCTGTTGACACCATGCTTTTCTCGACTTTCGGACCGCCAGATCAGAAATTTCACTTTCTCCGCCAGAGATCGTTCCACTATAGCACGCTGCAGTCGCTCGCTAAAATCGTTGATGGCGATAAGATCGATCTCCTGGTCATCGACGCCGATCATTCCTACGCCGGAGTCAAATCCGATTTTGAGATGTATGGCCGACTGGTGGCCCCGGATGGGTTGATTGCAATGCATGACATTTGTGAGTTTCCGCTGCACATGAGGCAGTGGCGAGAAGGGAATGATGTCAATATCTTCTGGAAAGAGCTAAAAGAACGAGGGTACAAGACACGAGAGATCATCGACCGCAGCCCGATGCCGATACGAACAGAGGGCGGAGACAGGCTGGCGTCGCGCTGGCCGGCTATCGGTTTCGGTCTGGTATTCGGCAACGAGCCCCTCTCTTGAGTGACTGTGGCTTGAAGGAATGAAGAATGACTCAGTCGATCTCGCCGGAACCGTTCAACAGACCGCGGCGACGCAACCGTATGGTGGAAGATGAAGAATGGATCCGCTCGTTTCTTCGCCGGGCGGCGGTAGGCGTACTGGCTACCGTGAGCGGTGGCCAACCCTTCGCTTCTCCCAATCTCTTTTACTACGATGAAGAAAAAAATGTAGTATATTTGCATACTGCCGGACAGGGTCGCACCCGCACCAATATAGAAGGACATGGAAAGGTATGCTTCTCGGCATTCGAGATGGGCCGCCTTCTTCCGGCAGAAAAGATCGTTGACTATAGCACAGAGTATGCCTCAGTGATGGTTTTTGGGTGCGCTGAGATCGTGACCGATCTTGCAGAGATGAGATACGCTTTACAGCACCAAGTAGACAAGTATTTTCCACACAAGAAACCAGGAAGAGATTACGCGCCGTTTACCGATAAGGACATTCTGCGCACGACGGTCTATCGTCTCGTCATTGAACAGTGGAGCGCAAAACGGCATGCGGAAACAGAGGATTTCCCGGGCGCCTTTTACTACGGAGAACGAAGTGAATTCATCACGCCGGAGACGTGAGTCCGAAGGGAATGTGCTCGCGGAAGCCTGGGGTAGAGGATCACGGATTATCCAGATCGCCCTCGAGCTCGGACTCCAACCCCAGATCTCACGCGCTCAGAGCTTGAGAGCCATCCAGCACGAGATCCGAAGGCTTGCCTCCGAGCGAGCCGACGGTGTACTCGCCGGCCTCCCGCGCCCGCACCGGCACCGGCAGCGGCGCCGGGTCGACGGTGAGCACGTGGGGCCACAGCTCGTAGTGGTTGAACTCGAAGCCGAACACCACGGATTACTTGCATAGGCATAAGATCATTCCGACAGGGGACATCTTCAGTGAGCTTGCCAACTGAGCCTATTCAGGCCGTCAAGCAATGGTTGCTGGCCAAAGACCAGGACCTCGGGGACATCGAGTTTGATCTGGACCTCGATGCTTTTCCAACCGCTCATCCGCGCTGCCGGTCTGCTTTCCGAAACGGACTGCTGCTGGAGTAGAGATGCGAGCGCCGGCACCGAAACCGAAACAGCGGCGCCAGCTGCTGGAGCGACTGAGGAACAAGAAGCTCGCCCGACTGGGGTCGGAGACGATCGAGCGCCGCGGCAGCAGCAGGGCACCGCTGTCGGTCGCTCAGGAGAGGATTTGGTTTCTCCACCAGCTCGAACTCGGCAGCCCGCGTTTCAATATTCTCTCGGCGATCCGTTTCAAGGGGCGGCTCGTACCCGCGGCTCTGGCTGCCAGCCTCACCGAGGTGGTAGGCCGGCATGAGATCCTGCGGACCACCTTCGTGCTGGGAGACGGCGGTCCCGAGCAGGTGATCTCGCCCCGGCGCGATCAAGCCTTGCCTGTGATCGATCTCACGGCGATTTCGCGGCAGCGGCGCGAACCGTATCTCGATCGCTTCTTCACCGCCGAGACACAGCGCCCCATCGATCTCAGCCGCCCCCTGGTGCGCTGGCTTCTCCTGATCATAGACCCCTGCGAGCACATATTCTGCCTGCTGCAGCATCAGATCATCAGCGACCTCTGGACGCGGGGGATCTTCGTCGAGGAGATGGCCGAGCTGTATAGAGCTGCCTGCGAAGACCGACCGCCGTCGTTACCGAAGCCCGGGATCCAGTACGCCGATTTCGCCTTCTGGCAGCGCCAGGGCCCGGTGCAGGAGAAATGGGAGCCCCATCTGGCCTACTGGCGCCGGCAATTGCGCGAGGCCCCGATTCTGGAATGGCCGAGCGACCGACCGCGACCTCCGATATCGAGCTATCACGGGGCCATGGTCTATACGGTCATCCCACCGCCGCTCCTCGACCGTCTCAAGGCTTACAGCCAGCAGCGGGACGTCACTCTCTACATGACGCTCCTGGCAGCGCTTTACACCCTTGCCTACCATTACACCGGCCAGCGTGACATGACGCTGGGCACCGGCATCGCCCATCGCACTCACCGGCAGCTCGAAAAGGTGATGGGGTTTTTCGTCAACATGCTGGCTCTGCGGTGCCGGGTGGAAGCGAATCAGAGCTTCGCACAGCTCACCGCCGAGGCCGGCCGTGTGTCGCTCGAGGCCTACAGCCACCAGGAGGTGCCCTTCGAGAAAGTCGTCGCGGCCCTCGTCGACGGCCGCGACACCAGCCGCCACCCCCTCTTCCAGACATCGGTCGTGCTCCAGAACACCCCTTTTCCGCCGGTGGAGGCGCCCGATCTCGAGATTGGCCTGGTCGACGTCGAGCGGGGGACCACGGCTTTCGATCTGGGGTTCTTCTTCTGGGAGACAACGCTAATGGAATTCCTCGAAGAAGGCCTGAGCCTCACCTTCAACTACAGCACCGATCTCTTTGACGAGACGACCGCCCGCCGCCTGCTTGGCCACCTGCGGGCTCTGATCGATCACGCCATGGCAGAGCCCAATGGACGACTCGTCGATCTCGCACTGCTCGGACGGGAACAGCAGCATCAGCTGCTCCATGAGTGGAGCACGACTGCAGAGTCGGGTCTCGACGACCGGATCGGGGTCCGCGAGGAGCTTGCCACGCTACCGCAGATAATCGAAAGGCAGGCGGCGGGGCGGGCTTCGTCGGTCGCCCTCGTTTGCGGTAACGAGCGCCGGACATGGAGTGAGCTCAACCGCGATGCCAACCGTCTCGCCCACCACCTGCGGCATCTCGGGATCGGTCCGGAAACGCCGGTGGCGGTATGCCTGCCGCGGGGCATCGAGACGATCGTGAGCTTTCTGGCCATCCTCAAGGCCGGTGGTTTCTACGTGCCGCTCGATCCATCGCTGCCGCCGCAACGCTCGGCCTTCCTGTTGCATGACGCCGGTGCCGAGGTCGTGATCACCCTGGAGACGATCCCTTCGCCTGCCGGGGTGAAGCGGCTCTGCCTCGACGAAGCCCGCCCGCGGCTCGCGGCCGAGAGCGCCCGGAACCTGGCACCGCGCGCGGCCCCCGACCATCTCGCTTACGTCATCTACACTTCGGGCTCGAGCGGCCGGCCCAAGGGCGTCGGCGTCAGCCACCGCGCGGTCCTGGACCTGGTGCGTCACGCTCCGCGGCTCGAGTGCCACGAGGGCATGGCACAGCTCGCCGAGACTTCCTTCGACGCCTCGACCTTCGAGATCTGGGCGCCGCTCTTAGCCGGCGCCCGGCTGGCGATCGTCGAGCGCCGCACGGCGCTCGACGCCGGGCGTTTCCGGAACCTGCGGCACCGCCAGGGAATCGACGTCCTCTTCCTGACCACTCCTCTTTTCCACATGCTGGCGCAGCAGGATGCAGCCTCTTTCGACGATCTGCGCTGCCTGATCTTCGGCGGCGAGAGCCCACGGCCGGAATGCGTTCGGGCGGTGCGCACCGCCTGCCCGGAAATCGAGCTCTGGCATGCCTACGGCCCGACCGAGGCGACGACTTTCGCCACCCTGAAGCGCATCGGGTCGTGGCCGACCCGCGGCGGGCCGGCAGCATTACCGGTGCCGATCGGGCGTCCTCTCCCGGGCACTCACCTGCGTCTGCTCGATCGACGGATGCGGCCGGTACCGATCGGGGTGATCGGGGAGATCCGGCTCGGCGGCGACGGCCTGGCTCGGGGTTATCTCGATCGACTGCGGGAGACCGCCGGGGCCTTTCTGCCGGATCCCTTCGCCACCACCGCCGGCGCCCGCCTCTACCGCACCGGGGACCGCGGGCGATTGACCACAGCGGGCGAGATAGTGTTCTGCGGTCGGATCGATGGGCAGCTCAAGGTGCGCGGTTATCGCATCGAGCCCGAGGAGATCGAAACGCTCTTGCGGCAGGATCCGGAGGTGGACCGGGTCGCGGTGACGACCGCGGTCTCGCCGGGAAGCGAGGCGCCTTCTCTGGTCGCTCACGTCCTCCTGCGGCCGTCCGCCTCGCCGGCGCGCAGCCCACAGCACAAGGCCCAGCAACTGCTGGCCTTTCTGCGCCGCCGCCTGCCGGTCTATATGACGCCCGCCGCCATCGCCTTTCCCGACGCGCTGCCCCTGACCGCTTCGGGCAAAATCGACCGCACCGCGCTGCAGCGCTCCGAAACCGCGGCGAGCGTCATCAGCTGTCCGTTCGTGGCACCGCGAAACGTTCGCGAGCAGGAGCTCGCCGGGATCTTCCAACGGGTTCTGAGACGCGAAGAGGTAGGAATCTACGACGATTTCTTCCTACTCGGCGGCCATTCTCTGGACGCCGTCGAGGTGATCTCCGAGCTGAGTCGCCGCCAGGGCCGGGCTCTCGACCTCATGACTCTCTTCGAACGGCCGACAGTCGTCGGGCTGGCAGAGCTGATCGAGTCGCTCGACGCCAGGGATCGCGGGTGATGGGATGGGGATCGATCAGCTCGCGCTGAGGAATTCGCTGG
>DASWIG010000629.1:0-35387 GCA_036397835.1 Thermoanaerobaculia bacterium
GGTGCCGAAGGACGAGCTCGAGGAAGCGAGAAGGCGAGCATGGCCCGCCGCGGCGGCGCGCGAGTGGAAGCTGGATCGCACGGATGGCTGATGGCGCGTGATACGCTGCGGACGTCCCGGTCCAACGGCTTTCGTAGGAGAACCAAGCATGGTGCGATCGCGCGTCCTCCCGTCCGTCCTCCTCCTCCTGCTCACCGCGGCCCCCGTCGCCGCCCAGAGCGCCCCCGATCCTCCGGCCAGCTTCGACGACGAGCTCTTCAAGGGCCTCGCGTGGCGCGAGGTCGGTCCCTACCGCGGCGGACGCGCGGCCGCCGTCGCCGGCATTCCCCGTCATCCCGACGTCTACTACTTCGGCGCCACCGGCGGCGGGGTGTGGAAGACGACCGACGGCGGCAAGAGCTGGGCCAGCGTCTCCGACGGCTTCTTCGGCGGCTCGATCGGCGCCGTCGCCGTCTCCGAGTGGGACCCCAACGTGGTCTACGTGGGCGGCGGCGAGAAGACCGTGCGCGGCAACGTCTCCCACGGCGACGGGGTGTGGAAGTCGACGGACGCCGGCAAGACCTGGAAGCACGTCGGCCTCGGCGACAGCCGCCACGTGCCGCGCATCCGCATCCACCCGAAGGACCCGGACCTCGTCTACGTCGCCGCCCTCGGCCACCTCTTCGGCCCCAACGAGGAACGCGGCGTCTTCCGCTCCAGGGACGGCGGCGCGACGTGGCAGAAGATCCACTACGTCTCCGCCGAGGCCGGCGCCGTCGACCTCGCCATGGACCCGACCAACCCGCGCATCCTCTACGCCAGCTTCTGGCGGGTGCGGCGCACGCCCTACAGCCTCGAGTCCGGCGGCGAGGGCTCGAGCCTGTGGAAGTCGAGCGACGGCGGCGACACCTGGGAGGAGCTCTCCGGCAAGCCCGGCCTGCCAAAACCGCCGCTCGGCATCATCGGCGTCACCGTCTCGCCCACCGACCCGGAGAACCTCTACGCCGTCGTCGAGGCCGAGAAGGGCGGCGTCTTCCGCTCGCGGGACGGCGGCGAGACCTGGAGCAGGACCAACGACGAGCGCGACCTGCGCCAGCGCGCCTGGTACTACACGCGCATCTACGCCGACCCGGCCGACGAGGAGTCGGTCTACGTGGTCAACGTGCGCTTCCACCACTCGAAGGACGGCGGCCGCACCTTCCGCCAGATCGGCACCCCCCACGGCGACAACCACGACCTGTGGATCGCCCCCGAGGACCCGCTGCGCATGATCGAGTCCAACGACGGCGGCGCCAACGTCAGCTACGACGGCGGCGAGACCTGGACCGGGCAGGACAACCAGCCCACCGCCCAGTTCTACCGCGTGTCGACCGACGACGACTTCCCCTACCGCCTGCTCGGCGGCCAGCAGGACAACTCGGCCGTGCGCATCCGCTCGCGCGGCAGCTTCGGCGGCATCGGCGTGCGCGACTGGGAACCGACCGCCGGCGGCGAGAGCGGCCACATCGTCGCCAAGCCCGACGATCCAGACATCGTCTACGGCGGCTCCTACGGCGGCTTCCTGGTGCGCGTCAACCACCGCACCGGCGAGCGCGCGATGGTCAACGTGTGGCCCGACGACCCGATGGGCTGGGGCGCCGCCGAGCTCACTTACCGCTTCCAGTGGAACTACCCGATCTTTTTCTCGCCCCACGACCCGGACGTGCTCTACGCCGCCGGCAACGTGCTCTTCAAGACCGGCAACGGCGGCCGGAGCTGGCAGGCGGTCAGCGGCGACCTGACGCGCGACGACAAGTCGAAGATGGGCCCTTCGGGCGGAGCGATCACCAAGGACAACACCAGCGTCGAGTACTACGGCACGATCTTCGCCGCGCTCGAGTCGCCGCACGCGGCGGGCGTGCTGTGGGCTGCCTCGGACGACGGCCTCGTCCACGTCACGCGCGACGGCGGCGAGACCTGGGAGAACGTGACGCCGGCGGGCGTGCCCGAGTGGGTGCAGTGGAACTCGATCGAGGCCCACCCTTTCGAGCCCGGCGGCCTCTACGCCGCCGGCACCCGCTACAAGCTCGACGACTTCCAGCCCTACCTCTACAAGACCACCGACTACGGCAAGACCTGGACGAAGATCACCGCCGGCATCGACGCCGCCCACTTCACCCGCGTGGTCCGCGCCGACCCGGACCGCCGCGGCCTGCTCTACGCCGGCACCGAGAACGGCGTCTACGTCTCCTTCGACGACGGCGGCGGTTGGAGCCCGCTGCAGCTCAACCTGCCGCTGGTGCCCATCACCGACCTGGCGGTCAAGGAGAAGGACCTGGTGGCCGCCACCCAGGGCCGCGGCTATTGGATCCTCGACGACCTGACGCCGCTGCACCAGCTCACCGGCGCCTCCACCGCCGGCCCGCACCTCTTCGCGCCCCGCGCCACCTGGCGGGTGGCGGGCGGCGGCGGATTCGGCCGCGGACCGCGCAACGTCGGCACCAACCCGCCGGCGGGCGTCATCCTCTCCTACTACCTCCCGAAAGAGGCGGCGGAGAACGCGGAGACCGAGGTCGCCGTCGAGATCCTCGCCGAGGACGGCACGGCGATCCGCAAGTACACGCGCAAGCCGCCCGAAGGCGCCGAGGAGGAGGAAGGCGAACGCCGCCGCGGCGAGGAGGACCTGCGCCAGGTCGCCGCCGAGCCCGGCGTCAACCGCTTCGCCTGGGACCTCAGCTACCCGCCGGCCGAACGCTTCCCGGGCATGATCCTGTGGAACGACGACCTCGAGGGTCCGCGGGCGGTGCCGGGCACCTATACGGCGCGGCTCGCCGTGGGCGAGTGGAGCGCCGAGGTGCCGTTCGAGGTGGTGGCCGATCCGCGCTCCGCGGCCGACCAGGAGGACCTCGAGGCGCAGTTCGCCCTGCACCTCGAGATCCGCGACGCCTTGACCCGCGTCCACGGGGAGATCGGACGCCTGCGCGAGCTGCGGCGGCAGCTCGAAGACCTGGAGAAGCGCTTCAAGGACGACGAGGGCGCCGCCGAGGTGCGCAAGGCCGCCGAGGCCCTGAGAGAGAAGCTCGAGCCGATCGAAAAGGCGCTCTATCAGACTCAGAACAAGAGCCGCCAGGACCCGCTCAACTTCCCGATCCGTTTGAACGACAAGCTCGCCGCCGTGATGCAGGCCGTCGCCTTCGGCGACGTCCGTCCGACCGAGCAGAGCCGGGCCGTCTTCGCCGAGCTCTCGGTGGCGGTCGAGGCGGAGCTGGCGAAGCTCGCCAAGGTCTGGGCGGAGGACGTGCCGGCGTTCAACGAGCTCGTGCGGGAGAAGGAGGTTCCGGTGCTGGCGGTGCTGGAGAAAGACGCGGAGGAGGCGTCCGCGAAACCGAAAGCTCAGTGATATCATCGGACCATGGAGCCGACTCCTCCACTCTCTGAGGCCGACGTTCTCGACGAGATCGTAGGCCGCCTGACCCGCGACCTGGATCCGGAGCACGTGTACCTGTTCGGCTCGCGCGCCCGTGGCGATAGCGAAAGCGACAGTGACTACGACATTCTCATCGTGGTCACCGATTCCGACCTCCCTGGCTACGCCAGGGACCGCATCGCGCTGCGCGCTCTACGGGGATTGCGAGTGCCGGTCGACGTCATCGTGCTCACTCGCGAGGAGTTCGACCGCAAGCGCGGCGTCGCTTGCTCGCTGCCCGCTACGGTGGAGCGCGAAGGGAAGCTTCTCTATGCCGCCTGAGGACCTGGAGGAGGTTCGCGCCTGGTTGACCAAGGCGGACCATGACCTTCAGGCCGCTGCATATCTGGCGGACGCCGAGCAGCCGTTGCTCGACATTGTCGTCTACCACTGTCAGCAGGCGGCGGAGAAGGCCCTGAAGGGATTCCTGACCTTCAAGAACAGCCCTTTCGCGAAGACCCATGCCCTCGGTCCTCTGGTCGAGCAGGCTTCGGATCTCGACGCCGGGTTCGAAGCTCTGCTCGACCATGCCGAGAATCTCAGCCCGTTCGCATGGCGCTTTCGGTATCCGGGTGAGCTTCTCGTACCGGATGAAGACGAAGCCCGGAATCGCGCAAGGTCCCCTTGCCGCTGAACGCGGACGCCGCCCATCGGATAAGCTCCGTGGAGAGCCGGAGCGCGACGAGAAGGAGGCCAGGATGAAGCTGCCCGAGAACTGGAGCCTGCCGGAGCCCATCAAGGTGCGCTTCGGCCAAACCCACGGCCAGCAACGGGCCATGCTCGAGGAAGGCCATCTGCTGCTCATCCTGCACGAGCTGCCGCATTGGGGCGACCGTCGGCGCGAGGGGCAGCTCTTCTGGCGCAATCCTCAGGGAGAGTGGCAGTTCAGCGGCCGGGGCAACGGCTTGCCGGCCCTGCGCAACCACGTCAAGGAATACGTGGCGGCGGAGGAGGAGCTCGACCGCCGGTACGACGCGGCCAAGACCGCGTCGGACTATTTCCGGCTGCTGGAAGACCTGGCGCCGGTGCGCCTCGCCGCCCGCAACCTGCACCACGCGTTGCAGCAGGCGCGCGAAGGCGTCCCCGAGGACCGCGACCTGATCGACCTGCGCGACGCCGCCGCCGAGTGCGCCCGCAACCTCGAGCTGCTCTACGGGAGCGGCAAGAACGCCCTCGACTTCGAGATCGCCAAGGAGTCGGAACGCCAGGCGCGTCTGGCCGAGCAGTCGGTCTACATCGCCAACCGTCTCAACGTGATCGTCGCCATCTTCTTCCCGCTGACGGCGATCGCCGGCATCTTCGGCATGAACTTGGCGACCGGCCTCGAGACGGCGTCGCCGGTGCTCTTCTGGTGGGTGCTGGTTGGCGGCGTCGTCATCGGGTTCGTGGTGCGGGGGTGGGTTTTGACCAAGCCGGGGAAGGAGAAACCGTGACGGACAAGATCAACCTGCGCGAAAAGCTCGACTCCTTTAAGGAGCATTGGAGCCCGAAGATCCTGGCGGAGCTCAACGGACAGCACGTCAAGCTCGCCAAGCTCAAGGGCGACTTCGTCTGGCACCACCACGAGAACGAGGACGAGCTCTTCCTCGTCGTCTCCGGGCGCCTGCGCATGGACTTCCGCGACCGCGAGGTGTGGCTCGATCCGGGCGAGCTCATCGTCGTCCCGCGCGGCGTCGAACATCGACCCTGCGCCGAGGAGGAAGTCGAGATCCTGCTCTTCGAGCCGGCTTCGACTCTGAACACCGGCAACGTCCGCGACGAGCGCACCGTCGAAAGGCTCGATCGCGTCTGATCGAAACCTACGACGCCATGTGTTCGAGCTGGTAGAGCCAGCCGCCGTGGGGCGTCGCCTGGCGGGTCAGCTTCACCGAACCGTCGAGAAGCGGGGACTCCGCCCAGCCTTGGGGATCGGGCGCGGAGATCCGATAGGAGCCGCCTTCGAGCACCCGGACCTCGAAGCTCACCTCCTCGCCTCGCGCATCGACGAGCCAGAGCTCGCCTACGCCCCCCCGGGCCGGCTATTCTCGTAGACCCTGGCAGAAAAGGTACTCCTGCTCGCCAAGGCTGTCAACTCTGATCAACTCTGAGGTTTTCCGATGGCGGTTCCACTCCGGTAGGATCGCGGCTCTGATGCCACGATCGCGTCGCCCGTAGGAGAACGCATGACCGAGACCGACCGCTATCGCCAACACCTCGACACCCTCGACCGGCAGCTCGCCCGCGCGCTGGAGACGGCGGCCCGCCAGGGCCGCGGCTACGACGCCGTCGTCTTCCACTCCGGACGCGCCGCCGTCTACCACCGCGACGACGAAGCCGTGCCCTTCCGCGCCAGCGCCCACTTCCGGCGCTGGACGCCGCTCGACGGGCCCGAGCACGTCGTGCTGGCGCGGCCGGGGGCCAGACCTCGCGTCGTCCGGGTGCGCCCCCGCGACTACTGGTACGACACGTCGCCGCCGCCCCCCTCGTACTGGGAAGAGGCCGTGGACCTCGCCGAGGTCGGGTCGTTCAAGGACGTCAAGGACGCCCTCGACCTGCCGCCCCGCACCGCCTACGTCGGGCCGACGCCGAAGACGGCCGAGGAGCTCGGCCTGCCGGCCGACGCCGTGGAGCCCGAGGAGCTCATGGCGCCCCTCGACTGGCTGCGCGCCTACAAGACCGAGCACGAGCTCTCCCGCATCGCCCGCGCCGCCGAGAAGACCGCCGGGGGGCACGAGCGGGCGCGCAAGGCGTTCAAGTCGTGGTCGTCGGAGCGCGAGATCTACTGGGCCTACCTCGAGGCCTCCGACCAGCTCGAGATCGAGAACCCCTACGTGCCCATCGTGGCGCTCGACGAGAAGGCCGCCATCCTCCACTACCAGGAGAAGCGCGGCGCCGAGGCGGCGCCGGGCAAGGTGCTGCTCATCGACGCCGGCGGCGCCTGCGAGGGCTACGCCGCCGACGTGACCCGCACCTGGGCCCAGGACGACTGCGACGGCGTCTACCTGACGCTGCTCGAGGCCGTCGACCGGCTCGAGCGCGAGCTGGTGGCCATGGTCACGCCGGGACGTCCCTACCTCGAGATCCACCTCGCCGCCTACCGCGGCGTCAGCCGTCTGCTGGTGGAGACGGGGCTGGTGAGGACGAGCGTCGACGAGGCGGTCGAGCGTCGCATCACCTCGGCGTTCTTCCCCCACGGCGTCGGGCACCAGATCGGCCTCCAGGTCCACGACGTCGGCGGCCACCAGGCCGGGCCCGAAGGCGGCAAGGCGCCGCCGCCCGAGGAGCATCCCTTCCTGCGCAACACCCGGATCCTCGAGCCCGGCCACGTGGTGACGATCGAGCCCGGGCTGTACTTCATCTCCATGCTCCTCGAGCCCTGGCGCGCGGGCGAGAGCGCCGCGGCGATCGACTGGGCGCTCGTCGACCGGCTGACGCCCCACGGCGGCATCCGCATCGAGGACAACGTGGTCTGCACCGACGGCGAGCCGCGCGACCTGACGCGCCCGCTTCTCGCCGGTCCGCGGGGGGAATAGCATGAGCATTCCCGTCAAGCCGATCTTCCTGTTCGCCGACAGCCAGCTCCTCTTCTGGCGCGACGAGGACCGTCCCTGGCTCGAGCGGGTGCGCCGCGAGGTCGACGCCGCGCGCCCCAAGGCCGCTTACGTCGGCGCCTCGAACGGCGATCAGCCGGAGTTCTACGACCTCTTTCGCGGCGCCATGGAGAGCGTCGGCGTGACCGACTGCCGCATGATCCCCACCGAGCCTTCGGAGGAGGACGTGGAGTACTTCGGCCGGGCGGACCTGGTGATGCTTGCGGGTGGCGAGGTTCGCCGCGGCTGGCGCGCCTTCAAGAAGAACGGCCTCAGGCAGAAGGTCATCGAGCGCTACTACGCCGGCGCGGTGCTGATGGGCGTGTCGGCCGGCGCGGTGCAGCTCGGGCTCTACGGCTTCCACCAGGACGAGGAGAGCGGCAAGCTCAAGGTCTTCGAGACCTTCAAGCTGGTGCCGGCGCTGATCGACGTCCACGACGAGCCGGACTGGGCGCGGCTCCAGCGCTGCCTGATCCGCGCCGGTGAGGACGTCCGCGGCCTCGGCATCCCGTCCGGCGCCGGCGCCGTCCTCCACCAGGACCTCACCCTCGAGCCCGTCCGCCGGTCGCTGGTGGAGCTCGCTCAGGAGGAGGGGGAGGTCAAACAATCGCTGATCTTCCCGCCGGGCGAGGACGGCGGCGACGAAATCCCCCCTGACGCAACCGAGTGAAGCTCTACGCGATCAGCGACCTCCACCTCGCCAACGCGCCCAACCGCGAGGCGCTGCGCGAGCTCCCGCCCCATCCCGACGACGGCCTGATCGTGGCCGGCGACGTGGGCGAGTCCGAGCTTCACCTCTACTACGCGCTCGACGTGCTGGCGCCGCGCTTCAAGGCGCTCTACTGGGTGCCGGGCAACCACGACCTGTGGACTCTGCACCACGACCCGTACCCGCTGCGCGGCGAGGCCAAGTACCGGCGAATGGTGGAGATCTGCCGCGGCTACGGGGTGCGCACGCCGGAGGACCCGTACGATCCGTGGCCCGAGACCTACGGCGGCGTTTCCTACCTGGTGGCGCCGGCGTTCGTGGGCTACGACTACAGCTTCCGTCCTCCCGCGGTGGCGGAGGACGACGCCGTGGAATGGGCGGCGCAGTCGGGGGTGATGTGCAGCGACGAGGTGCTCTTGCACCCCGATCCCCATCCCACGCGCCAGGCCTGGTGCCGGGAGCGGGTTCGCTACACCGAGCGCCGGCTCGCGGCGGCGGCGGCGACGGGCCGCCGCCTGGTGCTGGTGAACCACTACCCGTTGCGCCAGGACCTCTTCGAGCTGCGGCGCATCCCGCGCTTCTCGATCTGGTGCGGCACCACCGCCACCGAGGACTGGCACCGTCGTTTTCCGGTGGCGGCGGCGGTCTACGGCCACGTCCACATCAAGGGCACCCATTTCCGCGACGGCGTGCGCTTCGAGGAGGTCTCGCTCGGCTACCCTCGCGACTGGAGCCGCCAGCACGGCGTCGCGTCCTACCTGCGTCAGATCCTGCCGGAGCCCGAGCCCGGACCTTGGACGACGGGCCAGGTCCGCTTCCACTGACTGCGGCGGAAGCCCAGCCGGCGAGGACGCACGAAGCATGGTCAGCGGCGGATCGAGAGCGCGATCTCCTCGAGGTGCTCGCGCCGGATGATTCGCTCGAGCTCGCGGATGCGCTGCCGGCGGACGTCGCTCCGGAGCCGTTCCTCGGCGGCCGCGAAGCTCATGGGACGGGCGTCGCGCGAGGCGCGGAGCTCGAAGATCCACAGGCCCGATTCGAGACGGAGGAGGCCGCTGCGCTCGCCGGGGCTCATCTGACGCAGGGCCTTGCCGGCGACCGCTCCCCAGGCGGCGATCTGGCGCGAAGTCTGCCAGCCCAGGAGGCCCCCGTCCGCGGCCGACGGATGGATCGAGTAGCGGCGAGCCGCGTCCTCGAAGGCCAGCTCGCCGGCCCGGAGCCGGCGAGCGACCTCGACGGCGTGGCGGACCCGGTCCGGGTCGTCCCCCTTGCCGAAGTGGACCACGGCGAGCTCGTAGCCCGACTCCTCGCTGTAGCGCCGGGGGTGCGCCGCGAATTGGCGGCGCAGCTCTTCTTCGCCCGGCTCTCGCCAACGCTCGTCGACGCGGCGCACGAGCTCACGGCGGGCCAGGATCCCCAGGTGCTGCCAGCGCAGGGACGCGGCCACCGCCGGATCGCGGTCGAGCTCCTCGGAGGTGGCTCGGCGCACGCCCAGGACGCCGAGCGCCCAGGAGCGCAGGAGCCCGTCGAGCTGGGCCGGCCGCAAGTCCGACGGCTTCTCGCCGGGAAACTTCAGGTCCACGAGCACGGCCAGCTCCTCGGCGCTCAGCCGGTAGCCCTCCACCTCGAGCGCGATCGGGCCCGAATGCCGGAACCGGGGGTCCGCTGCGGCGAGGAGACGCTCCTGGAAGTCGGCCCACCGCTCCTGACCCCGTTGCCGCGCGAGGTTGGCACGAAGCCTGGTCCGCACCTCGTCCAGGGTCGGGACCTGGGCCTTCCGAACCTCTTCGCAGAGGAAGATCGACAGACCGCCGCCGTGCTCGACCACGCCGCTGATCTCGCCCGGTGCCAGCTCGCGCAGGGCCGCGCCCACTTCCGCGGGCAGCTCTTCGGGGGCGAGATACCCGAGAAGCCCGTCGCGAAAGCGGGTCTGGGACTCGGACTCGCGGCGGGCCACGTCCTTGAAATCGGCACCCTCCGACAACTGACGGTGGATCTCCCGCATGCGCTCCCGGGTCGCCGCCGCGTCCTGCCCCAGGCGCTTGTAGACGTTGCGCAATCGCAGCTTGCGCGGCCTGCGGAAGGCCTCGGGATGGTCGCGGCGGAAGGTTTCGACCTCCTCGTCGCTGATCGTGACCGTGGCCTGGACCTCTTCGCGCAGCGCCGCCATCAGCACCTGCTGGCGCATGGCCTCGATCTCGAGACGGGTGCGCGGCTCTTGCTCCCCGCCGCGTTGCCGGGTGATCTCCGCCATGGAGAGGACGAAGACCATTTCGCGGACGGCGTCCGGGCCGTCGTCGAGCTCGTGGACCGTCCGCCAGCTCTCGTAGTCGGCCCGTTCGAGGCTGCCGCCTCGCCAGGCCGCGACCGAAGGTCGGCCCCGGCCGGCGATCAGCGTGTGATACCGGCCCGCCGCCAGCCCCGTCCACGTCTCGCTTTCGCCTCCCGGCCAGATCACGCGCACCGCCGCCACCTCGGGATTCGCGCCGAGGCCGAAGAGGACGCGCGGATCGCCGGCCGAGAGATAGCTGCCGTCGGTCGCCACGCGGCGCCACGGCGTTCTCGAGCCGTCGCCGCGCACGGCGGCGACCCGGGCGCCGAGGGCGTCGCGTCCGTCCTCGCGGGTCAGGAGGCGCAGCCCCAACCAGGCGTTGCCGTCGTCGGCGCGGCCCAGGAGCAGCCGCGCCGGACCGTTGTTGTTGGTGAGCAGGAGGTCGCTGCGGCCGTCGTTGTCGACGTCGCCTACGGCCACGCCGCGGCTCACCTCCAGGCGCGCGAAGCTCTCCCCGGCCTCGGCGCTCGCCTCGACGAAGGTCCCGTCGCCGCGGTTCTTGAAGAGCTGGTTGGGCTGTTTCAGAGGGAAGGGATCCCCGGCCAGGGCCTGGGCCTCGATCACCCTCACCGCGCCGTTGGCCACTGCCACGTCGAGCCAACCGTCGTTGTCGACGTCGACGAGCGCGGTGCCGAAGCCGGTGGCGGCGAGGCTCGGCGCCCCGAGGCCGCTCGCGGCCGACCGGTCGTGGAAGAGCCCGCGGCCGTCGTTGACGTAGAGCGTGTTGGTGTCGGCGTTGAGATGGGTCATGAAGAGGTCGTCGTCGCCGTCGTTGTCGACGTCTCCGGCCACCACTCCCATCGAGGCCTGGGCGTGGCCGAGAAGGGACACCGCGCTGCCGCTCTCGAGGGCGACGTTCTCGAAACGCGGCACGCCCCCCTCGGAGCCGAGGTTGCGCCACAGGAAGTTGCGCCGCAGGTCGTTGGCCACGTAGAGGTCGAGCCGGCCGTCGAGGTCGAAGTCGGCGGCCACGACGCCGAGGCCGCTCGAGGGCGAATCGAGGAGGCCGGCGGCCCCGGTGACGTCGGCGAAGGTTCCGTCGCCGCGGTTCAGGAAGAGGCGATCGGGCTCACCGTCGTAGCTGTGGGGACCGCAATAGTCCGGACGGCCGCCGGGCGAGCGGCAGGGCCGGTGGATCGCGAGCCGGAACTCGACGTAGTTGACGACGAAGAGGTCGAGCCGGCCGTCGGCGTCGACGTCGGCGAAGGTGGCGCTGGTCGACCAGCGGGGGTCGTCGACCCCGGCCTCGGCGGTGACGTCCGTGAAGAGGAGGCGGCCGTCGCGGCTGACGTTGCGCCAGAGCTGGTTGGGGCCGAAGCAGGTGAGGTAGAGGTCGATGCGGCCGTCGTCGTCGAAGTCGCCGGTGGCCACCCCCATGCCGTAGCCCGCCGCGGCAAGGCCGCTTTCCTCGGTGACGTCGGTGAAGCGCAGACGGCGCCGGCCGTCGCCGTCGACGGTGAGGTCGTTGCGAAAGAGACGGCTGCCGCCGCCGCCGGCTCCCTCGCCGGCGGCGCCGAAGCGCCCGCTCTGCACCAGGACGACGTCGAGATCGCCGTCGCCGTCGAGGTCGGCCAGGGCGCCGCCGGAGCCGACCGGCTCGACGAAGTAGAGCTCGCCGGTCATGCCGTTGCGGTGGACGAAGTCGAGGCCGGTCGCCGCCGCGACGTCGGCGAAGAGCGCTTCCGCCGTCCGCCCGCCGGCCGGCGCCGGCGGCTCGGGGGCGTCCGGCTCTCCGGGAGGACCGCAGGCGAGCACCAGGAGCGCCGCGAGAACGGTGCGGAAAGCGTTCACGGTTGCGTCACCCGGACCAGGATCGGCGTCTCGCGCGCTTCCCAGGGATCGCGGCAAGGCTCCCCCCGTTCATAGAGCACCAGCCGCCGGCGGGCCGTGTGAGCGGCGGTTCGTGGGCGGACGCCGGCGAGGGCGTCCACGGCGGCGCGCTGCCAGGCCACGGCCGCGGCGAAGCGTCCGTCTTCGGCCGCCACCATGGCCGCGGTCTCGGCGAAGAGCACGTCCGGCGGTGCCGCCTGGACGGCGAGAAGCTCGCGGGCGCGCGCGACGTCGCGGAACGTTGCTTCGGGCGCCGCGGCCAGGAGGCGTGCCATGAGCAGGCGGAGCCGGCGCTCGTCGCCGAGCTCACGGAGGTCCTCGGCCAACGACTCCAGGGCGGCCTGCCGGCGGTCGAGGAGGATCAACAGTGCGGCATGCCAGAAACGGGTCGCGGCGAGGGGACGGTCGACCGTTCGCACCGCGGCGTAATGGGCGAGCGCGGCCTCGAGCCGCCCCTGGTTGTGGTGCAGCCGGCCGAGCTCGAGATGAGCCACCACGGATCGGGGATCGATCGCGAGGGCGGCCTCGAGGTGGGCGACGGCCGCGGCCGGTCGGCCGCGGGCGGCGAGCAGCCGGCCCAACTGCAGGTGGGCCTTGGCGGCCATTTCGGAGCCTTCGCCGGACTGGCGCAACGCTTCTCCGAGCTGCTCCTGCGCCGCTGCCCAGCGCCCCGTCTCGCGCAGGGCGAGGGCGTAGTTGATGCGCGTTTCCGGGCCGTCGGGATCGGCGCCGACGGCGAGCCCGAGAAGCACCGCCGCCCGCTCGTGCTCGCCGCGCCGAAAGGCACGGACCCCGCGCCGGGTGAGGTTGCGCGCCCCGCGGTCGAGAGAGCGCAGCTCGCGCTCCCACGGGTCGTCGAGGACAAGGGAGAGCTGGTCGACGTTGTCTTCGGGCACCCGCCGCAAATGATCGGCGGATCGCTCCTCGTCGCCGAGCCGGCGCCACGCGAGCCCCAGGGAGTAGCGGACCTCGACGGCTTCGGGCTGCAGGGCCGACAAGGTCTCGAGCGGCTCGAGGGCGGCGGCGGGATCGCCGCGCAGGAGCGCGAGCCGGCCCTTTCCGAGCAGCGCTCCGGGGCTTTCAGGATGGCCGGCAAGGACCTCGCGATAGAAGACCTCGGCGCGGTCCGGTTCTTGGCGTCGCAAGGCCAGGTCGCCGAGCCGGATCCGCGGCGCCACGACGTCCGGGGCCAGCCCGGCGGCGGCGGAGAAATACGCTTCGGCCGCGTCGAGGTCTCCCGCACCTTCGGCGAGGAGACCGAGATAGTAGGGCCATCGCGGCTCCGCGGGTTTCAGGCGCCGGGCGTTGCGGTAGCAGCGCCCGGCGCTGTCGGGATACCCGTAGACGTCGAACCACTGGCCGAGGGCACCCCAGGCCGCTCCCGGATCCGGCGCCTCGCCGGCGCCGGGAACGCGCCGGTGCAGATTCCTCCAGAGCGCCTCGAACTGCTCGCGGACCGTCGCGTCGAGCCGCTCGAGCTCCGGCGGCTTGCCGACCTCCACGATTTCGTCGGGCGCCGGCTCGGGCGCCGCGCAGGCCGCGAGCACCACGAGAGCCGCCGTGAGAGAGCGCATTCGCGCGCGCGCGTCGATCTGGGTCTGCGTCTTGGACACCCGCAGATCCTATCAAACCTCTCGCAAGAGACTTGACAAACGTGCCGACTTCGGCGACACTTGTGGGTCGTTGGAGAAAAAGAAGCGGTTTTCGGAGAAACGCTTTGAGGCTGTAAGAAAAGTCTGTCAGAGAGAATCTGAGAGCCGTAGGACGGCGCTGGCAGATGGTCTCAAGTCGTCAGACATCTTCCGTCAGACGATGTCTGACGCAAGGACGTCGACGCCATCAACCGGATGGAAAGGAGAGAGCGTGAGAAAGCTTTCCATTAACCTGACCCTTGCCCTCGCGATCGGCTGCTCAGCGGTCGCCCTGCTGGCCCAACCGGAGCCGAGCCCACGCCAGGAGGCCGCGAGCGGCGCGAAGCTCGACACTCAGATCCAAGTACTGATGGGCATGCCGGCCGCGGAGCGCCGGGCCTTCCTGAAGAAGCTTGCGCCCGAAGAGCGCCGCGGCCTGTGGATGAAGCTCAAGAGGGCCGGCTTCGACGAGGGCGCCGAGGTGGCCAAATACGAAGAGCTGGAAGGTTTCCCGGTCAACTTGGGTCACACCTTCAAGGGGAAAAGGGTGATGCCCAAGGCCGCCGTGGGGACGATCGCCTACGACAGCGGTTTCCCGACCATCGGATTTGGAGGCGGCGCACTCGTCGGCAACCGCTTCAACACCCACACGGGTATTCCGGTGTGCAACCCGGGCACGGTGTCGACGATCCAGGCCCTCGTGGTGCCGGGTCCCGCCAACACGACGTCGAGCGCCGGCTTCGTGCTCCTGGGGCCGCAGACGACCATGGGCGGAGCCATGGCCCTCTTCAGCACCTTCACCGCCGCGACCGGAGTGATCGATTCGCTCACCTTCGCCGGGCTCGGCGTCACCTACACGGGCAGCAGCTTCTTCGTCCTGTTCGGGGACTTCGCCACCGTCTACGTTCCCGTGTTGGGTACGGGATCGACCCTCGGGCAGGGACATCACGGCGTGGTCGGATACACGGGAATGATGGGGCCCAACATCACCGGCACCTTCGACTTCGGAGGCGCCCTCAACTCGTTTATCCGGGCGACCGGCACCATCGTGCCCGTGGAGCTGATGACGTTCGACGTCGAGTGAGCCGGTGCCGAGACTCATCGTGATGGCCCTCTGTCTGGGTACGCTCCTCGCCTGCGAGGAGCGAAGCTCGGGCGCGCCGCCCGAAGCGGATTCGTCGGGCGCGAGCTTGGTGGCCAGGTTCGGCGAGCTCGAAATCTCCGCCGCCGACGTCGACACGCGGATCCTCGCTTTGCCTCCGGCCGAGCGCCCGAAGCCGGGTCAGGACCTGGACACCTGGTACGAGGAGCAGATACGAGAGCTCGTCGTCGAGCGGCGGTTGCGCGCCGAAGCCGTGGACCTGGCCGAGGACGAGTCGTTCCTGGCCGCCGCCCGTGAGGCGGAGAGGGAGCTCGCGGTTCAGCTCTGCCTCGACGAGCTCCGGCCGGCGACCGGCAGCCTCACGGACGAGGCCTTGCGCGCCGCCTACGACGAGCGGTTCGACGACTTCGCCGTGCCGGAAAGGCGGGACGTCTATCATCTCTTCCTGCGCAGTGGCGCGAGCCGCCCGCGCGGCGCGGCGCGGGCCGACATCGAGTCGTTGCGCGATCAGGTACTGCGCGGCGAGAGCTTCCAGCGGCTGGCCGCCGTCCACTCGGACTCCGAGAGCCGTCACCGCCAGGGCGCGCTCGGCTGGGTGATTCCGGGCCAGCTCCCGGCCGGATTCGACGACGTGATCTTCCAGCTCGACGAAGGGGTGCCGAGCGAGCCGGTCGCCACCCGTGACGGGCTTCACCTCTTCTACGTCGACCAGGTCCTCCCCGCTCGCCAGGCCACCTTCGAGGAGGTTCGCCCGGGCCTCGCGGCCCGGCTCGCGGCGGAGCGCCGGGAGGCCGCTCTGGACGAGCTGGAAGCCAAGGCCGACCTTCCCCCCAGCCTCCCGGGGCTCGCCACGGTGGTCCTCGACCGTGCCGGCTTTTCCGCCGTGGCCGAAGGCGGCGATCCGGACGCCATCGTCTTGCGCCTGGGCGGCACCGAGCTCACGCTCGCCGACCTGCGCCGCCGGGTGCAGCACGCGGCGGCGCGGCAGACGCGGGGAGACGCGGCCGATCGGCGGCCGACCCGCGATCTCGCCTGGAGGGTGCTCGAGAGCCTGCGGCGCCGCGAGCTCGTCTACCACCACTGCCGGACGATCGACGGCGTTCCCGTTGCCGAGCTCGAGACCCGGCTCGACGCCTGGCGGCAGGAAGCCCTGCTCAACCTCCAGCGCCGGCGCCGCATGGTCGAGGTGGCGGGGCGCGACGAGGCGCGTTTGCGGCTCTTCTACGACAGCAACGCCGGGCGGTTCAGCCGGCCACCCAGATGGCACCTGCGCCGCCTCAAGGTCCCCCTGGGAGACGATGCCGGGGCGGTGATGGCGCGGCTCGAAGACGCCGCTTCCCGTGGCGGCTCCTCTCTGGAAGATCTCGCCGCCGAGCTCGGTGGCGAGATCGAGGACCTGGGCGCCAGGAGCCTTGACGAGCTCAGTCGCCTCGAGCCCAAGCTGCCACCGCTGGTCGCTCCCCTGGCCGCGGGTGAGACGTCGCCACCGTATCGCACCGCGAGCGCGCTCGAGATGGTCGAGTCCGTGGCCCGGCAGGAAGCCGAGCCCTTGTCCTTCGCCGACGTCCACGAGCGGGTCGCCGCCGCCTACGTCGAGCAATACACCCGCGAGGCCTACCGGGAGATGGCCGACGAGATCCTACGTACCGCCGAGCTGCAGCTCTTTCCCGAAGGCTTCGCGGCCCTCCGCGCCGCCGGGCTGCGCGGGGCCGATCAGGCGCTGGTCCAGGCCGACGTCAGCGTCGAGCAGCTCGAGGAGTTGCTGAACGAGCGCTGACGTGAGGCGATCCACCGGAACCCTGGCAGCCTGGGTGCTGATCTCGATCGTGCTCGCGGTTTTCGCCGCCGGGTGCCGACGGTTGGAGCCCTGGAACGTGCTCCTCGTCACCTTCGACACCACCCGCGCCGATCGGATCGGCTGTTACGGCAACCGGCGTATCGAGACCCCGACCCTCGACCGACTGGCCGCCGAGGGCGTGCGCTTCGCCCGCGCCATGAGCGCGGCGCCGATCACCTCGCCCTCGCACTCGTCGATCTTGACGGGCCGCTATCCGATCGCCCACGGCGTTCGCGACAACGGCCTGTTCGTTCTCGGCGGGGACCAGCTCACCCTGGCCGAGATCCTGCGCGGAGAGGGCTACGCCACGGCCGCCGCGGTCGGCGCCTACCCCCTGACCGCGCGTTTCGGCCTCGACCAGGGCTTCACCTTCTTCGACGATCACCTGACGGGCGTGTTCGAGGACTACCTCGGCCACCGGGTCTTTCCCAAGCAACGACTGTTCTTCGACGAACGGCGGGCGGCCCAGGTCAACGAGGCGATCCTGCCCTGGCTCGCCGAGCACGCCGGAGGGCCGTTCTTCGTCTGGGTCCACTACTTCGACCCCCACCAACCCTTCGAGCCCGCCCCGCCCTACGACCAGCTCTACGCCGACGACCTCTACGACGGCGAGATCGCTTACGCCGACTCGCGGCTCGGCTTCCTCCTCGACCGCCTGGACGAGCTGGGGGTCCTGGAGCGCACCCTGGTGGTCATGACCGCCGACCACGGCGAGGGGCTCGGCGACCACAACGAGGTCACCCATGCGGTCCTGGCCTACAACTCCACCCTGCACGTGCCGCTGATCGTCCGGCCCCCTTGGGGGGGATCGGGGGGGAGAGCACGGCCTCCGGCCGGCGCGGCACCGGCGGGCACCGTGGTCGAGGAGCGGGTCGGCACCGTCGACGTCGTCCCGACGGTGCTCGACCTGCTCGGCGTCCGCCCCCCGGAGGGTCTGCAGGGCCGTTCCCTGGTTCCTCTCTGGCAAGACGACGCTCCGCGCACGTCCACGGCGCGCTACGCCGAGAACCTCTCTCCTCGAATAACCCACGGCTGGGGCGAGCTGCGGGTGCTCTTCGAGGGTCCGCTGAAGTACATCCACGGTCCCCGTCCCGAGCTCTACGACCTCGAAGCAGATCCCGGCGAGCGCCACGACCTGGCCGCTGAACGTCCCGCGGAGGTCCGCAGGCTGCGAGACGCCCTGCGAGGCTTCATCAAGGACAACGCCGTCGCCGGGGTGAGCATCCCCGAAGAGCTCGACGACGACGTTCGCCGGCGCCTGGAGGCGTTGGGCTACCTCCATGGCTCTGGCGGCGCGCGTGAGCAGATCTCCGAGACGTTGCTCGACGGCGGCTTGGCGCCCCAGGATCGGGTGGGCGACGTCAACGACCTGAGCGCCGCCAAGCACCTGCTCTACAAGGGACGCTACGCCGAAGCTCTCGTCTACACCGAAAAGCTCACGAGGGGCGCGCCGCGGAGCCCGCTCTATCTCGAGCTGCACGCCACGGCCTTGAGCGAGCTCCTGCGCCTCGACGAGGCCTGGGAGGTGGTCGGCCGGCTGCGCGCCGCGGCCGCGGTCCCCGTGCCCCTGCTGCTGCGGCTCACGGCCCGCCAGTTCGAGCGCGGCGAGACGCGGCTGGCGCTCGACTTCCTGCGCCGCCACCTGGCAACCTCGCCCAGCGCCCCGGGAGAGTGGCTCCTGGCCACCTTCCACCAACGCCTGGGCGAGCCCGAGGAGTCCCTGGCGGCCCTGGAAAAGGCCCTCGAAACCGATCCGACCTTCGTGCCCGCCCGCATCGACCTCGCCGTCCATTTCGTCGAGTCGGGCGAGGCGTCCGCGGCCGAGCGGGAATTCCTGCGCGCCCTGGAAGACGCTCCCTACCACTTCAAGGCCTGCTACAACTATGGCACCTTCGTGCTGCAGGACGGCCGCTACGCCGAAGCCGCCGGGTACTTCCGCCGCGCGATCGCTCTCGCCCCGAGCTATTGGAAGGCCCACCTCGCTCTCGTCGCCGCTCACCTCGCCGCCGACGAGCGCCAGGAGGCCGAAGCGGCGTACGCGGCGCTGGTCCGCGCGGCGCCCCAGAGCCAGGAGGCCGCCACCGCCGCCGGCCTGCTCGCCGCGCTTTGATCCACCTCCGGAGCCATGTTGCAGCCAGAGCTTTCCCCCTTGTCGCTAGCCTGGATTCAGAGCAGGGCGCTCATGATCCGGCACCGGGAATTCTCCATGGTGCTCGCATGCTTCGTCCTCTCGGGCGTGGCCGGGCTGATCTACGAGAGCGCCTGGACCCGGCAGCTCGCTCTCGTCTTCGGCACCTCGGAGCTGGCCGTGGCCACGGTGCTGGCGGCCTACATGGCCGGCCTCACGGCCGGCGCCGCGATCGCCGCGCGCCGGGTCGCCCGGACGCGCCGGCCGCTGCGCGTCTACGCTCTGCTCGAGCTCGGCATCGCGCTCTCGGCCCTGGCCGTGCCGGCCGCCCTGCACGGGGCAGCGTACCTGCACGTGGCCGTGCTCGGCGGCCTCGACGTGCCGGCCGAGGCCGGCTCGCTGCCCTCGGCGATCTTCTACCTGGTGGCGGCCTTCGCGATCCTGATGCTGCCGACCGGCATGATGGGAGCCACCTTGCCGCTGCTCGCCCGCCACGCGGTGCGCACCGACGCCGAGATCGGCCGCCGGATCGGCTGGCTCTATAGCGCCAACACGGCGGGCGCCGCGGCCGGAGCCCTGCTGGCCGCTTTCGTCCTGTTGCCGTGGCTGGGGCTTGCGCGCACCGTGCTGGCCGCGGTGGCGATCAACGGCCTGGTTTTCGTCCTCGCCGCGGTCCTGGCGCGCCCCGGCCGCGGCGAGCCGAAGCCGAGCGACGCGTCCGCGGCCACTGCACCCGAGACCGCGGCGTCGCGGGGCGTCGTCGCCATCCTGCCGCTGATCCTGGTCTCCGGTTTCGTCTCGTTCACCTGGGAGGTCCTCTGGACGCGGCTGCTGAGCCACCTCGTGGGGGGCTCGATCTACGCCTTCGGCACCATGCTCGCCACCTTCCTGCTCGGCCTCGGCATGGGCGCGGCCGTGGCGGCGCGCCTGGCGGTCGACAGGATCCGTGCCGGCCGTGGCTTCGTGGTGGCTCAGCTCGGCGTCGCCGCGGCCTCGTACCTGGCCTTCGCGGCGGTCGACCGGCTGCCCCGGGCGGTCGCCGACCTCGATCTCGGGGTCGCCTTGCTTGCGGCCGCCGTCCTGCTGCCCGGCGCGGTCTTCATGGGCGCCGCATTTCCCTTCGCGGTCCGGATCCTGGCCGGCTCGGCAGCCGCCGCCGGCCCGGCGAGCGCGCGGGTCTTCGCGTGGAGCACCTGCGGCTCGATCGCCGGCGCGGTGGGCACGGGCTTCGTGTTGCTGCCGAGCCTGCGCTTCGCCGGCACCGCCGCCGCGGCGGTGGCCGCCAGCTTGATCCTGGCGGCCGCGGCCGCACTCCTCTCCCGGCCGCGCCGCGTCAAGCCGGCGCTGGCGGCGGCTCTCGGCCTCGCCGCGGTGACGCTCTTTCCTCCCACGACCCCGTGGGAGGTGCTGCGGACCTCGCCGCTGTCGGGCAAGCGGACGAGAGGGGAAGTAGCGTTCTACGGCGTCGGTCGCAGCGCCACGGTGATGCTTTTCGAGGACCACGTCGGGTGGAGTCTCTCGAGCAACGGTCTGCCCGAGTCGACGGTTCCGTCGCGCGGCGTCCGCCCGGCGCACCGCGCGGGAGTCCGCTTCATGGCTCTCCTGCCGCTCCTGGGCCAGCCTGGAGCGCGGAGCTACCTCGTCGTGGGCCTGGGCGCCGGCGTCACCCTGGAGGCCGTGCCGGCGACCGTGGAAGAGGTCCACGTGGTCGAGCTCGAGCCGGAGGTCGTGCGCGCCAACCGTCGCCTCGGCGGCGAGCGCGAGCGCGACCCTCTCGCCGATCCCCGGGTCCGTCTCCACCTCAACGACGCGCGCTCCGCGCTCGCTCTGACCGCGCGCCGGTTCGACGCCGTCATCTCGCAACCCTCGCACCCATGGACCGCCGGGGCGTCGCACCTCTTCACCCGCCAGTTCTTCGAGCTGGTGCGCCAACGCCTGCGCCCGGGCGGCGTCTTCGTCCAGTGGATGGCGCCCGCCCTCGTCGACGAAGAGCTGCTGCGCTCGCTCGTGGCGACGCTGCTCGACGTCTTTCCCCACGTCGAGGCCTATCAGCCGGGGCAGCGCGGTCCACTGTTCTTCCTGGCTCGGGTGGAGCCCCTGGCGATCGAGGAGACGGCCGCGCCCGCTCTCGCGGCGGGCCGCGACGAGTGGAACAGGATCGGGATCAGGACGCCGGAGGACGTCTTCCTGTCGCGCCTTCTCGACACCGAAGGAGCTCGTGGTTTCGCGGCCGGAGCGCCCCTCGTCACCGATTCGCGAAACCCCCTGCAGACCAGGTCGCCGCGGCTTCTGGGCGCCGGGCTCCCCAAGACCGACGTGAAGCAGTCCCTTGCCGCTTTCGATCCGCTGACGCGACCGGGCTCCGACGAGGGCCGGTCCCTCTACTACGTCCGGCAGCTCGTGCGGCTCAAAGCGAGCGGACGCGCCGGCCGGCTCGCCGCCGCGATCGCCGATCCGGCCCGTCGCCAGGTCGCCGTCGGCCTGCTCCAACTGAGGGCGGGACGCCGCGTCCACGCCGAGAGGAGCCTCTTCGCCGTCCTCGACGCGCCGTCGGCGGCCTCCGAAGCGCTCCCGGCGCTGCTCTTGCTCCATCGCCGAGAGATCGCGCGCGGCCGGGCGCCGGCTTGGGCCGCCGCGTACCTGGCGAAGGATCCCGCGGCCCAGGCCGTCGTCGAGGGCTGGCGCGTGACCGAGCTGCGCGGTTCCGCTGCGGTGCGGGAGCTCGAGCCCCGGCTCGCGGCCATAGACCCCCGACACCCGCTCGCGACCGCCGCGACGGCGCTGCGACTCGGCTGGCGCGTGGCTCTCGGCGATCCGCTCCTGGCCCGGGAAGCGCTCGGGCTCCTCGACCCGGAGCTGGCCGGAGGATCCGACAGTCCCGGGGGGCTCATCCGCCGTGCCCGGCTGGGTTTGCTGGCACAAGACCGGGAAGCCGCCCTGGGCAGCCTCGCCGAGCTCGCCGCGACGCTCGCTCTCGACCCGAGACCGGAGGTCGCCAAGGCCGCCCTGTACGCCTTGGAGACCTTCCCAGCCGACTGGCGGGGCGAGCGCTATCTTCGTCTCCACGCCGATCTGTCAGGGCTTCCCGAGCCGACGAAGACCGAATCGCATCGGGGAGGCTAGAGATATGCGGTTGGCTTTAGTACTGGTCGCCCTCCATCAACGCACGTCCCTCGAGGCGGGCCCGGTCGACGCCGAATGGCTGGAGGAGCTGACCGGCGACCACGACGTGGAGCTGTTCGTCGACCAGGCGACGGCGGGCTCGGAAAGACTCCGCCGCGCGGGTGTGCCCGTCGCGGTCTCGATCAAGAGGGCGGTGGAGGAGACCGGCGGCCGTCGCGTATCGGCCGACGCGCTGCAGGCGCGGGCGGCGAGGCGGTCGCACGACCGCGCTCCCTTCGACGCCATCGTCTACGGCTCCGACGCGACCGTGGACCTGGCGTGGTTCGAGCCCGGATTGCGCGGCGTCCCACGCGGCGTGGCGCTCGGCTCGGGCCTCGCCCACGACCTCCGGGTGGTGTGGGAAGACCGCCGGCTCTTCAGCCGGTTGAGCCGGCGTTTCTGGAGCTGGACGGGACTCGTGGCGTCGGCGGATTTCCTGCTGTCGGACGTGCCGCCCGAGGCCTTCGGTCTCTCCGACGACGGGCGCCTGCCGCCGCGTTACACGACCGGAGCGGCCGAGCCGCGGCGCGCCGAGTCGCCGTCCGGGCCCTGGGTGGCCGTGGCCGCGACGTCCCTGGGCGCGCCGGGGCTGGAAGACCTCGTCGGGCGCGTGGTCGAGCGCCTGCCGCCGGTCGACGGCACGACCTACGTGATCCTCACTCGCCCGAGCCTCTCGGAAGGCCTGGCGACAGAGAAGGCGATCCTCGAGGACTGTCCGGACGCCCTGCGCCGCCGGATCGTCCTGGCCGCCGCCGGCGACGACGGCGTGGCCGCGGATTTCCTCGCCGCCGCCGACGGGCTCGTGGCGGTCTCGGCGGCCGAGCTGGCGGTGCCCGGCGTGGCGGCCGCGGCGCGGAGCCGCGGCCTGATCCTGCTGGACGAGCCGCCGCGGTCCGCGGAGCCTGCGGGGACCTTTCCGGCCTTCGTGCCGTTGCGGCGCAACGGTGGACACGTGCAGGTGCTCGCCTGGGAATCGCCGGCGTCGAGGTTACGGCTTGCTCTGGAGGACCTCGGCCGCGACGTGGGCGCCGAGGACCTCCTCGTGCTCCATGCAGAGGGCCGCGCCGGTCCCGCCTCCCGCCTGTTCGCCCTGGCGGACTACCGCGACGTCGACGTGGTGGTCTGGGGACGGCCCGACGCCGCCCTGGGGCAGCCCGACCCGGCCTTCCTCTATCCGCATGCCATGGCGGTGCGCGGTGCCGCGGTGCCGTCGGTCGCTCGAGCGATTGAGGACTGCGAATCGATCTGGGACCTCGTCTGCTGGGCTGTGAATCACGAATGGATCGATCGCCTGCGTCTGCTGGTGCTGCCGGCACCGGCCGAGTCCGAGTTCCGGGAAGTCCGCGAGGTGGACCGCGCCACCGCCTGCTGGAGACCCCGCGCCGGCATGTTGCCGGCGCCGCGGTGGATCCCGGCCGTGACCCGTGAGCCGGCGCCGCCCCATGCCGAGCCGGTCCGTCTACCGCTGCGCCGATCCTTCGCGGCGCCCTCCGCGGTGACGCGGGTCGCGCTCGAGAGCTGGGCGCGGCGTTCCCGTTGGCACCAGCGGATATGCCTCGCCCTGCCCTGGCGCTGGGGAATGCTCGAACGCGCCATGAGGAGCCGGTGGTGAGCAGCTCATCGGTCAGCGTGCTGGTGCTCCAATGGGGCGAGACCGACTTGACGGAGCGCGCGTTGGACGCGGTCCGCCGCTCGCGCTACGACGGGCCGCTGGAGCTCCTGGTGTGGGACAACGGCTCGCCGGACGGTCCGGGCGCCGTCGCTCAGATGTCGGACGTGATCCTGGTGGAATCCCCCACCAACGTGGGCTTCGGACCCGCCAACAACCGCCTGGCGGAGCGCGCCACCGGCGACCTGCTCCTGTTCCTGAACAACGACGCCATCCTGGCGCCGTCGTGCCTCGGCCGCATGGTGCACGGCTTGACCGCCGGGCGGCCGGGGGTGGACGGGCGGGTCGTCGCGGTGGCCCCGCAATTCCGCGGTTTCGACGGCGGCGTGCTCGAGCTGGGTTGCTACCTCGGAGACTCCGGCGAGGCCTGGCAGTTGCTGCGCGGCGAGCGTGCGCCGCGGGGGCTGCTCGACGGAGCGTTCGCCGCCCATTACGGCTCCGCCGCCTGCCTGCTGGTGCGGCGCGGCGATTTCCTGGACGCCGGCGGGTTCGACGAGCTTTTCGCCCCTGCCTACTACGAGGACGCCGACCTCTGCTTGCGGCTGACCCGCGACGGCGGCCAGGTGTTGGTCGAGCCGCGCGCCGTCGCCTACCACCTGGAGGGGGGCACGGCGGGCACGGACGAGCTCGTCGGCGTCAAGCGTTTCCAGAGGCGCAATCGGGGCCGCTTCGCGGCCCGCTGGTACGAGCGGCTCGCACGGCTGCCGCCGGTGAGCCGGAGCGCTGCGCTGCGCCACGCCTTCTCCGGCGGCGACCGGCCCCTCGTCCTCTGGCTCATGCCGGACTTCCTGAAACCGGACCAGTCGGGAGGACATGCCCGGGTGCGCCGCGAGATCGAAGCTCTGGTGGAAGCGGGAGCGGCGGTAGTGGTCTGGTCGGAGCACGTGGGCGACCATGGCCGCTACGGCCGATTCCTGAGCGACCTCGGCGTGACCTGGTGCGGCTGCCACGAGCCCTCGCGGTCGCTGCTGGGAAATCGCCGGGACAGCGCCGTGAGCTCGCTCGAGAGCCTGCTCCAGCTCGACGTCTGGGACGCGGTCGTGGCGTGGTCCGCCGACGTGGCTCATCGCCTCGGACCCGCTGTCCGGGAGCACCTTCCGCGGACCCCGTTCGTCGTCGACAGCGCGGTCTTGCTCTACCGCCAGTTCGCGCGCGGCTTGGCGGCCGGTGCCGTGCTCGTCGAGGATCTCGTCACCGAGAAGGCCTGGGAGCTCGCGGTGTACGGCGGTGCGGACGGGCTCATCGCCTCGTCGGAAGCCGACGCGGCGGCCATCCGGACGGAGCTGCCCCATCTCGACGTCGTCACGTTCGACGTCGGAGCCTACGAGCCCGTGCCCACCCTGCCCGACGGACAGCAGCAGGGCTCGCTGGTCTTCCTGGGGAGCTTCATCCATCCCCCCAACATGGACGCCATCGTCTGGTGGGTCGACGAGATCGTGCCGCGGATCGAGAGGATCTGCGGCCGGACGATGCCCCTGCGGGTCATCGGCTCCTCGGCGGAGCTCGTCTCGGAGGTCGCCGGAGGCAATGGGGCGCTCGACGTGGTGGGGTGGGTGGAGGACCTCAGGGAGGAGATGGCGCGGGCCCGCGCATTCGTGGTGCCGCTGCGCTACGGAGCCGGGACCAAGGACAAGATCTCGATCGCCATGCGCTACGGCGTGCCGACGGTCACCACGTCGATCGGGGCCGAGAGCATGCCCGACGGACTGCACGGTGCCCTGGTGGTGGCCGACGAGCCGGACCACTTCGCGCAACACGTCGTCCGCCTCATGGAGGACGATCAGCAATGGAAGCGCGCCGCGGAGTCCACCCGCCGGGCCGCGCAGCGCGCCTGGCAGGAGCAGGAGCTGACCAAGAACCGCTTCGTCGCCTGGTTCTCGCGGCTCGCTCAAAGCCCGACCTGGCGGCGGGCGTCCGGTCGGCGGTGAGATCCATGAGTCGCCGATTCTGTCTCGCCCTGTGCGCCGCCGGCGGCCTCCTCTCGGCGTGCGGCGGCGGCCGTACGCCACCTCCTCCCCGTCCCCACGTCGTCCTGATCTCCGTGGACAGCCTGCGAGCCGATCACCTCGGTTGCTACGGCTACTCGCGGTCCACCAGCCCGACGATCGACCGCCTGGCGGCCGAGGGCGCGCTCTTCGAGGTCGTCACGAGCAGCAGCTCCTGGACCCTGCCGGCGCACGCGGCGCTGTTCACCGCCCTCCCGGATTCCGCGCACGGCGTCGACCGCGGATCGCGCAAGCTGGAAGCCGAGAGGCGCACTCTGGCGGAAGCCCTGCGAGCGGCGGGCTACCGTACCGCCGGCGTGTGGAGCGGACCCCTGCTCGATCCCAGGTTCGGCTTCGGACAGGGCTTCGACGCCTACGTAAGCCATGCCGAGACCGAGGAGGACTGGGACCGGGCGGTGGAAAGGTCTCACCAGGCCGTGACCGGGCCGAGCATCCTGGCAAGGGTCGAGGAGCTGCTCGAGCCCGGCGGACCCGGCCCGCTGTTCCTCTTCGTCCATCTCTGGGACGTCCACTACGACTACATCCCGCCCGCGCCCTACGACACGCTGTTCGCGGCGGATTACTCGGGCGAGGTCGACGGGCGCGACCTGGTCGATTACCTCCGTCTGGGGCTCGAGGATCTCTCTCAAGCCGACCTGCGCCGCCTGACCGCCCTGTACGACGGTGAGATCGCCTGGACGGACCGGCAGATCGGCACCATCCTCGAGATGCTGGAGCAGCGGGGACTGGCCGACGACACGTTGGTGGTGGTGACGTCGGATCACGGCGAGGAGCTCTTCGAGCACGGATCGTTCGGCCACAAGCGCAAGCTCTTCGACGAATCGATCCGGATACCTCTGGTCGTGCGTTATCCGGACCGCATCGCCGCCGGGCTGCGCATCGCGCAGCCCGCCGCGATCGTG
The DNA here is from genome assembly GCA_036397835.1 of Thermoanaerobaculia bacterium. GTDB lineage: Bacteria > Acidobacteriota > Thermoanaerobaculia > Multivoradales > J023 > DASWIG01. Next base: position 26,302 of record DASWIG010000629.1, read on the forward strand.
GACGTGGCGCCGACGATCCTCGAGCTGGCCGGCGCCGAGCCGCTGCCGGACGTCCTGGGGCGCTCGCTGGTCCCCCTGCTCGAGGGGGGCTCGTCTTTGCCTCCGGCGCCCGTGGTCGCCGAGCTCGTGGATGACCCGCGGACGGGGGAGCTCCTCCTCGCCGTGCGTTCGCCCGAGTGGAAGATCCTGGTGCGGCCGAAGAGTGGCAGGACCATCGGCCTCTGGGACTTGGAAGCAGATCCCTTCGAGCAGACCAACGTCTTCCGCGTCGACCCGGAGCTCACCGCGAGCGCCGTGGCCGGCTTGCGCTCCGCCCTGGCCGAGCTCGAGCACCTGAGAGACCGGCACGCCCACGCGTCGTCCACCGAGGCGGCCGAGAGCCTTCCGGCGGACCTGCTGCGAGAGATGGAGAGCCTGGGCTATCTCGACCTCGCCGTGCCGCAGGAGGCCGAAGGTCCTCTGCGCGCGTCGCCGAATCCGATCCGCGTCTGTGACGGGACCGGGATCGGGGTGACGACCCTCGTCTGGGACGTCGCGGACGCCGGCGGACTTCTCGAGATCCGCGTCGACGGTCCGCACGGCAAGCTGTTCGCCCGCACGGCGGCCAGCGGTTCCGCCGCCACCGGGCCGTGGGCGCGCGACGGCATGGTCTTCGTCCTCGTGGCCGCCGATACGGGCGAGGTCCTGGGCAGCACGATCGTGCGGGTGACGCGGGCCGGCTGCCAGGCTGATTGAGGGGTGTGGCTGCATGGCGGGTCGCGCGAGCTTCTCAGAGCGCCTCGTCGCGGGCGGCCTCGTGCTGGCGGGGCTCCTGGTCTTTTCCCTCTCGGTCGTCCTGGTGCCGCCGGCGGTCACCGTGGGACAGGCGGCGGCTCCCTGGACGGACGGCGCCGAGTACCAGGACGCGGCGGTGTCCTTTGTCCGCGACGGCGTCTTCCGCATCCACGTGGCCGGGGAGCCGCACCCTTCGCGCTATCCCTTCGGATACAGCCTGCTGGTGGCGGGCGCGTTGGCTTTGGGCGTCGATCCCGCCGCCGCGCCCCACCGCGTCAACCAGGCGGCCGGACTGGCCCTTCTCCTCCTGACCGCGGGGTACCTGTGGAGGAGGGGCCGGCCCGCCGACGCCGGCCTTGCCGTGCTCCTGCTGGCGACCTTGCCCGCCCTCCTGATCCTCAGCCGCAGCCCTCTGAGCGAGGTGTCCGGCACCCTGGTGGCGGTCGGCGGCGTCTGGCTGCTCTACGGCTATGCCGGGGACGGATCCCTGCGCAAGGCGGCGGCGGGCGCGGCCCTCCTGGCCCTCAGCGTTTGCTTCAGGCCCCCCAACTTCCTGCTGCTGGCGGCCTTCGTCCCGGCCGCCGCCGCGGCACGGCTCGGCCGGCGCTCAGCATCGGCGGCGGGGGTCCTGGCTCTCGGAGCGGCGGCCGCCGCCGGCCTCGTTCCCGTCCTGGTCTACAACTTCGTCACCTTCGGCAGTCCCACCACCTCCGGATACGACTACTGGGCGCCATATTGGAACGGCTCACGTGCGTTCCAGCTCCGATTCATCGTCCCCAACCTCGAGTACGCCGGGCGTGAGCTCCTGGAGCGGGAAACCCTCTTTACCACCGCCAACCTCTACGGGCGAGGCTCCTACGTCGGCCCTTCCTTCGTGCTCCTGACCTTGCTGGCGCCGTTCGTCCTGCGTCCGAGCCGGCGGTTCTGGTGTTTCGCGGTGGCCGGCCTGGCGTACTTCGGCCTGATGACGACCTACTTCTTTTCCGATGCCCGGCTGCTGTTTCCGCTCTTCGTGCTCGCGGCGCCGGTGGCCGCCACCGGCCTTGCGAGCACGTGGCGGAGACGGCGAGGGAGGGCAGGGCGCTTCGTTGCCGCGGTCGCCGCCGTGCTCTTCCTGAGTGCCGTGGCCGGCTGGCCGTCCGCCGGCGGCGGTGCCGAATCCGTGGTCTTCCTACGACCACCGAGATCCGCGGACGATTCGCCCGCCTACCGGGTCACGCGCCAGCTCCTGCGGTTGCGCGCCGAGGCTCCGCGTCTCGTCCTCACCGACCTGCCGCCGCCCTACGTCCACGCGCTCTCGCCCCCTGGAACGCTCGTCGCCCCGCTCTACGACGACCACCTTTTCCGCTTCGCTCCGCGGGTCCTCGTGTTCGGCGGCCCCGAGCGCCGCCGTCTCGTCGCCGATGCCCTGGCGGCGGGCCGGGCGGTGTGGGCGGTGACCTCGGACCACGACGTCCTGGGTCTGGCGCAGGCCAGCCCGCCTCCGGCCGGCTATGCTTGGGAGATCGTCGGCCGGGACCGGCGCTCCGGAGGCATTGCCCGCCTGGTGGAACGATGAAAGACAAGCTCGCCGAAACCTGCCCCTTCCCCGCCGGCGGGGCTTGACGAATGATCAGCAGGGCGCGTCCGTTCGCCGGGCGTGGAAGAAAAACTGGAGGCCGCCGAGGTGGCCGAGCTCGAGACTCCAGTAAACGAGCATCTCGCACGTCAGGAGGCCGGAGTCGCGGATCCGGTCGAGGAGCTCCCACCCGAAATCGGTGAAGACCAGAGTGCCCTCACTCGACATCGGATCGCCGTGGTACACGGGGGCCAGGAGGTGCTCGATCTTGCCGTCGACGTTGCGGGCCCTCCGGACGTTCTTTTCCTTGGAGACGTCGAATGGGACTTCCAGGAAGAGCTCCCCGCCGGGCCGCAGGATCCGGGCCATCTCGCCGACCGCGTCCATCGGCTCGTTCACGTGCTCGATGACGGAGCAGGAAACCACGAGGTCCATCGAGGCGTCCTCGAAGCTCAAAGCCTCGACGTTCTCGTGCCGCAATCCGCCCTGGATCGTTCCGCCGGCGAGCTCGGGACCCAGGTACTCGCTACCGATCCACTCCGCGTGGGGGAGGCCTTCGAAATAGCGGAACATGGGCGTGACCTGCTCCGTGAGATAGACGTGCGGAATGCGGTCGAGCTCGGCACGTTGGCGCCGGAGGGCGCTCAGGATCGCCGCGGCGATCGCCCTTTGCCGGTTGTTCATGCCGCAGCTCGGGCACAGCATTCGTTCGCGCCAGTTCGGGATTCGGATCTTTTCGGCCTTGCCGTCGGCGGAGAACCAGGGCACTTCGACGGGCGGCGGCGCATAGAGCCAATCCAACTGGAAGTTGACGGCTTCATCGTCGAGCAGACAGAAACCGGGCAGGTGGTATTCTTCCCGCTCCTGGTGCTGTCGCGCGATGAAGATCTCGAGCAGGTATCGACGACGGTAGACGTCGGCCTTCCGAAGGCTTTCCAAGTCGGCCCGGGTGGGGCACGAAGTCATCTCGAGAGCGCGGGAAAGAGCGCTTCTCGCGGCCTCCGCTCGCCTACGGTCGCGGCCGTCCAGGGCGTCCGGCTGGAGCAGGCGGATGCGGCGGTGGGCGGCGATGAGCTCGACGGTGGACGGCGTGAGGCCGGGCGGCTCCAGGTCGGGAAAACACTCATAGCCGGGTCTCAGCTCGCGCAGGATCCGGTGCAACCGCGCCTGCGTCTCATTGAGCGATCCGGATCCGCTGGACCGATGATGCCGCAGCCGTCCGTCGACGAAACGGGCCGCGGCGGCGACGTCGCCCTTCCCGACGTCGACGCCGAAGGCCTCGAGGGCGTCGCGCAACCGGGCCACCTCGGCGTACGTATCCTGAAGGAGCTTTTCAAACCGCACGACGACCACCGGACGTCCCCGGCAGTTCCCGAGCAGGGCGAGGACGTACCATTCCCAGATGGCGAGAGCGTGAGCCGGACCCCATCGGTCTCTCGCCCTCATGGAGCGGACGGATTCGAGCGGATGGCGGACGGTGAGGACGACCACCGGATCGACGCCGAGCGCCGCCGTCCAGAACGGTAGCAGGAGGCAAAGCCGCGGGTCCTTCCAGACCCAATCGGCTTCGGGGTGGACGCGGGCGAATTGTGCGACCGCCCGCCGGCGGAACGCGTCCAGGTCGGGATGCCGTTCCCAACCCGGCGCCAGCTCCGGAGGGGCGTACCAACTCCCCTTGAAAAGGCCGAGCAGCTCGTCGTCGAGCCGGGTCAGCGAATCGCTTTCCCAATGACCGGCCGGATTGTCCCATTTGACCATCAGGTCGGAGCAGAGTGAGGGACCGAGCAGGGAGACGATTCTCGTGGTGACGGAAGTTCCGCTGCGGTGGGGACCGAGGACCACGACCGGCTTCATGAGAGAGAACTATATCATCGGCCCGCCGAAAGCCAGGAAGAGGAGGAGCGCGACGCCGGCGGCCGCGACGGCGCCACGAAATGGTGAAAGGTTTTCCTTCCAGAGCTCGCTCTCGGCCGGATTCCAGCCCATCCTGGCGGTCAGCCAGGCGACCGCGCAGCCGAAGTAGAGGAAGATGAAGGGCATGAGCTGGACGCGGTAGCGCGACTTGACGTGGAGGACCAGGAAGATCGCCAGGTTGTAGACCAGGAAGGCGAGCGCGATGCGCAGTCCCGGCTTCCCCCGAGGCGGCCGAACGGCAATCCCGAGAACCGCGCCGGAAAGGAGCAGGGCGTAGAGGAAGTAGCTCGCGGTGCGGATTGACGCCTTGAGCGCCGCTCGGAAGGGGTGCTCGGCGGCCGTGCCCGGAGCCTCCGCGAGCAATTGGGCGGTCAGGAAGGAATCCTTGTCGAAGAGCCGGAAGTACTGGCGGCCCAGTTGGCGGCCGAGCACCGTCAGGACGCCTTCGTCGCGGACCTTGTCGCGGATCTTGCCCCGGAGCTCGGCGTTGCGCTCGCGGGGGGCTTCGGCGCTGGCCTCGTAGGCCAGGAACTCCTTGTGGGCGATCGGGTCCACGCGTTCCTTGCGGGCCCGGTCGTTGAGCCCGACCCAGAGATTGAAGGTCGCCGTGCTCTCGACGAGGTGCGTGCCCGGGGCGCCGAGAAGGCGCGGCGCCAGGACCAGGGCGAGACCGAGGCCGACGAGAGCCCAGCGGCCCGCGGTGCGCCGTATCGCGGCCTTCCCCTTGACGCCGCCGAGCGCCAGGAGGAGCAGGACCGGCAGGAAGGGCACGAGCAGGCTCTTGGCCTGGACGGCCAGACCCAGCAGCGCGCCGGCCGCCAGGAGCCAGCCGGCGGCGGGAGGCCGGCGGGTCAGGATCCGGAGGGCGCCGAGGAAGACCAACGCATGCACGACCTCGGGCCAGAGGGAGTGCGCGAAGGCCAAAAACGGTGGATAGACGAGGGCGGCGGCGGCGGCGGTCGCCGCCGCTTTCGGTGAGCCGGTCCAGGCGCCCGCGAGGTCATGGATCACCAACACGACGGCCAGGAGCATCAGGGTCTGGACGATCTCCACCGCTCCTCGACGTGGTCCGAATACCGAGACCAGCCCGGCAAGGAAGCGCGCGTAGGGCAGCGGCCAGAGCGACAGCGAGTACTCGGGTGCATCGCCTTCGGCAAGGCTTTGAGCCACCGACCAGTAGACGACCTCGTCACCGATGAGGGCCCGTGGACCGGGAACGTACGAGATCCGGAATAGAAAACCGTGGAGTGCCGCCGCGATGGCGAGGACGATGGTGATTCCGAGGCGGCGCCGCCACCCCGAAGCCCGCGCACTCCTCAGCTCGGCTCGCATGCGTCTGGTATAATAGCCGTCGTCCTCACCAGGTCATGCCGAGAATCCTTCGAAGCGAGACACCCCTTCTGACGTCGCTCCTGCTCGTCGGGGCCGGTGTCCTCCCGCCCGCCGGCGCGGCCGCGGCGGCGCCGCCTGCGGAGGTCGGCCCCCGTCCTTCGTTCAAGATCTACGTGGCGGACTTCGGGGTCTACCGGCTGACCTTCGAGGACCTGGTGGCGGCGGGCCTTCCGGACCGCGGCCTGCCGTCGGACGCGCTCGAGCTGACCCAGCTCGGCGAGCCGGTTCCCATCTGGGTGGAGGACGGCGGCGACGGGCGTTTCGATCCCGGCGACCGGATCGAGCTCGTCGGCGAGCGCCTACGGGGCGAGGTCTCCTACTACAGCGAGACCGCGTACCACAACGTCTACCGGTTGCGGACCGACGCCTCCGGCGGGGCTCGGATGAAGCCCCGGCCGCCCGCCGCGCAGCCCGACGGCGCGACCCGCCGTCTGTTCCGCGTCGAGCACCACGAGGAGGACGCGCTCTTCATCCGGCTGCCGCCGGCGTCGGACGGTCCCGAGGAGCTCTGGTTCTGGACCAAGGTGATCGGCGGCTATCCACCCTTCGAGCTCCGGTTCGCCCTGCCGGATCTGGCACGCGGGTCCGGCGAGGGTGTCGACCTACGGATCCACCTGCGGGGCTGGTCGCAGCCGAGGTACAAGGGCGACGAGGCGATTCCCGATCATGCCGTAGACGTTTCCCTCAACGGCGAGACCTTGACCCAGGCCATCTGGAACGGCCCGGAGCCCTATCTGCTGGAGATTCCCGGCGTGCCGCCCTCGCGCTTCGTGGAGGATGAGAACCTGCTCGCGCTCTCCTCGCCGAAACGCCTTCAGGCCGACGGCGAGGCGCTGATCGACGTCATGCTCCTCAACTGGATCGAAGTCGTGGCTCCGCGGGAAGGACATGTCGGCGAACGCCAGGTCCGTCTGCACATGACCGGACCCGCCGGCCCCGTGCGCCTCCTGGGGGACCCGGGCGAGGAGCTCCTGGTCTACGGCGAGAGCGGATGGCGGGCGTCGTCGCGACGGGGACCCGCGGACGGGTCGCGGGCCGAGCTCACCCTCGATGCCGAGCCCGGCGAGGAGTCCGTCGCCGTCACCTGGGCTTCGCGGCTCGTCCCTCCCGCCGCCATCGCGCTCGATCGGCCGTCGCGGCTGCGCGACGCGGACCGCCAGGCTGATTACGTCATGATCGTCCACCGCCGGCTGCGCGAAGCCCTGGTCCCGCTGGCCGAGCTCCATCGCCGGCGCGGCCTCACCGTCACCGTGGTGGACGTCGAGGACGTCTACGACGAGCTCAGCCACGGCGTCAGGGATCCGCTGGCCGTCCGCCGCTTTCTCGACCACGCCTATCACCACTGGCCGCGGCCGGCGCCGAGATTCGTCCTCCTGGTCGGCGACGCCAGTTGGGACGCCAGGAACGAGCTGGCCATCGACGCCAACTACGCCGACTGGGGCTTCCAGTCCTACGAGATCGCGCGTTTCGTCAAGAACCGCAGCACGCCCTACGCTGCTGAGAACACAGTCAACAATCGCAACTACGTGCCGACCCTGAGCTACCTCACCAACCAGGGCCACGCGGCCAGCGACAACGGCTTCGTGGCGGTCGACGGAGACGACGATCTTCCAGACATGGCGATTGGACGATTCCCGGTGATCGAGCCGTCGGAGGTGGCGGCGATCGTCGAGAAAACGAAGCGCTATGTCGAAGAGGTGGAGCCCGGTCCCTGGCAGCGCAGAGCCGTTTTCATCACCAATGAGGCGCCGGGATTCCAGAAGCGCAGCGACCAGGCGGCCGCGGCGATGGCGGCGGCGGGATACGAGCCTCTCAGGGTCTATCCGGAATCGAGCGAAACCTCCAACGAGCGCAACACCGCGCGCCTCATCGAGGCCTTCGACTCCGGCGCCCTCTTCGTCCACTTCTACGGCCACGGCGGCCGCTACATCTGGCGCACCGGTCCCGTCGACCTGAAGAAGAACCACGACCTCCTGACCCTCGAGCACCTCGACCGGCTCAAGCCCACGTCGCACCTGCCGGTGGTGCTGAGCCTCACTTGCTACTCGGCTCCTTTCGACCATCCCGGCGCCGATTCCATCGGTGAGAAACTCCTGCGCCTGGCCAAACGCGGTGCCGTCGGCGTCATCGCCGCTTCTTGGCGCAACGGCGCTCAGGTCCGGTGGGGACAGGTCCTCCTGGAGGAGCTGACGACCCCGGGAGCCACCGTGGGGGAGGCCCTGATGCGCGCCAAGCGACGTGTGCACCAATCCGAGTTCGTTCACGCCTACAATCTGCTGGGGGATCCCGCGGTTCCCGTGGCGCTGCCCGGCGGCGCTGCGCTGAGCGCGCGCAGCTCACCGTAGCCGCGGCCCGTCGCCGCCGGGGACAGACGGCGGCGCGGGCTCGGAAGCCCTCCGGACCTTCGGGGGCGCCTTGCCGACCGGCGTGAATCTCTCCCGCTGGCCCGACATCGAGATGCTCTCGACATAGTAATAGTAGGTCTTGTGGGGGTCGATCGTATCGTCGACGAGCTCGTAGCTCTGAGGCTCGTCGGTGGTGCCGGCGCCTTCGACGATTTCCGGATTGATCCGCACGAACGGTCCCTCCTCGCGCTCCGACCTGTAGACGTCGAATCCGAAGTTGTCCACTTCGCTGGCGGTCGCCCACCGGATGGTGTTCACGAGGCTCTCGCCGTCTTCTCGATCGAGCGCCGCCAGCAGCTCCAGAGTCCGCTCCAGGAGCTCGCGTCCGCCCGGGCTCCCATGACCCGGGACGATCCGCCGCGCGTCTCCGTGCTCGTCGAGCAATCGCCGGATCGTCCGCTGCCACGCCGCCATGTCGGCCTCGCCCGTGTAGCCCAGGGACCGCGAGGCCGCGGCACGCACGAGGCAGCCGCCGAAGAGGGTCTTCGCGTCGGGGACCCAGACGACGCTGTTGTCGACGGCGTGACCGCCGCCGAGATGACGCAGCACCAGCGTCCGCTCGCCGACGCGCACCTCGAAGTCGTCGGCGAACGCGTGCTGCGGGACCTCCTTGCCCGTCTCCCGTGCGAAGGCGACGGTCTTCTCGTAGGCGTAGGAACGCGCGCCGAGGCGATGGGCCGCGGCGAGACCGCCGAGGCAGTCCTGGTGCGAGTGGGTGACGACCACGGTCGTCACCCTGGCTCCCAGCGTCTCGGCGATCCAGGCGAAGAGCTGCTCCGTCAGCTCGTCGGTCCACGGCGTGTCGAGCAGAGCCGCCTCGGTTCCGGAAACCACCACCATGCCGTTGCCGGGCGAGCGACCGAAGTCCGGCACCTCGTCGTAGGAGACGTGGAGCCAGAGGCCGTCGCCGAGCTCCTCGACCTGCAGGTCGTCGTTGATCCGGACGCTCCCCTCCTCCGCCGCGGCGGGCGCGGCGAGAGCGAGGAGCAGGATCGCCAAGTGCTTCAGCGTCATCGAAACACGATAGCACCGCTCGCCGTAGG
>DASWIG010000630.1:0-14323 GCA_036397835.1 Thermoanaerobaculia bacterium
TCGAGCTCTCCGGCTTCTACCAGGCGACGGACGCCCTGCGCGTGACCTGGGCGGCGCAGCGTCCGCGCGGCGAGGACGACGCCGGCGCGCCCCTCGGCGACGTGCCGGCGGCGCGCGTCGAGGCGGGCGTGGCATGGCAGCGCGGCGCCTGGAAGGCGGGCGGCCGGCTCGAGCACCGCTTCGCCGAGGACCGCATCGGCCCGGGCGAGCAGGAGACGCCGGAGGCGGACCTGCTGTCGGCGTCGGTGGGCTACCGGCTGGAATCGGGCCTGGCGTTGACGCTGACCGGCACCAACCTGCTCGACGAGACCTACCTGCCGTCGGCCGACGAGCTGTCGGTACCGGGGCAGGGGCGCTCGTGGGGCTTGATGGTGGGCTGGAACTGGTAGGGCGGAGATCCTCTCCCAGTCCTCCCTTGAAGGGATTGACTCCTCGCCGGCGCATCGGCTCCGCGTTGGAGGGGATGGGCCGCATGGCACTAAACAAGTCGGCTGGCGGCGGCTCTATTGTTGAACAGGGCCAAGAACCCGGTGTTTTCATCCCAACCTCACGGTGAGCTTCCGGCTGGAATCGAACGCTAACGCGGGCGGTGCCCGGTGAACGCAAAAAGGAGGAGGACATGAGTACCGTTCCAGGTCTGATTTCCGTAAGAGACGTCGGCGCGAAGGGTGACGGCGCGAGCGACGACACGGCCGCGTTCCAGGCGGCCCTTCACGCCTTTTCCGGGCTCAAGGGACGAACCGTGATCGTGCCGCCCGGAACCTACAAGCTCACCGCGACGCTTCACTTGGAAGACGTCCTGCTGCTCGGACAGTCCGCGGGGGGATGGCCCGCCGACTCGAATTCGGGTCCCGTGCTCGTCATCGCCCACGACGAGCCGGAGGCTTTCGTGCTGGGCGCCGGAGCGTCCGTCCACGGCTTCGAGATCGACCATGTCACGGACGCTCAGAGCACGACCCTCAAGCTGACCCGGACCGGCCCCAGCGTCACGAACCTGAAGATTCACAAGCCCTGGATCGGTATCGCCTGCGACACGAAACCCCTGGAGCACAATCCCGGCCGCTTGCACGTCGCCAACGTCTTCATGATCAACGTCCGTCACGTCGGCCTCGACGTCCAATACACCTACGACGTCCCGACGATCGAGAACGTCGAGGTCTGGATCTCGGTCGAGAATCTTCGTTACCAGCAGACCGCCTTCAAGTTCGGCCACAACGACGGGCTGCGAGCGAGCAACCTCTTCGCGTTCGGGTGCGCCTGCGGCTACGACTTCTACACCTCCGAAGACGGCTTCGGCTGTTGGGGGGCCCTGGAGAGCTGCAGCACCGATCTCACCGAGAAGGCGATGCACGTCCGAGACGCCTCCTATCTGGCCATCAGCGGCGGCTGGCACCTCGTACACCACCGTGGCCTGGTGATCGACGCGCCGCGGGCGCGGATATCGATCAACGGCGGCGTCATCAGCACCAACAACGGCCCGGCGATCGAGGTCGAGGCCGTGCGTCAGTTGAGCGTAACCGGGCTCACCTGCAGGCGCGGCCAGCACAACGACTTCACGCTGATGGATCTCCGAGGTGCGGGGGCGCTCAGCATCTCGGGCTGCAATCTCGACGTCCGTGCCGTCGGCGCCGGAATCCGCGTGGGCCAAGGCGTGCGGCAAGGCGTGATCACCGGAAACGTGTTGACCCTCTTCAATCCGCGCGCGCCCGGGGCCCAACCGCCTGTCGGTATCGAAGCGGGTCCGGCCGTCACGGGCGCCAACGCGGGAACCGAGCCGGTCGACCAGCCCCAGCCGTCCCTGCCCGACCTGTTCAATGCGGCCAGGCAATACGCCGTCCGGTACCAGCGCTCGGGCGCCTATCCCTCCTACGGCGACGTGACGGACAACGACAGGATGGCCTCCTTCGGCATCATTCTGATCGAGAAGGCGTTCGCCGAGGCTCATCGGATTCCCGAGGCCGATCTGGAAGCGCTGATCCAGGGCACCGGCGTGGGCTTCGACACAGTCGAGGGGAAGTTCATGTCGAGCAACCGGTGGGCAGTGGCCCAGGGTTTTGCCGGGGGCTTCCCGACCCTGCACACCGAAGACGGAGAGCTCGAGCTCGTCTGCATCGCCGCGGGCATGGCACACCACCAGGACGTCGACTCGGCCGAGCTCGCCCCCGGCGACGGGAGCCTGGGGGCCGTCGAGCTGAGAATGCAGCAGGTCGACCTGTGGGCCAGGGAGAATGGGGGAAGGCTCGGCTTCCCCAACTTCGAGCAGGTCATGATCGACGGCAGAATCCACTATGGCGCCGTGCTCTTCGGCGAGGACGTCGGCACGCGAGGGAGCCTGGCCGTCGAGGAGATCTGAGTCGGCGGCTCGCCGGCGTATCCCTGCTGGGAGCCTGCCTGCCGCCTTGACGCCCGATTGCCTTTACACCTGATTTACAGGCCGGCCCGCGACCGTTCGGTATGCTAGGAGCCGGACGGAGAGATTTCGCCGTGAAGATCCTGGTAGTCGAAGACGATCCCATGCTGCGCGACGGGCTCCGCGACCTGCTCGAAGGGGCCGGCCACGGCGTGACGGCGGTGGCCGACGGACCGGCGGGGGTCGAGGAAGGGCGCAGCCGCGCCTACGACCTCGTGGTGCTCGACCTCATGCTGCCCAAGCTCGACGGCATCGAGGTCTGCCGCCGCCTGCGCCTGGCGCGTCCGGCGTTGCCGATCCTGATGCTGACGGCGCGCGGCGCCGAGGAGGAGAAGGTCAGGGGGCTCCACGCCGGCGCCGACGACTACGTGACCAAGCCCTTCGGGGTGCGCGAGCTGCTGGCCCGCATCGAGGCCCTCGCCCGCCGCGCCCTGGCGGCGCCGTCCGAGCCCGAGGTCCTCGAGGCCGACGGCTGCCGCATCGACCTCGGGCGTTGCGTGGCGGCGCGCGGCGACGACGAGGTGGCGCTCACCGCCCGCGAGGTCGGCATCCTGCGCTGGCTCCACCGCCACCGCAACCGCAGCGTGTCGCGCGCCGAGCTGCTCGAGCAGGTGTGGGGCACCGTCGGCACGCTGCAGACGCGGACCGTCGACATGACGATCGCCAAGCTGCGCCAGAAGATCGAGAGCGACCCGTCGAGCCCGCGCGTGATCACCACCGTGACCGGGGTGGGCTACGCCTGGGCCGCGCCGGCCGAGGTGCCGCCGTCCGAGGTGCCGGCCGAGGCCGCGCCCTGAGCCCCGCCTCGTCCGCCGGATCCCGCCATGACCTACCGCCGCACCCTCATCGCCCTCGTGCTCACGGCCATCGCCGTGGCGCTGCCGAGCGGCGCCTGGCTCCTGGCGGGCCGGCGGCAGATCGAGCGCGAGCACCACCTGCTCGAGAAGGGCGTCTACATGAAGGCGCAGAAGAAGGGCGTGGTCCACGCCGAGCGGCTGGCGACGCGCTTCGAGGTGGTGCGCAAGTCGGAGTCGCGGCGCCCCTTCTACCACTACCAGAACCTCTTTCACGACCCCGAAGGCGCTTCGGAAGGCGCGTCGGTCACCGTGTCGCCGCTGGCCAAAGGGTCCCCCGATCCGCTGATCGAGGCCCACTTCCAGGTCGACGACGACGGCCGCCTCACCCTGCCGACGATCAACGACGAGTTCCCCGAGCTCGGCCTGCAATCGACCGACAGCGCCCCCTGCGCGCTGCTCCAGGACCTGCGCGACGTGGCCTACTTCTGCTTCGGCGAGCTCGACGCCACGGCGGCGGTCTACGGCGGCGAGGACCGGGACGACTGGCTGGCGGGCGGCGAGGAGCCGGAGGAGGTCGTGCTCTCGACCCGCGCCTGGCGCCAGAACCTGCGCGCCAACGCGCTCTACGCCGACCTCAAGTACCAGCAGCGCCGCGGCGACGGGGCCGGCGAGCTGGTGCCGGACGCCAACGGCGGCACCGTGACCGTGCGCGTGGGCCCGTTTTCCTGGCACACCCTGCCGGTGGGCGAGCAGCTCGGCCTGGTGGCCCTGCGCCAGGTGGAGACGCCCGTGGGCCTCTGGACCCAGGGGTTCGTGATCGAGCGCGAGACCGTGCGCCAGTACCTCGCCCACTCCGACTTCCCGGCCACCTTCGCGCCGTTGCCCGACCTGGAGCGCGGCCGCCACGACCGGTGGCTCGTGCAGCCGGTCTCGCACACCTCGTGGGGCGTGGCTTTCGACATGACCGGCGCCCTCGGCGAAGCGATCCGCGAGGCCGCGGCGGATCGCGACCGGTTCTACCGCTACTACCTCGCCGGCGCGGTGGCGGCGGTGCTGGCGGGGCTGCTGGTGGTGGCCATGGTCTACCAGTCGGAGCGGCTGGCGCTGAAGCGCGCCCAGTTCGCGGCCTCGGCGGCGCACGAGCTGCGCACGCCGCTGGCCGGCCTGCGCCTTTACGGCGAGATGCTCGCCGAGGGCCTGGGCAACCCCGCCCGGGCGCGCGACTACGCCCGCCGGATGGCGGCGGAGGCCGAGCGGCTCGGGCGCGTGGTCACCAACGTCCTCAGCTTCACCCGCCTCGAGCGCAAGTCGCTCTCGGTCCATCCCCAGAGCGGCGACCTGGCGGCGGCGGTGCGCACCGCCCTCGAGCGCCAGGAGCCGGCGCTGCGCGAGGCCGGCGTCGCCCTCGGCGTCGAGCTTCCCGACGATTTGCCGCCCGCCGTCTTCGACCGCGACGCGGTGGACCACATCGTCCAGAACCTGCTCGACAACGCCGAGAAGTACACCCGCGGGGTGGACGATCGCGCCATCGAGGTCCGCCTCGAGCCCAACGGCGCCGGCGCCCGGCTGCGCATCGCCGACAACGGTCCCGGCGTGGCGCGCGACGTCCGCCGCCGGCTCTTCCGTCCCTTCATGCGCGGCAACAACCACGACAACGCCGAGGGCCTCGGCCTCGGCCTGGTGCTCGTCCGCGTGCTGGCGCGCGCCCAGGGCGGCGACATCTCCTACCGCGACCGTCCCGGCGGCGGCGCCGAGTTCACCGTCACCTTCGCGAGCTGACTCGCCCTCACTGGTCGAACGCCGAGGGACTCGAGAAACGCCCCAGGAGCGCCTCGCGGCGAAACGCGGTAGGCTCGACGTCAACCGTTCCAAGACCGCTTCCGGAGGATTCCCCCATGGCTCGTCTCGCTCATCTCCTGGTCCTGCTCCTCGCCGCCGGCTGCGCGTCGACCGGCGTCGAGGCGCCGCCCACCGCCCCGCCCGCGACGGCCGGGCCTTCCCTCGCGGTCCACTGGGTCCGCGACTCGGCCGAGCACCACGCGGCCCTCGTCCAGGCCTACGCCCTGGCCGGCGAGCGAGTCGGGGAGCTCGCCGCCGAGCGCGAGGCGGGCACCTGGGCAGTGGCCCTCGACGCCGACGAGACGGTGATCTCCAACAGCCTGTTCCAGAAGGAGCTGGAGGTGAGCGGCGGGCGGTTCTCGCAAGAGCGCTGGCAAGCCTGGGCGCGCCGCCGCGAGGCCACGGCGCTGCCCGGCGCGCGCGCTTTCCTCGAACGCGTCCACGACCTGGGCGGCCGGATCGTCATCGTGACCAACCGCGACGAGGCGATCTGCCCCGACACCGAGGCCAACTTCCGCGACCTCGGCCTGCCCTACGACGCGATGCTCTGCCGGCGCGGCGAGAGCCGCAAGGAGCCGCGTTGGGAGCAGGTCGTCAGCGGCACGGCCGTCCCCGGCCTGCCGCCGCTCGAGATCGTCATGTGGCTGGGCGACAACATCCAGGACTTCCCGGACCTCGGCCAGGACCTGCGCTTCGAGCCCGACGCCGCCTTCGCCGACTTCGGCCGCAAGTACGTCGTGATCCCGAACCCGATGTACGGCTCGTGGACGAGCAATCCGGCGAATTGAGGGTGGCTCTACGGCGACGTGCTCTTCGAGGTGGTCGAGGGCAGCCCTTGACGATTCGCGGTCACGTAGGTGCGATCTCCTCCCCTACGACGCGTTCCAGGCCAACGGCTACGACGGCGTAACTCTTCAGGTTCAACGACGAGGCACCGTGCTGTTTGAACAAGGACGACCGATAGGTTTCGATCTGCTGGCGCGCCTCGACAAGCGCCTTCGCCACGGGCGGCAGGCGTAGCAAGGCCTCGTCGCTCAGGTCGCGAATCTCCCTTCCCCGCCGTCCGAGATCCTTGCGCCGGACGAGCTTGAACTCGAAAAGGAGGTCGAAGAAGCTATAAGGGCGCATCTCGTCCCTGACCAGCAGGCAGAGATCCGCGTAGGAACGCTCCAGCTCGGGCTCCGATGAAATCCTGTAATGGTGGTCGTCGAAGAGGATGGCAAGGAAGAGGGACTTGACGACCATCTCGTTGACGCCGGAGCCACCGCGGCCCTTCCCAGGAGCGGCCCCTTGGTCACGATTGGAGAGCACGGGCAGGAGCTTGTCCTCGAAGAAGGAGAGCAGCGGCCGAATGTCACCTTCCTGGAAGACGATCCTGGCGAGCTCGCGGGCCTGGGAGCCGTCCTCCGCCTCCGGCAGGAAGATCTCCAGCAAGCGATCGAGGAAGAGCTTTCGGACCACGAGATTGGGGATCCTCAGACGCAAGGGGACTTCCGCCAGCGTGAGGAGACCCATGTAATAGAGAAACGAAGCGACGGCGTTCCTGTCCTTGGTCATCCGCGTCGTCAGGTTGGCGAGCGAGAAGCTGGTCTCCAAGCGAGAGATGGCGATCGTGCCGTCGTCACCCTCGGTGAGCTTCTCGATCACGCCCGCTCCCGCAGCCGTGCGGGCCAGGAAGGCGAGCTTGCCGCGGTCAGTCCGCAGATTCTGATCGTAGAGCTCGTCGGGCGGCGTTCCCCGGCGGTAGACGTTCTCAAGGAAGTAGAGCGCGTTGGTCGGGTTGTAGACGAGCTCGTCCGCGTCCTTGCTGAAGCGATAGCCGTTGTACCAGGTGCGCATCCGCTCCATCAGACTTTCTATTTCCTCGGGAGAGAGATCACGCTCCCGTGCGATGAGCCCGAGGACGTCGCGGATCTCCGACTCTCGGAAACCGCAGAGCGCCGCCAGCTCCGGCTCCAAAGTAACGTCTCGGGCATTGTTGAATCCGCTCGTCAGGTCGTTCAAAGCGATCGGCGATACGCCGGTGACGAAGACTCGTTCCAGGCCCAGGCCCTCCGTCGCGTTCTTCACCGACTTGAAGAGCAGCTTGAACGGGCCGTCGGTGTCGACGAGGGCATGGTAGGTGCTGGCGTCCTCGACCATGACCTCGTTGAGGAAGTTGTCGTATTCATCGATCAGGAGGTAGAGCTTGTAGGGTGTCTTCCGAATGGCGCTCAGGAGGCTGTCCATCACCACGGCCGGGCTGGCGTCGGTCCTGACGGTGCCGGGCAGGTGGCCCTCGTAGTCGGAAACGAAGACCTCGGCCCGCGAGGTAACGTGCTCGCGGAGGCTCCGGGCAATCCGCTCGATGCCGCCGCTCGGATCGATCGCCGAGAGATTCCACTGGAGCACGAAGTACCGGTTCCTGAGCGCAGACGGGTGGAGCCCTCCGTCCAATTCGGAGAACAGCTCCTCGAACTGGTCCTGGCGGCGCAGGTCGTAGTAGTTGGCGAGCGTCTGGAGCCAGAGCGATTTGCCGAACCGCCGGGGACGCAGGAAAACGAGGACACGACCCAGGCGCTCGACCTCGCGGACGTACGCCGTCCGGTCGACGTAGAGCATGCCGTCGCGGCGGATGGCGTAGAAGTCGGCGATGCCGTAGGGGAACTCGATCATGACGGCTCCGGGAGGCCCGGAGGCTCAGTCTATCCTCAATCGCCCTCGTCCAGGACGAGACCCGACGCCGCCGCGCGCTCGCGTCGGCGAAGTGGACGACCACGCGGGTCAGCATACCCCGCTCGGCCTCAGAGGAGCTCGCCGCGGCGGTCGGGGTCGGCGACGACGCCGGCGGTGCGGGCCGGGGCCTCGGGCTATCTGGTCAAGGACAGCGCCGCCTCCGAGCTGCTGGCGGCGGTCCGTCAGCGGCGCCTCGACCTCGGTCCCCTCGCCAAGTCGGGCGAGCTCGAGGTCGAGCTCGCCGAGGCCCGCAACGACTGCGTGCTGGTGCTGGCCGAGCTCGGCCCCGCCGACGCCTGGCGTCCCTACGTCGTCAAGGGAGGTGCGTGATGACGCGTTCCTCCGTCGTCCTCGTCCTCGTCTCGGTCCTGGCCTCCGCCGCCGGCAGGCGCTCTCGCCCACGACGTTCTCGGGCCGCGCCTTCTCGCGCATCGCGGTCGCCCCCGGCGGCACCGTGTGGGCCACGGTGGCCTCGGCGGGGGGCAACATCGGCGAGATCGAGGGAGCCAAGCTCCACCCCGGACGCTTCGGGACGAAGGGCCTCTTCCGCTCCGACGACGGCGGCGCCACCTGGACGAGCGTGACCGCCGGGCTGCCGCAGGTCGCGGCCAGCGACGTGGAGATCGACCCGCAGGACCCCAGCCGCATGTTCGTGGCCGTCAGCGAGCCCTACGGCGATCCCGGCAACGGCATCTACCGCTCGACCGACGGCGGCGCCAGCTTCCAGCTCGTGCTCTTGACCGGCCCTTTCCTCGGCCGCCTGCTCGCCGGCCGCGGGCTGGAGCTGCCGCGTCTCTTCCGCCGTCTCGAGGACGGCAAGGCCGGTCTCGAAACAGTCGCGCTCGGCGACGGCGAGGAGCGGGTGCGGCTGCGCTCGCTGCTGCGCGAGGAGCCAGAGAGCTTCTTCGTCCTCTGCGCCTGGCTCGAGGGTCGCCCCGTGTTCGAGCTCTCGCTCGACGAGCTCGAGCGCTTCGACGAGCTCACGCTGCTGGTCCTCGAGCCGCGTTCCCCGGGTTGTTGACCTAACCCACGCAGCGGCGGCGGAAGCGCGCCAGGACCTGGAAGTACGGCACCGCCTTGCCCTGAAGGTGGAGGTCGTTGTGATCGGCTCCGGGCACGGCGAAGCGGGATTTCGGAGCCGCCGCCGCCGCGTAGAGACGCTCGCCGAGGACGTACGGCACGACGGTGTCGGCCCGGCCGTGGACGAAGAGCTTGGGCATCCCGAGGCGCCCGACCTTGGCGATGCTGCGGAAGCAGTTGCGGGTGATCCAGTGCATGGGCACCCCCGGGAATGCGTGGCGCGCCATGTCGCGCAGGTCGGTGAAGCTCGACTGCACGATGAGCCCGGACACCGGGCAGTCGAGCGCCGCGTCGACGGCCACCGCGCCGCCCATCGAATGCCCGAAGAGCAGGATCTCTCGCGGCGCGACGCCGAGCTCCCCGGTCAGGCAGGCGTAGGCGGCGCGCGCGTCGCGGTAGAGGCCCTGCTCGCTCGGCGCGGCGGCGGTCGAGCGGCCGTAGCCCCGGTAGTCGAAGGCGAAGACGTTGACCTTGAGACGCTGGAAGTAGCGGAAGATCTCGACGCGGCTGCCCAGGCTGCCGGCGTTGCCGTGGCAGTAGAGCACGGTGGCCCGCGGCGCGCCGTGCTCGATCCACCAGCCGTGGAGCCGGACGCCGGGCTCGCTGTCGAACCAGACGTCGCGGTAGACGAGACCCTGGCGGGCCGGATCCCACTCGCCCTCGGGATACCGTGTGGGCGTGAACATGTGGCTGTGCTGGAAACGGGCGCGCAGCACGCCGAGAGCGCCGGCCACGCCGGCCGCGGCGAGCGAGGCAAGCGTGTAGCGACGGATCTGAGGGACTTCGATCTGGTTGATCCGAGGTGACTCGTCCTGGGATGACACTATAATCTCTCCAGGGTCTGTGGCGGCGCGGATTCCGGCAACGGCCTTCATCATCTCCCTACGCGCGGCTCCTCCGCGTGGTTTCGTCCGGGATGGGCCGCCTGACGCCAGGGGAAGACAAGGAGGGCTCCGAGGAGCACGAGGTGGCTCCAGCCCGCGAGCACGAGCCCCGTCAGCAGCAGGATCATCCAGCTCGAGAAAAGCCCGCAGGCCGCGAGGAGACGGATCCGAAAGCCCATGACGCGCCGCCATTCTAACAGAAAACCGCGCCGGCCGCCGACGGCGGGCCGGTTCCTGGCCGCCGCAGCCGTGCTGGCGCTTGGCGCCTGCGCCGAGCCGCCTGCGGAGAGCCCGGAGCTCGAGACCGTCGACGTGGCGCCGGCGCTCGAGGTCGACACGTCGGAGGACGTCAAGAGCCGCGTCCGCGCGCCCGAGCTCGTGGGCATCCTGCCCGGCGACTTCCCGCCCGACCTGCCGCTCTATCTGCCGGCGAGCCTGATCGACTTCGAGCCGACCGCGAGCGGCCGGCCGACGGTGAGCTTGTTGACGCCGGACGGCGTCTCGACGGTGCGGCGCGAGCTCCTGGCGCGGCTGCGCCAGGCGGGCTGGTCCGTGTCCTCCGGCGACGACGGCGCGGTGGCGCTGCGCAAGGACGGTCGCCGCGCCTGGCTGCGCTTCGAGGATTCCCGGCCAGGGACCGTGTACCGCTTCGAGTACGTTCCGTAGACGCGGCCTCAGATCGCCACCGTCTTCGACTCGCTCAGGCGGTCGCTCAAGGATCGGCCCCCGAGGGCGAGGAGCAGGGGGAGGCCGGCGAGGGCCAGCGTCAGCAGGGCGCCGCACCACCGCAGCAGGGTCTGAGCGAAGGTCAAGGGTTCGTCGCTCAGGCTGACCGCCGAGTTGCCGACCCACGCCATGCCCGGCGTCTGGCCCCAGAAGGCGAGCGGAATGAACCAGTAGAGGAAGGAGAAGATCAGGCCGAAGAGGGCGAAGGGCAAGCCGTCCGCGAGCGCGACCGGGACCCCCATGGCGCGCACCGCCGCCACGGCACCTCCCGCGACGACCACCTGGATCGCGAGATCGAGACTGGCGGCGAGCAGCCGGTCCCTGAGCGGCGCGAGCTGCTCGTCCGCCGTTTCGCCGTCCGCAGTTTCGCCGTTTGCCGTTTCGCCGTCCGCCGGCACTACCGGGATCTTCCTCAGGGTCTTGTCGACGGCGGCGGAGCCGGAAGCGGCCGCCGCGGCCCGCGCGCGGCGCGGGGCGAGCGGCAGGTCGCCGGCGTCCTCCACGAGCCGTTCGGCCTCCTCCGGCGCGGCCTCTTCGTCGTTGGCGTGCAGGGGGAGGTCGAAGAGCGGAAGCCCCCGGCCGTTCGGGCTCTTGCGCTTGCTCATCGAATCGAACCCGCGGCTCCTACAGATCTCGCGACGGCAGGTATTTCACGAAGATCAGGTAGAGCAGGTCCTGAGATCGGGCCGAGTAGGTGTCGGCGAAGAGCTGCAGGCGCCGCAGGTCGTCGTTGTCCGGGTCGACCTCGAGCGCATCCTTGAGCTTCTCCGCGGCCGATTTCGGATCGCCGCGTTGCAGATCGACGAGCGCGAGATTGAAGTAGGAGTCGGCGATGAGCTGGCTGACGTCGTGATCCTCGGGATTCCGGTCGCGCCGGCGCCACAGGTCGGGAAGGATCGCGGCGTATTCGCGCTGCTCGAACTTCTTGATCTCCGCGGCGAGGTCCTGGAGCTCGGCCTGGCAGTTGAGCAAGAGGGCCCGGTCGCCGGAATCCAGGGCGAGGATCTTGTTCGCCTGCTCGTAGTACTTGCTCGCCTTGATGAACCGCTGCTCCCGGTGCGCCTGGCGGGCGGCGGCGAGCAGCAGGTTGCGGCGCGCGAGGACCTCCGGCGGCGGCCCGGCGTCTACCTGCTGCACGGCCGCGATCAACGCCTCCCACTGATCGATGATGGCCATCGCCTCCGGGTGCGCGGGATCGTCGGCGGAGACGTTGCGCAACTGCTCGAGGGCCTTCTCGGTCTGCCCGGATTCGTGCAGGCGGGTGGCACGGGCGATGGGATCGACGCGCGGCGCCGGCGCCGGGGCCGCGGTCTGCGCTGCGGTGTTCGGGAACAGCTTGTCCTTGTTGAGGAAGAGATAGGCGCCGGCGCCGACGACCAGGATCGCCACCAACGCGGCCAGGGCAATGATCCGTTTGTCGGTCTTCCTGACCACCACGACGCGGTCGCGCCGGACCGCCGCTTCCAGCGTCGGGCTCGCCGCCGTGGCGCCGGCCGCGGCGAGCCCGACGGCGTCGAGGTCGTCGAGGTCCGCCTCGCTCTGGCGCGACACGACGGTGGGGACCTTGCCGGCCTCGAGCTGCTCGAGATAGTCGCGCGCCAGGGAGTGGTGGGCATCGACGGCCAGCACCCGCCGGAATGCGTCCTTGGCCTCCTCGAGCGACTCGCTCTCGACGTGGCCCACGCCCTCGTGGAAGATCTCCTCGGCCTGCCGCTCGAGCTCGGCCTTCTTCCGTCGCGCCTCCTCGATCCGGCTCGACGCCTCGCCGTTCGAGATGTCGATGAGGAAAATACGCGACCAGACGTCGATGGCGCCCTGGTAGTCGCCGCGGTCGAAGCTCCCCTGTCCTTCGTCGAGCAGCTCCGCGATCCGCTCCGTCTCTTCGTCGGCCTCGCCCGTGGCGTCGAAGGAGACCCCGATCCCGATGCCGGCCGGCTCCGCCGCCGCCACGCCCGCCATCGCCGCGCCCGCCGTGAACGGCGTCGTCGCCTCGACCGTCAACAGGTCCTCGAGCGGCGCCGCCTCGTCGAGGTCGGGCAGCACGTCCTCGTCGAGGTCGAGGGCCTCCAGGTCCTCCAGCCTGCCGTCGAGGTCCAGGGCGCCGTCGAGGTCCGGTCCGCCGCCGAATTCCGGCACACCCTCCTCCGCGTCGTCGCCGGTCAGCTCGTCGGCGGCTCCGAGATCGAGGTCGTCGAGCTGTGGCTCGGTGCTGATCTCGGAGAGAGGGTCGTCGTGCTCCTTGTCGAGCGACAGGCTCAGCCGCTGCAGGTCGAGGAGGTCGTCTTCCGCCGGCGCCTGGACGACGGTGTCGAAGGAGAGGACCTCGCCGCCGGCCGCCGGCGTGGCGGGCGCCGGCGCGGCGAAGGCCGGCGCCACGGCCGCTTCCGCCGCCAGGGCGGCCCGGGCCTGGCCGACGAGGGCCTGGAGCTGCGGATCGTCGGCGATCGCCTGCGCCTGGCTGCCGGCGATCTGCACGACCTGCTGGTAGCTCTTTTTCGCCAGGAGGTGCTGGAGCACGGCGCCGAGGCCGCCGGCCGGCCGCTGCGCCTGCGTCCCCTTGGGGGGATCGAGGGGGGGGATTTTCAGCGGCGCCGTTTGCGCGGGCGAGGGCAAAGGCGGCCGCGCCGGCGGATCCTGGGCCCGCAGGTCGTCGGTCCGGACCGGCCGTTCGGGGCTCCGGAGACGGCCCTGAAGCTTGCGGGCCGGCTGGAAGAGGGGATCGAGACCGAGGATGAACTCGCAGCCGGCCAGGGCCTCCTGGTCCCGGCCCTGTGCGACCAGGTCGAGGCTCTGCTCGAAGGTCGTCGAGGTGCGTCGTTGAACGTCCGGTGACAGCGACGGGTTTCCGGGGTACGTCATAGCGGCTCGGCCAGGTGGGTTTGTCGGGTCGCGGCGGCTTCCGCGGCGAGCCTGCGCCACGGATTTCACCGTCCCGAGGCACTCGGAAGCGGCATCTTATCAGAGACGCCGGATTTCCGGAACGCGTCCCCGGACCAGGCCCGCGGTCAGGCCTGGGCCGTGACCCCGAGGCGCTTCATCATCTCGTGCAGGGTCGTCGGCTTGACCTGGAGGATGTCGGCCGCGCGTTTCTGCACGCCTCCGGCGTTCTTCAGGGCCTGGGTGATCAGCTCGCGCTCGTAGCTGGCGACGGCCTCCTTGAACGACAGGCCGTTCGACGGCATCGCCGGGGGATGGGCCAGCGGCGTGCGCGGCTCGCGCACCGCCGGCGGCAAGAGGTCCTCGTCGAAGACCTCGCCGGTCGACAGCACCACGCCGCGCTCGATCACGTTCTCGAGCTCGCGGACGTTGCCGGGCCAGCTGTACTCCATGAGCCTGGACATCACGTCGTCGGGAATGACGTGGACGTCCTTGTGGGTTTCACGGGCGATCTTGCCGAGGAGGTGATCGGCGAGGATCGGGATGTCGCCGCGGCGCTCGCGGAGTGGGGGCACCACGATCTCGACGACCTTGAGGCGGAAGTAGAGATCCTCGCGGAAGCGATTCTGCTCGACGAGTTCTTCGATGTCGCGGTGGGTAGCGGCGGTGACGCGTGCCTCGGTGCGCTTCGGCGTATCGCTGCCGACCGGATAGAACTCTCGTTCCTGGAGCACGCGCAGGAGCTTGGCCTGGAAGGCGAGGCTGGTGTCGCCGATCTCGTCGAGGAAGATGGTGCCGGATCCCGCGATCTCGAAGCGGCCCTTGCGATCACCGACGGCGCCGGTGAAGGAGCCGCGGACGTGTCCGAACAGCTCCGACTCGAGGAGTGTCTCCGGAAGTGCCGTGCAGTTGATGCCGACGAAGGGTTCGGCAGCGTCGGGCGAGTTGAAGTGGATGGCGCGGGCGATGATTTCCTTGCCGGTCCCCGTCTCGCC
>DASWIG010000631.1:0-8993 GCA_036397835.1 Thermoanaerobaculia bacterium
CGACAAGCTCGACCGCGCCGTCAACGCCCTGGGGAAAGAGCTCGACCGCCAGTGGCTGGTGTGGGTCACCGGCATCCACCTGCCGCAGAACGTGGCGCTGGCGCCGGGGGTGGAAGGGGTGGAGCTGGCGCGCTGAGCTCATGATAGCGGCCGCCAGGGCGCTCACCAGCCGCCGCCTCCGCCGCCCCCCGAGAAGCTGCCGCCGCCCCCCGAGGACCCGCCGCTCGAGCTCGGGCTCGCCACGCCGGCGGCCAGGCCCGCCGCCGCCGCGGCCCACGACGCCGAGGCCCCGGCGCCGCCGAAGGCGCCGCCGCCGCCCGTCCACTGCGACGATCCGGAGGACGACGACCACCCCGCCGTCCCCACGGAGCCGTGATCGGCGAGGCGGCCGCCGAAGCTCGTGAACCAGCGGTCGACCCGGCGGTCGAGGCCGAACGCGAGCAGGTAGGGGAGCCAGGCGTCGTCGAGCCGGGGATCCGGCCTGTCCAGCTCCTTCGCGAAGCGCCGGCGGATCTCGGCGAGCTTGCGGCGCAGGCGCACCGCCTCGGGCGCGTCGCGGGTACGGGCGAGATGGAGCCAGACGCTCGCCACGAAGACCGCGAAGGCGGCCAGGGCCGGCACGCCGAAGGGCCCCGGGTAGAAGTCGGGGATCGCGAAGCCCAGCCACTCTTCGGCGACCGTCGCCAGGAAGAGGACGGCGAGGAGGACCAGAGCCGGCAGCAGGAACCCGAGCGCGATCCGATCGAGACCATGGGTCGAGCGCCGGTAGATCGATACGAAGACCGAGCCGGCGATGATCGGTAGCGTCGCCATGATGGAGAGCAGGGCGACGAGCACCGCCCCACCCGCGCCGCGGGCGGCGAATTCGAGCCCGAGAAGAAGCCCGAAGACGCCGGCGCAGATCCACGGCACCCGCGGGCTCGGCTTCGGGGGCCGGCGGCCGACGAGCGGACGCAGCCGCTTTTCGATCGGCTCGCGGATCACGCCGGTGGGGTCGAAGCCGCTGTTCTTGTAGTGCCGGCGCACCGCCTCGGTGTCGGTCTCGGTGCGGCCGTCGAAGAAGAGCTTGTCGACGAGCTTGCGCTCGTAGCTGCCGAGCGCGCCGCGGTCGACGAGGAGCTTCAGCTCGAGCACCCGCTTGGTGCCGAGCAGCCCCTTCTTCTCGCGCACCGAGCTCGCGAGCCGGCCCTCCGCCACCAGGCGGGCGATCACCGCGGCGACCTCGGGGGGACCGATCCGGTGGTCCCACACGGCGCCGGCGACCTCCGGTCGCATCGAGAAAAGATGCTCTTCGAGGAAGCCGGGGTCGACGCCCTCGGGCACGTCGGCTGCCTCGAAGCGGCCGCGTTCCTGCTCGTGGCGGCGCAAGCCCAGGTAGAGCCAGCCGAGCAGCGCCAGCGCCGCGGCGAAGGCGGCGTAACGCAGCGCCAGAGGGGCGGCGGCAAGCACCGCGGCAGGGCGCCTCTCGCCTGCGTAAGCGAGATCGGCAGCGAGCGGCACACCCTGGCCGGGCGGCAGGTCGAGACGCTCGAGGTGCGCCGGCAGCGGATCGAGCTCACGCCAGACGCGATCGAGCTCGAGGTCCAGGGTGAAGCGTTCGATCGATCCGGCGCGGTCGGAAAACGCGAAGTCGTGGGACAGGAGGTAGCGGCCGTCGCGCTCCCGCAGGACCCCCGCAAGGGTGTACTCGAGCACGTAGACGATCTCCTCGCCGGCGAACGGCGGGTCCGACGGGCGGCGGCTGCGCCAGCGCAGGACGTTGCCGTCGGCCCAGTCGTAGCGGTCGACCTCGTCGAGATCGCCGCGGGCGAGCTGCCAGTCCGTGCCCGTCACCGGGTCGACGCGGGAGACGCGATGGAGGTCCAGGTCCTGGACGATGTGCAGCTCGAAGCGCCGCTCGCCGCCGTTCCAGTCGCCGTCGAAAACCATCGCGTGGCGCTCGACCACGTGCAGCCGTCCGTCGGCGTCGAGGCGGGCGTCGACCTCGAGGGCGCGCCAGTGGAGCGACCGCGCGGCGGCCGCCGGCGGCAGGGCGAGGAGGAGCGTCAGGGGTAGGAGGAGGCTGCGTCGGAAGCGGAAAGAGCGGGACGTCATGGGCGCAGTCTACCGCCGGATGCGCCGATTGCTGCGGATCGGCCCGTGATAGGGTCGCTGGATCTCGCGCTGGCGGGGGTACCATGACTTCGACGATCGTATGCAAGTTCGGCGGCAGCTCGGTGGCCGATGCGGAGCATATCGCCAAGGTCCGCGACATCGTGGCCCGCAACGAGCGCCGGCGTTTCGTCGTCGTGTCCGCTCCCGGACGCCGTTGCGCCCACGAGGAGAAGGTGACGGACCACCTCCTCAACGTGGCCACCGACGGCGCGCACTTCTGGGAGCGGCGCAAGCCCATCTCCGCGGCGCAAAGCCGCGCGGCGGTGCTGGAGAGGTTCGCGCAGCTCGTCGACGAGCTGGGCGTGGACGGCTCGATCGTGCAGCCGCTCGAGCGCGACCTCGATTGCGATCTCGACGGCGACCGCAAGATCGCCTTCCTGGCGTCGCGAGGCGAGCACTACAACGCCAAGGTGATCGCCGAGCACTTCCGCCGGCAGGGCCTGGACAGCCGGGTCTGTCTGCCGGAGGACTTCGGGCTGACCGTTGCCGGGAAGTACCTCGACGCCAAGGTCCTCGACGAGAGCTACGACAACATCGCCGGCCTGGCGGAAGAGACCCGGAAGGTCAACGTGGTGCCCGGTTTCTACGGCGTTACCCGAGACGGCGACGTGGCCGTGTTCTCGCGCGGCGGCTCGGACCTGACCGGCGGCGAGATCGCCTACGCCATCGACGCCGAGACCTACGAGAACTGGACCGACGTGAACGGCGTGTTCGAGGCCGATCCCGGCATCATCGCCGATGCCCGCGCCATCCCGCGGCTCACGTTCAAGGAGCTGCGGCTCCTGGCCTCAAAGGGGTTCAACGTCTTCCACTTCGACGCGATCCTCAATTGCCGGCGGCGCAAGATCCCCATCAGCATCCGCAACACCAACGAGCCCTCGGAGCCGGGCACCCGGATCCTCAACGAGCGGGTGCCTGAGGAGGGCGTGGTGGGCATCGCCCGGCTCGACAACGTGGCCTGCATCTACCTGGAAAAGGACACCTTGAGCGAGGAGCACGGCTTCACCGCCAAGCTCCTCCAGCTCCTCCAGGACTTCCGCGTGGGCAGCTACCACTACCCCACGGACAAGGACGACGTGGCGGTGCTGGTGGACCAGGAAGATCTCAAGGACTGCATCAACGACCTGCGCCGCGCCATCGAGAGCCAGCTCCGGCCGGACCTGATGGACGTCGTCTACAACCTCGCCATCATCACGCCGGTGGGCCTTGGCCTCAAGGGCAACTCTTATCCGATCGTCGACGCCATCACGGCGCTGCGCGAGGTCCACATCCCGATCGAGGTGATCGGCCAGAGCCCGTCGCAGATCTGCTTCCACATCGGCGTCGGCATGGCGGTGGCCGACGAGGCCCTGCGCATCCTCTATCGGGCGCTCATCGCGCCCAAGTGAGCGGAGAGCGGCGAATGGATTCGACCGGATCGTGTTTCAGGGCATGATCCGCCCCTTGATGTAAGTCCGGGAGATCTCGGCCGGGCTCGTCGCGCGCGAGCGGCACGAAACTTGATCTCAGAATTCGAGATGATAAGGTCGAAGACGAGCCACGAATTCCGAATTTCGATCGATCCTGATAACCAGCCCGCGTTTTGTATACCAGCCCGTTCTTGACATGCCAGCCCGTGACGACCCAGAGACGACCCACCCGATCGTGATCCGGACCGCCGAGGTCGAGGACGGCGTGGCGATCCACAGGCTGGTGCGCGATTCCCGAGTCCTCGACCTGAACTCGCTCTACAGCTACCTGCTCGTCTGCCGGCATTTCGGCGACACTTGCGTGGTGGCTCAGGCGCGGGACGAGGAAGCGGCGGACGACGTGGTGGGCTTCGTCACCGCGTTCAAGCCGCCCGCCGATCCGCGAACGGTCTTCGTGTGGCAGGTGGCGGTCGACGCGTCGATGCGCGGCCGCGGTCTCGCCCGCCGGCTCCTCGTGGAGCTGCTGGCGTTGCCGGCGTGCCGCGACGTCCGCTGGTTGGAGACCACGGTCACGCCCGACAACGAAGCGTCGCGAGCGCTCTTCCATTCCCTCGCGCGGAGCCTGGGCACCCGCTGCGAGGTGTCGCCCTATTTCGGCGAGGAGCTCATCGCGGGCGGCGATCACGAGATCGAAGAGCTCCACCGCATCGGCCCCATCCCAGGCCACGGGCCGCGAACGAGACCCTCCAAGGAGTAGTCATGGAAATTTTCGAACGCCTCGAATCCGAGGTCCGCAGCTATAGCCGCGCCTTTCCCGCGGTGTTTCAGCAGGCCCAGGGCGATCATCTGATCGACGAGGACGGCCGCCGCTACATCGATTTCTTCGCCGGCGCGGGCGTGATGAATTACGGTCACAACAACCCGCGCCTCAAGCGCAAGCTCCTCGAATACCTGGAGGACGACGGCCTCGTCCACGGTCTCGACATGGCCACCGCCGCCAAGCGGCGGTTCCTCGAGCGCTTCGAAGAGGTGGTGCTGCGGCCCCGCGGGCTCGCCTACAAGGTGCAATTCCCCGGCCCGACCGGCACCAACGCCGTGGAAGCGGCGCTCAAGCTGGCGCGCAAGGTCACCGGACGGCACGACGTCATCGCTTTCACCAACGCCTTCCACGGCATGACCCTGGGGTCCCTGGCGGTGACCGGCAACGCCTTCAAGCGCGCCGGGGCGGGCCTTCCCCTCGCCCACGCGACGGTGATGCCCTTCGACGGCTACCACGGCGACGACGTCGACACGCTCGACCTCCTGGAGGCCTACCTGGCGGACGCCGGCAGCGGCGTCGAGGCGCCGGCGGCGGTGATCCTGGAGACCGTGCAGGCCGAGGGCGGCGTGCGTCCCGCCGGTTTCAAATGGCTGCGGCGACTGGCCCAGCTCACCCGCCAGCACGGCGCCCTGCTCATCGTCGACGACGTCCAGGTGGGGTGCGGCCGAACCGGGCCGTTCTTTAGCTTCGAGCCCGCGGGCGTCGAGCCCGACGTCGTCTGCCTGTCGAAGTCGCTCAGCGGCTTCGGGCTGCCGATGGCGCTGGTGCTGCTCAAGCCCGACCTCGACGTGTGGCAGCCCGGCGAGCACAACGGCACCTTCCGCGGGCACAATCCCGCCTTCGTCACCGCGGCCGAAGCGCTGTCGTTCTGGCAGGACGACGAGCTGCAGCGCGCGGTCGAGGCCAAGGCGCGGCGGGTGGCGTCGCGGCTGCTGGAGATCGCCGGCGGCCAGCCGCAGGCGGCCGGCGTGGTGCGCGGGCGCGGGCTGATCCAGGGCATGGCCTTCGAGGACCCGGAGCTCGCGGGCAAGGTGTCGCGGGAGGCCTTCGCCCGCGGCCTGGTGATCGAGACCGCCGGCGCCCAGGACGAGGTCCTGAAGCTCCTGCCGCCCCTGACCATCGAGCGCGAGACGCTCGAGAGCGGCCTGGACCTGATCGAAGAGAGCCTCGCCGCGGCGCTCGGTGAAGCTGAAGCGCTGAGAAACGTCGCCTGAAACCCGGAGGAACGCGAAATGATCGTCCGCCATCTCGAAGCAGACGTCGCCGGGACCGCGCGCGAGGTCAAGGCCCCGACCTTCACCAGCCGCCGGTTCCTGTTGCGCGACGACGACATGGGCTTCTCGTTCCACGACACGATCCTCTACGCCGGGACCAGGACCCGGATCTGGTACAAGCACCACCTGGAAGCCGTCTACTGCATCGAAGGCGAAGGCGAGCTGGAGGTCGAGGGCGCCGGCGTCCACCTGATCCGGCCCGGCACCTTCTACGCCGTCGACCAGCACGAGCGACACGAGCTGCGGGCGAGGACGGACCTGCGCATGATGTGCGTCTTCACCCCGGCGCTGACCGGCAGCGAGGTCCACGACCACGAGGGGGCGTATCCGCTGCTCGCAGCCGAGCCCGCCCAGACCTGAACCACTTGACCGTCAGGAGCATCGCCATGACGACAGCCACTCTGTCCCAGCCGTCCACCAAGGACCCTTATCCGTCGCGCCACGCGCCGGAGCCTCAGCTCGTCGAGCGTCAGGACCCCGTCGTCTACGGGGAGCCCCGGGGAGGCCTTTCGGCCTTGCACCGGCGCGCCCACGAGACGCGGGGATTCCTCGCCTTTCCCGGTTTCCTCCACGCCGACGAATTGCGGACCTACCAGGAGGAGGCGGAGCGCCTGCGCACGCTCGACGCCCTCGCCGGTCGCCCCGAGGTGATCACCGAGCCCGGCGGCGGCGAGGTCCGCTCGGTCTTCGAGGTGCACAAGCTGAGCGAGGTCATCGACCGTCTGTCGCGTCATCCGAAGATTCTCAACGTCGTCACCGAGATCCTCGGCGGCGACGTCTACCTCCACCAGTCGCGGGTCAACTACAAGCCGGGATTCCGCGGCAAGGAGTTCTACTGGCACTCCGACTTCGAGACCTGGCACCTGGAAGACGGCATGCCGCGCATGCGCGCCGTCTCCTGCTCGATCAGCCTCACCGAGAACACGCCGTTCAACGGTCCGCTGATGCTGATCCCCGGCTCCCACCAGATCTACGTCTCCTGCGTGGGCGAGACGCCCGAGAACCACTACGAGTCCTCGCTCAAGAAGCAGGAGTACGGCGTGCCGGACGACCAGAGCCTGGCGCGGCTGGCGGAGGCCGGCGGCATCGAGGCGCCCACCGGTCCCGCGGGCTCGGCGACGTTCTTCGACTGCAACACCATGCACGGCTCGAATTCGAACATCTCGCCGCTGCCGCGAACGAACGTCTTCTTCGTCTACAACAGCGTCGAGAACACGCTCGTCGAGCCGTTCTCCGGGCAGAAGCCGCGGCCGGGTTACATCGCCGACCGCGGCGACGCCTCGCCGCTGGTCGCCGCCTGATGGAGCTGCCGGCGCCCGCCGATCTGCTGCCCCCCCTCCTCGGGGGGGTGTGGGTCACCGTCCGATTGACGGTGGGCGGGGCGGCGCTGGCAGCGGTGGCGGCGCTGGCCGGCGGCCTCGGCCGGGTGGCGGACAACGCCGCCGTCCGCGCCGCGGCCACGGCCTACGTGGAGGTCTTCCGGGGCACCTCGGCCCTGGTGCAGCTCTTCTGGTTCTACTTCGCCCTGCCGCTGCTGGGCGTCGAGCTGGGGGCGATGACCGCCGGGATCCTGGTGCTCGGTCTCAACACCGGCTCCTACGGCGCCGAGGTGGTGCGCGGGGCGATCCGGGCGGTGCCGCGAGGCCAGTACGAGGCGGCTGCGGCGCTGAGCTTCAGCCGCCGCCAGACCATGTGGCGCGTGGTGCTGCCGCAGGCCGCCCTGGCGATGGTCCCGCCGCTCGGCAACCTGCTGATCGAGCTGCTCAAGAACACCGCCCTGGTGTCGATGATCACCCTCCACGACCTGACGTTCCGCGCCCAACTGCTGCGCTCCGAGACCCTGCGCACGGTGGAGATCTTCGGCCTGGTGCTCGTGCTCTACTTCCTGCTGGCGCAGGCGCTCGCCCTGGGCACCCGCGGCCTGGAGCGCCGCCTGGCGCTCGGCCGCGACTACGGAGGCCTGCGTTGACCTTCGACTGGCGCTTCGCCTGGGAGATCCTGCCCGAGCTCTTGCGGGCGCTCGTCGTCACCCTCCAGGCCACCGGGCTCGGCATGGCGCTGGCGCTCGCCCTGGGGCTGGTGTGGGCCGTCCTGCGGCGCTCACGGCGCCGACTGGTGGCGCTGCCGGCGACAGGGCTGGTGGAATTCGTGCGCTCGACGCCGCTGCTCGTCCAGATCTACTTCCTCTTCTACGTCGCGCCGTCGCTGGGCCTTTCGGCCTCGCCGCTCGTTTCCGGGGTCTTCGCCCTCGGTCTCCACTACAGCGCTTATACCGCGGAAGTCTACCGCGCCGGCATCGAGGGGGTGCCCAAGGGGCAGTGGGAGGCCGCGATCGCCCTCAACCTCGGCCGTTGGCGCACCTGGCGCGCGATCGTGCTGCCGCAGGCGATCCCGCCGGTGATCCCCGCCCTGGGCAACTACCTGGTGGCCATGTTCAAGGACACGCCGATGCTCGCCGCCATCACCGTGCTCGAGCTGCTGCAGACGGCGAAGCTGATCGGCGCCGAGACCTTCCGTTACCTCGAGCCCCTGACCCTGGTGGGCGCGATCTTCCTCGCCGTGAGCCTGCTCGCGGCGCGGCTGGTGCGGCGGCTGGAGACGTTGAGTGAGCGGCCGGCCTGAACGTCCCGTGATCCGCCTCGAGGGCGTGGTCAAGCGCTTCGGCGAGCTGCGGGTGCTCGACGGCCTCGACCTCGAGGTGGCGCGCTCGGAGCGGGTGGCGCTGATCGGCCCCAGCGGCTCGGGCAAGTCGACGATCCTGCGCGTGTTGATGGCGTTCGAGACGATCGACGCCGGCCGCGTCGAGATCGACGGCGTCGACCTGTGGCCAGCGCGGCGCAACGGGGGCCCGTGGGCCGACGAGGCCCATCTGCGCCGCTGCCGCGCCAAGGTCGGCATGGTCTTCCAGCACTTCAACCTCTTCCCCCACATGACCGTGCTGCGCAACGTCACCGAGGCGCCGGTGCAGGTGCTCGGCCTGCGGCGGCGCGAGGCCGACGAGCGGGCGCGGGAACTGCTCGACCGGGTGGGCCTCGCCGACAAGGTCGACGCCCACCCAGTCCAGCTCTCCGGCGGCCAGAAGCAGCGCGTGGCGATCGCCCGCGCTCTGGCCATGGAGCCCGAGGTCATGCTCTTCGACGAGGTGACGTCGGCGCTCGATCCTGAGCTCGTGGGCGAGGTGCTGGCGGTGTTGCGGCGCCTGGCGCGGGAAAGCCGGATGACGATGCTCATCGTCACCCATCAGATGCACTTCGCGCGCGACATCGCCGACCGCGTGGTCTTCCTCGACGGCGGAAGGGTCGTGGAGCAGGGGCCGCCCGAGGAGATCTTCTCGCG
>DASWIG010000632.1:0-27620 GCA_036397835.1 Thermoanaerobaculia bacterium
GACCGGATGGACAGTTGCAGCCATGGCCCAGATCTTTCACCAGTCGACCAACGTGATCTCGCGTTTCAGCCTCCTGGCGGCGTTCGGCCTCGCCGCGGGGACGATCGGCGTGATCATGGCGGTCGAGCGGTCGGCGTACCGCACCTACGAGGGCGTGGTGTTCGCGCAGCCGGTGCCCTTCAGCCACGACCACCACACGGCGGCGCTGGGCATCGACTGCCGCTACTGTCACACCTCGGTGGAGCGCTCGGCCTTCGCCAACGTTCCGGCGACCGAGGTGTGCATGAACTGCCACAAGGAGATCTGGAAGGACAGCCCGATGCTCGAGCCGGTGCGCGCGAGCCTGCGCACCGGCGAGCCGATCCGCTGGAACCGGGTGCACGACCTGCCCGACTTCGTCTACTTCAACCACGCGATCCACGTGAAGAAGGGCGTGGGCTGCGACACCTGCCACGGCCCGGTGAACGAGATGCCGCTGCTGCGGCGCGGCGCCTCGCTCCAGATGCAGTGGTGCCTCGACTGCCACCGCCGGCCCGAGAAGTTCGTGCGGCCGCCCGAGGAGGTCTTCAACTGGGACTGGGAGCGTCCCGCCGGTGACCCCGACTACGGCCGCAAGCTGGTGGCGGCCGCGGCGATCGACGACAGCCGTCGCCTCACGAGCTGCTCGACCTGCCATCGCTAGAAGGCGCCGAGACGCATGAAGGAATCCGAGAGCCTGAACGAGATCCGCGCGCGTTTGCAGGGGAGCCGCGGCGCGTCCTACTGGCGCAGCCTCGACGAGCTCGCCGGCACGAACGCGTTCCGCGAGCTGCTGCACCGGGAGTTCCCGCGCCACGCCTCGGAATGGGACGGCAGTCTCGATCGCCGGCGGTTCGTGCAACTGGCGAGCGCGTCGCTGGCCCTGGCGGGCCTCGCCGGCTGCACCAGGCAGCCGATCGAGAAGATCGTCCCCTACGTGCGCCAGCCCGAGCAACTGGTGCCGGGCAAGCCTCTCTATTTCGCCACCGTCCACGCCGTGGGCGGCTACGCCACCGGGCTGCTGGCCGAGAGCCACAACGGACGCCCGACCAAGCTCGAGGGCAATCCCGAGCACCCGGCGAGCCTCGGCCGCTCGGACGTGCGCGCCCAGGCGGCGGTGCTCGACCTCTACGACCCCGACCGCTCGCAGGCGGTGACCCACCTCGGCCAGATCCGCACCTGGGGCGCCTTCGTGGACGCGATCGGCCCCAAGGTCACGGCCCTGAAGGCGCTCGAGGGCGAGGGCCTGCGGCTGCTGACCGGCACCGTGACCTCGCCCACCGTGGCCGCGCTCGTCGCCGAGCTCCGCGCCGCGATGCCGAAGGCGAGGTGGCACCAGCACGAAGCCGCCGGCCGCGACCACGTGCGCCGCGGCGCCCTGGCGGCGTTCGGGAAGCCGGTGGAGACGCGCTACGACCTGTCGCGGGCCGACGTGGTGGTGGCGCTCGACTCCGACTTCCTCACCCAGGGTCCGGGCGCGGTGCGCTACGCCCTCGACTTCGCGCGGCGCCGCAAGGTCCACGACCTCGCGGCGGCCAGGCGCGACGGCATGAGCCGTCTCTACGCGGTCGAGAGCGGCGTGACCGCGACCGGCACGGTGGCCGATCACCGCCTGGCGGTCAAGCCCACCGAGGTCGCCCACTTCGCCCTCGCCCTGGCCGCCCGCCTCGGCGTCGCCGGTTCCGCGGCGCCGCCGTTCTTCGCGGACGGCGAGCGGGCCGAATGGGTCGACGCGGTGGCCGAGGACCTCCAGGCGCACCGCGGGCGCTGCCTGGTGCTGGCCGGCGACGAGGTCGACGCCGAGGTCCACACGCTGCTCCACGCGGTGAACGCGGCCCTCGGCAACGCCGGCACCACCGTCATCTATACCGAGCCGGTGGAGGCCGAGCCGGTGGACCAGGCGGCGTCGCTCGCCGAGCTGGTGGCCGACGCCAGGGCCGGCGCCGTCGACACCCTGGTGATCCTCGGCGCCAACCCGGTCTACGACGCGCCGGCCGACGTCGACCTCGCCGCGGCGCTCGCCGAGGTGCCGCTCTCGGTACACCTCGGCTCGCACGTCGACGAGACCGCGGGCCACTGCCACTGGCACCTGCCCGAGGCCCACCAGCTCGAGACCTGGACCGACGCCCGCGCCTTCGACGGCACGACGTCGATCGGCCAGCCGCTGATCGAGCCGCTCTACGGCGGCAAGACGGCGGCCGAGGTCCTCGCCGTCTTCCTCGGGCGCACGCTCAACGCCCACGAGCTGCTGCGCGAGCACTGGCAGACGGCCTGGCAGACGACGGGCGCGGACTTCGAGACGCGCTGGCGGAAGGTGCTGCACGACGGTCTGGTGGCCGATTCGGCGGCGGCTCCGGCGCAGGCGTCCGTCGATGCGGGGGCGGCCGGCGCGGCGGCGGCGGCGATCGCCGGCTGGACGAGCGGCGAGCTCGAGCTCGCCTTCCGCCCCGATCCGCACCTCTTCGACGGCCGCTTCGCCAACAACGGCTGGCTCCAGGAGTGCCCGCGGCCGATCACCAAGCTCACCTGGGAGAACGCCCTGCTCATGAGCCCGGCGACCGCGCGGGGCCTCGGTCTCGGCGACCTGACGGCGGACGGCGACCAGTACCTGCCCACGCCGGTGGTGGAGCTGACCGTCGACGGCCGCGGCCTCGAGATCCCGGTGTGGGTGGTGCCCGGCCACGCCGACGGCGCCCTGACGCTCCACCTCGGCTACGGCCGCGACTTCGCCGGCCGGGTGGCGGCGGGCGCCGGCGTCAACGCCTGCGCGGTGCGCGCCGCGGCGGCGCCGTGGCGGGTGGCGCAGGGAGTGGCGGTGCGCGCGCTCGGCCGCCGTTACCGCCTGGCGTCGACCCAGGACCACCACTCGATGGAGGGGCGTCACATCGTCCTCGGCGACCGCTTCGACAACTACCTCGAGCATCCCGAGGCCTACAAGCCGCACCTCCACGTCGACCCGTCGTTGACGCTGATGCCGGAGGACGAGTTCGTCTACGACGGCAACAACTGGGGCATGTCGGTGGACCTCACGGCCTGCACCGGCTGCAACGCCTGCGTGGTGGCCTGCCAGGCCGAGAACAACGTCCCGGTGGTGGGCAAGGACCAGGTGGCCAAGGGCCGCGAGATGCACTGGATCCGCATCGACCGCTACTACCAGGGCGTCGACGCCGACCGCGTGGAGGCGGTGCTCCACCAGCCGGTGCTGTGCATGCACTGCGAGCAGGCGCCGTGCGAGGTGGTGTGCCCGGTGGCGGCCACGGTACACAGCGCGGACGGGCTCAACGACATGATCTACAACCGCTGCGTGGGCACCCGCTACTGCTCGAACAACTGCCCCTACAAGGTGCGGCGCTTCAACTTCCTGCTCTACCAGGACTGGGAGACGCCCTCGCTCCAGCTCGGCCGCAATCCCGACGTGACGGTGCGCAGCCGCGGCGTGATGGAGAAGTGTACCTACTGCGTACAGCGCATCAGCCGTGCGCGCATCGCGGCGAAGATGGAGGACCGCGAGATCCGCGACGGCGAGGTGGTCAC
Source organism: Thermoanaerobaculia bacterium (assembly GCA_036397835.1). Classification (GTDB taxonomy): domain Bacteria; phylum Acidobacteriota; class Thermoanaerobaculia; order Multivoradales; family J023; genus DASWIG01. Next base: position 3,553 of record DASWIG010000632.1, read on the forward strand.
CGCCTGCCAGCAGGCGTGCCCGAGCGACGCCCTGGTCTTCGGCGACATGAACGACCCCGGCTCGGCGGTCGCGCGCGCGAAGGCGTCGCCGCTCGACTACAGCCTGCTCGAGGAGCTCGGCACGCGGCCGCACACCACCTTCCTGGCGCGCATCCGCAATCCCAACCCGAAGCTCGAGCCGCCGCGGCAACGACCCGACCACGGAGCGCACGCGTGAGCCCCCCTGGTTCTTCCGCCGCCGGCCTCGACGCCGACCGGATCCTGATCGCTCCGGGGCACGACGCGGCCACGGTGACCGAGAAGATCAGCTCGGTCGTCTTCGGACGCACCCCGAAGTGGATGTTCGCGGTCTGGGCGGTGGGCTTCGCGCTGGTGATGGCGCTTCTGACCCAGCTCGCCAAGCTGCTCTTCGTGGGCACCGGCATCTGGGGCGTCAACATCCCCGTGGCCTGGGGCTTCGCCATCATCAACCTGGTGTGGTGGATCGGCATCGGCCACGCCGGCACGCTGATCTCGGCGATCCTGCTGCTGCTCAACCAGAAGTGGCGCACGTCGATCAACCGCTTCGCCGAGGCGATGACGCTCTTCGCCGTCGCCTGCGCGGTGATGTTCCCGGTGCTCCACACCGGGCGTCCGTGGCTCGCCTTCTACTGGCTGCTGCCCTATCCCAACACCATGGGCATGTGGCCGAACTTCAGGAGCCCGCTGGTCTGGGACGTCTTCGCGATCTCGACCTACGGCACCGTGTCGCTGCTGTTCTGGTTCATGGGCCTGATCCCCGACTTCGCGACCCTGCGCGACCGCACCGCTCACCGGTCGCTGCGCCGGCTCTTCGGCTTCCTGGCGATGGGCTGGCGGGGCTCGGCCAGGCACTGGCACAACTACGAGATGGCCTACCTGCTGCTGGCCGGCCTGGCCACGCCGCTGGTGATCTCGGTACACTCGGTGATCAGCTTCGACTTCTCGGTGGCGCAGGTCCCCGGCTGGCACGCGACGATCTTCCCGCCCTACTTCGTGGCCGGGGCGGTCTTCGCCGGCTTCGCCATGGTGCTGCTGCTGGCGATCCCGGTGCGCCGCGCCTTCAACCTCCACGACTTCATCACCTCGCGCCACCTGCAGAACATGGGCAAGGTGATGCTGGTCACCGGCCTGGTGGTCTCCTACGGCTACCTGATGGAGTTCTTCTTCGCCTGGTACAGCGGCAACCCGTTCGAGATCTTCGCGATCGCCGAGAACCGGCCGACCGGGCCTTACAAGTGGATCTGGATGTCGCTCATCTTCTGCAATTTCCTTTCCATCCAGCTCCTGTGGCTCAAGAAGGTGCGCCAGTCGCCATTGCTGCTGTGGATCATCTCGTTCATCGTGTCGATCGGCATGTGGCTCGAGCGCTTCGTGATCGTGGTCATCTCGCTCCACCGCGACTTCCTGCCCTCGTCGTGGGACATGTACGCGGGCACGAGGTGGGATTGGGCCTTCTACCTCGGAACGATCGGCTTCTTCCTCTGCCTGATGTTCCTCTTCGTGCGCTTCGTGCCGATGATCGCCATGTTCGAGATGAAGCACCTGCTGCCCGAATCGAAGGTGAAAGGCCGCGCCAAGGCCCACTGAAGGATCGACGACGATGGACGCCGCCCAAGAACGACCCGCGGTCTACGGCATGCTCGCCGAGTTCACCTCGCCGCAGCGGCTGCTCGAGGCCGTCCACCGTGCGAAGGAGGCCGGCTACGCCGCCATCGACGCCTTCATGCCCTATCCCGTCGAGGAGATCTCGCACGAGATCGCCGACCACAAAAAGTCCAGGGTGTCGGCGATCGTGGCGGTGGGCGCGGCCCTCGGGCTGGCGTCGGCGTTCAGCCTCCAATACTGGATCTCGGTCTACTCCTACCCGCTCAACGTCGGCGGCCGGCCGCTCAACAGTTGGCCGGCGTTCGTGCCGGTGATGTTCGAGCTCACGGTGCTCTTCGCGTCGTTCGCGGCGCTCGGCGGCATGCTCTTCCTCAACCGGCTGCCGCGGCCCCACCACCCGCTCTTCGCGGTGCCGGAGTTCGAGCGCGCCACGGTCGACCGCTTCTTCCTGCTCGTCAAGTCGGACGACGAGAAGTTCGACTACCCGTCGACCCGGGCCTTCCTCGAGGGTCTCGGTCCGCGCGAGGTGCTGGACGTTGACTGGTAAGCGATCGGTCGCGCTCCTCGCCGCCGGTCTGGCGCTGGCCGGCTGCCGGCAGGACATGCACGACGCCCCGCGCATCGAGCCGCTCGAGGCCAACGCCTTCTTCGCCGACGGCATGGGGGCGCGGCCGATCCCGGCGGGCACGGTGGCGCGCGGCATGCTCACCGAGGACCCTCACACCTTCACCGGCCGCGACGCCGACGGCGAGCTGGTGGACGCGCTGCCGGCGGCCATCGAGCTCGATCGCGCGCTGCTCGTGTACGGCCGCGAGCGCTTCGAGATCTACTGCAGCCCCTGCCACGACTCGACCGGCGGCGGCCGCGGCATGATCGTGCGCCGCGGCTTCAAGCAGCCGCCGCCGCTGTGGGAGGCGCGGCTGCGCCAGATGCCGCTCGGCCACTTCTTCGACGTGGTGACCCGGGGCTTCGGCGTGATGTCGAGCTACGCGCGGCAGGTGCCGGTGGACGACCGCTGGGCGATCGTGGCCTACGTGCGGGTCTTGCAGGCGAGCCAGGCGACGCCTTACGACTCGCTCTCCGGCGCGGAGGCCGAGGCCCTCCGCCAAGGCCTCGCCGCGACGGCGGCGCAGACGCACGAAGAAGGCGGACACTAGATGACGGAGAACGCGACGTTGACCATCGAGGAGGCCAGGCTCGAGCCCCAGGAGGACCTCGGCCGGCTGCAGCGCAAGGCGTGGCTGGTGGGCGGCGCCGCCGCCGTGGCGCTCGCCGTGGGCTACCTGACGGCGGAGCCGGCCGACTTCTTCCGCGCCTACCTCATCGGCTGGCTGTTCTGCCTCGGGGTGGCGATGGGGCTCTCCGGCATCAACATGCTCAACCACATGTCGGGCGGCGACTGGGGCGTGTCGCTGCGGCGGGTGCTGGAAGCTTCCGGGCGCACCCTGCCGTACTTCCTCGTCACCGGCGTGCCGCTCGCTTTCGGGCTCGCGGACGTCTACCACTGGGCGATGCCCGGCGGGCTCGACCCCGCGTCGAGCAAGGCGCGATACCTGCTGAACCCGGCCGCCTTCCTGATCTGGTCGGCCGTCATCCTGATCGTCTGGACGATCCTCGCCTACGCCTTGAGCGCGTTCTCGCACCGCTACGAGGCCACCGGCGAGGAGAGGCACCGCGTGCGGATGAAGCGGCTCAGCGGCGCCGGCCTGGTGATCTACGTGCTCACCGGCACGATCGCCTCGGTGCTGTGGATCATGTCGCTCGACCCGCACTGGTTCTCGAGCCTCTTCGGCTTCATCTTCGTGGCCGGCCAGGGGCTCTCGGCCTTCGCCTTCGCGGTGCCGGCGCTGCTCTTCCTCGCGGCCCGCCAGCCGTTCAGGGACCGGGTGGCGCCGAAGACGATCGTCAAGCTCTTCCACGACTACGGCAAGCTGATGCTCGCCTTCGTGGCCCTGTGGGCCTACTTCATGATGTCGCAGTTCCTGATCATCTGGTCGGGCAACCTGCCGGAGGAGGTCACCTGGTACCTCGACCGCGCCGGCGCCGGCTGGCTGTGGATCTCGGTGCTGCTGGTCCTCGGCCACTTCGTGCTGCCCTTCATCGTGCTGCTGTCGCAGGACCTCAAGAAGCACGGACGGCGCCTGCTGTGGGTGGCCCTCTGGCTGCTCGCCATGCGCTGGTTCGACCTCTACTGGCAGGTCGCACCCTCGGCGAGCCACGAGCATGTCGTCTTCACCTGGATGGAGCCGGTGGCGCCGATCGCCCTCGGCGGCCTGTGGCTGGGGCTGCTGGCCGGCCAGCTCAAGAACCGCGCCCTGCTGCCGGTGCGCGAGCCGGAGCTGGCGGAGGTGCTCGTCCATGGTTGAGACCTCCGGGACGCAGGCGCCCTTGAACGAGAAGCAGCACGACGGCCGCTTCGGCGAACGCTTCGACGACGAGCTCGACATGCCGGGCGTCGTCTGGGTGACCGTCGGCATCGCCGTGATCACGGTCATCGGCTTCCTCGTCGCGTGGTGGGTCTACCAGTGGCGCGTCGACGCGGAGGCGGCGGCCACGCCGCCGCCGCCGCCGGTGGTGCAACGCAGCGCCGGCGCCGAGCCGCGCCGTCCGCCGGGGCCGCTGCTCCAGGCCTCGCCCGAGGCCGAGCTGCGCGCGATGCGCCGCGAGCTCGACGCGCGCCTGAATGCCTACGGCTGGACCGACGAGGCCCTCGGGCTCGTCCACGTCCCGATCGACGTGGCGATCGACCGGGTGCTCGCGGACGGCCTGCCGCAGGCCGAGCCGGCGCCGCCGGCTCAGGACGGGGAGGCGACGCCGTGAGGATTCTCCCGCACGTCCTCTGCGCGCTGGTGGGCGCCGCGAGCGCCGGCGCCGAAGGCCTGGTGAATCCCCAGGACATGCCTGGCCCCTTGAAAGAGGTGCGCTTCGACCAACGCCTCGGAGAGAAGCTGCCGCTCGACGCGGTCTTCGTCGACGAGCGCGGCGAGACGGTCACGCTCGGCCGGTATTTCGGCCGGCGGCCGGCGATCCTCGCTTTCGTCTACTTCGAGTGCCCGATGCTCTGCACGCTGACCCTGAACGGGCTCGCCAAGAGCCTCGACGTGGTCGACCTCGAGATCGGCCGCGAGATCGACGTGGTCGTGGTCTCCATCGACCCCGGCGAAGGGCCGGAGGAGGCGCGCGCCGTGAAGGCCGACACGCTGCTGCGCTACGGGCGTCCCGAGAGCGCGCCGGGCTGGCACTTCCTGACCGGCACCGAGGACGCGGTGGCGCGCCTCACCGCGGCCGCGGGCTTCCATTACAACTACCTCCCCGAGGACGACGAGTACGCCCATACCACCGGCATCGTGATCGTCGACCCGAAGGGCACGATCTCGCAGTACTACCTCGGCATCGAGTACCCGCCCCGGGACGTGCGCCTGGCGCTGGTGGAAGCGTCGGCGGGGGGCGTCGGCACGGCGGTCGACCAGCTCCTGCTCTACTGCTTCCGCTTCGATCCCGAGCAAGGCAAGTACACGGCGGCCACGATGCGGATCCTGCGCCTCGCGGCCGGCGCCTTCGCCCTCGGCCTTTTCGCCTTCGTGGGGATCGCGTGGCACCGCGAGCGCGCCCGCCGGCCGTCATCGATCACCGTCCCCTCCGCGGAGCCGCCTGGACGATGAGCTTTTCCGACTTTCAACTTATTCCCGACGGCGCCTCGACCCTGGCGTCGAAAGTCGACGCCCTCTATTTCTTCGCGCTGGCGGTGAGCGCTTTCTTCTCGCTGCTGATCGCGGTGCTGATCTTCTTCTTCTTCGTCAGGTACCGGCGCCGCATCGACGGCCCGCAGGTGGGCGAGCGCATCCACGGCTCGACGCCGCTCGAGATCGTCTGGTCGGCCATCCCCTTCGTGATCACCATGGTGATGTTCGTCTGGGGCGCCATGGTCTACTACGAGAAGTCACAGGTTCCCGCGGACGCGGAAGAGTTCCTCGCCACCGGCAAGCAGTGGATGTGGAAGTTCCAGCACCCGGAGGGCCACCGCGAGATCAACGCCCTGCACGTACCGGTGGGCAAGCGGATCCGCATCACCATGACCTCCGAGGACGTCATCCACAGCCTCTTCATCCCGGCGTTCCGCATCAAGCAGGACGTCCTGCCGGGGCGCTACACCACGCTGTGGTTCGAGGCCACCCGGCCCGGCACCTATCACCTCTTTTGCGCCGAGTACTGCGGCGCCGAGCACTCGCGGATGATCGGCTCGGTCTACGTGATGGAGCAGGACGACTACCAGGACTGGCTCTCGGGCGGCCGCTCGGGGCTGACGCCGGCGGAGTCGGGCGCCGCCCTTTTCACCCAGCACGCCTGCGACACCTGTCACAAAGAGCAGCGCACCGGGCGCGGGCCGTCGCTCCACGGCATCGCCGGCCAGCAGGTGCGGCTGGCCAGCGGCCGCACCCTGACCCGCGACGACGCCTACCTGCGGCAGTCGATCGTCCATCCCGGCGCCGAGCTCGTCGCCGGCTACCCGCTCCTGATGCCCACTTTCCAGGGGCAGATCACCGAAGAAGGCATCCTGCACCTGATCGCGTACCTCAAGTCGCTGAGCGCGCCCGCGGCTGAGTATTCCCCCCCGATCCCCCCCGAGGGGGCCGAGCAGGGCCCGTCATCCGCAGATCCATCCGAGGTCAACCCATGAGCACCAACGTCGCCGCAGAGGCATCGCACCCCGCGCCGGGAGACAAGCCGGTCCACTACCTGAACTGGGCCTACGGCGTGCGCTCGTGGCTGCTGACGACCGACCACAAGCGGATCGGCATCCTCTACCTGATCTCGATCACTTTCTTCTTCTTCATCGGCGGCATCTACGCCACGCTCATTCGCCTCGAGCTGCTGACGCCGCAGGCCGACCTCGTGCAGCCGGACACTTACAACCGGCTCTTCACCATGCACGGGATCATGATGATCTTCTTCTTCCTGATCCCGTCGATCCCGGCGGTGCTGGGCAACTTCTGCATCCCGCTGATGATCGGCGCCAAGGACGTGGCGTTTCCCAAGCTCAACCTGGCGAGCTGGTACATGTTCATGATCGGCTCGACGATGGCGATGTTCTCGCTGATCACCGGCGGCGTCGACACCGGCTGGACGTTCTACACGCCGTTCAGCACGACCTACTCCAACACCTACGTGGCGCCGGTGGCGATCGGCATCTTCGTCAACGGCTTCTCGTCGATCTTCACCGGCGTCAACTTCATGGCCACCATCCACCGCATGCGGGCGCCGGGCATGACCTGGTTCAAGCTGCCGCTCTTCGTGTGGTCGCACTACGCCACCAGCCTGATCATGGTGCTGGGCACGCCGGTGCTGGCGATCACCCTGGTGCTGGTGGCGCTCGAGCGGCTGTTCCACTTCGGCTTCTTCGATCCGGCCTACGGCGGCGACCCGGTGCTCTTCCAGCACCTCTTCTGGTTCTACTCCCACCCGGCGGTGTACATCATGATTTTGCCCGGCATGGGCGTGGTCTCCGAGATCATCGCGGCGTTCTCGCGCAAGCCGGTCTTCGGCTATCGCTTCGTCGCCTTCGCTTCGCTCGGCATCGCGGCGATCGGCTTCCTGGTGTGGGGCCACCACCTCTTCCTGTCGAGCCAGGGCGTCTACGCCGGCATGATCTTCTCGGCGATCAGCATGATGGTGGCGGTGCCCTCGGCGGTCAAGGTCTTCAACTGGATGGCGACGCTCTTCCGCGGCTCGATCGAGTACTCGACGCCGATGTTCTACGCCCTGGGCTTCATCGGCCTCTTCGTGATCGGCGGCCTGACCGGCGTGATGCTCGCCACCCTGGGCATCGACATCCACGTTCACGACACGTATTTCGTCGTCGCCCACTTCCACTACATCATGGTGGGCTCGGCGGTGATGGGCTATCTCGGCGGCCTCCACTACTGGTGGCCGAAGATCACCGGGCGCCTCTACTCCGGCTTCTGGTCGCACCTCTCGGCGCTGCTCATCTTCCTCGGCTTCAACCTCACCTTCTTCCCCCAGTTCCTCCTCGGCTACCTGGGCATGCCGCGGCGTTACCACGTCTACCCCGAGGAGTTCCAGGTGCTGCACGTGCTGTCGACCGCCGGCGCTTCGGTGCTCGCCGTGGGCTACGTGATCCCGCTCGTCTATTTCCTGTGGTCGCTCAAGTGGGGGCGGGTGGCGGGCGACAACCCGTGGCAGGCCGCGGGCCTCGAGTGGCACACGTCGTCGCCGCCGCCGGTCCACAACTTCACGACGCCGCCGGTGCTGGCGCCGGACGCCGAGCCGTATCACTACGACGAGGAGCTGCTGACCGGCACGCCGTCGCCGGAGCTGGCCTGATCGAAAGGAGCGCTCGCCTTGTCCGAGACCTCTTCCGTTACCGTCCACGCCCCCGGTCTGGCGCACCACTTCGACAGCTACGAGCAGCAGAAGGAGACCTCGCTGCTCGGGATGTGGCTCTTCCTGGTGCAGGAGGTCATGTTCTTCGGCGGCCTCTTCGTGACCTACGTCTACTACCGCTCGCTCTACCCCCACGCCTTCAACGTCGGCGCGCGCGAGCTCGACGTGCTGTGGGGCACGGTGAACACCGGCGTGCTCCTGCTGTCGAGCTTCACCATGGTGGTGGCGGTGATGGGGGCCAAGCACGGCAGCCGCGGGGGGCTGTTGGCGGGCCTGTGGGGCACGATCGGCTTCGGCCTCCTCTTCCTCGGCATCAAGTACGTCGAGTACAGCTCGAAGTGGGAGCACCAGCTCGTGCCGGGCCTCAACTTCGACTGGCACGGCGAGGCGGCGCGCGGCATCGAGATCTTCTTCTCCCTCTATTTCGGGATGACCGGGATGCACGCGCTGCACATGGTGGTGGGCATCGCCATCATGTTCTTCATGCTGCGCCCGGCCGCGCGCGGCAAGTGGACTCCCGAGAACCACAACTTCGTCGAAGGCTTCGGCCTCTACTGGCACTTCGTCGACATCGTGTGGATCTTCCTTTTCCCCTTCCTCTACCTGATCGGTCTCGCTTCGGAGTGACGGCGATGTCGGAGCACAGCTCTTCCTTGATGCCCTACGTCCTGGTGCTGGTCGGCCTGCTGGCGCTGACCGCGCTCACCGTATTGGTGGCTCTCGTCGACTTCGGCCATCCCTGGAGCGACGCGGTGGCGCTGGCGATCGCGCTGTCGAAGGCGTCGCTGGTGGTGCTCTTCTTCATGCACGTCAAGGGCTCGACGCCGCTGATCAAGCTGGCCGCCGCGGGCGGCTTCTTCTGGATGCTGATCTTCTTCGCCTTCATCTTGAGCGACGTCCTGGAGCGGACGACGCTGGTCAGCGGGTGGGAATGAGTCTGTGGTAGGATTCCGGTGACGGCACGGCGGATCCGTTTTCGCAGAGGTATCAGCTCATGATCCCGCTTCCGAACCTGGGCGACTCGGACACGGCCCGCCTCGTTGAGCTGTCGAACGACGTCGAGCAGTTGATCGAGGCTCATCCTGACGTTGGGTACGGTGATCTCGAGTGCTATCCCTGGAGACTTCAGAAGACCGAAGTCCGGGGCTCGTCGCCGACTTGGTCGACATGATAGCTCCCAATCTGAGGACTGGCTCACTTCCGTGCTATCCTCCTCTTTGGCGCCCAGACGTGGGCCGGCGAGTGGGAGTCCGCGATGGAAGACATCACCCTTCAAGAGCTCAAAGCCCTGGTGGCGGCGAACAGCCGTGCGATCGGCGGGCTGGAGGAGCTCCAGATCCAGGACCGCGAGCAACTTCTCCTTTCGCGCCAGCAGTGGCAGGAGGAGCTCGCCGCCTCGCGCCGCGAGTACGACCACAAGCAGGCCAGCCTCGAGCGCCAACTCGCCGCTTCCCGGCAGCAATGGCAGGAGGAGCTCGCCGCTTCCCGGCAGCAATGGCAGGAGGAGCTCACCGCTTCGCGCCGCGAGCACGACCGGATCGCGGCCAGCCTCGAGCGCTCGATAGACTACGCCCGCCAGCTCGGCCAGCTCGGCAACCGGATCGGCGAGCTCAATGAAGCCGCCTTCTACCCCTCCCTCGAGCGGGTTCTGAGCGAGGACTTCCACATGGAGGTCATCGCCCCCCACGTGCGCGCCCGCCGTCAGGGCGAGGAGCTCGAGCTCGACGTTCTCGCCTATGCCAACGAGGACGTCAACACCGTCTTCGACGTCGAGATCAAGACCGAGCTGGACCAGGCGGCCCTCGACCAGATCCTCGACCAGCTTCGCCGCTTTCCGCGGTTCTTCCGCGAGCACCGGGGCAAGAGGCTCTACGGCGTCCTCGCCGCCGTGAAGATCCCCCCGGGGCTGCGCCGGCGCGTGCTGCGCCAGGGGCTCTACCTGGCGACGATCCGCGACGACGTCTTCGACGTCGTGCGGCCCGAGGGCTTCGAGCCTCGCGCCTTCCCGAACTGACGACCAGGACGCGCCGCCGTCAACCCCCCAACGTCTCGCGCAGGAGCCCGATCAATTGCTCGGGCCGGAAGGGCTTCTGGAGCACGCCGGCGAGGCCCTCGCCGCTGAAGCCGTCGCGGACGTCGTCCGCGGAGTGGCCCGTCATCACGATCACCCGCGCCCGCGGGTCGAGCTCGCGCAGACGCTCGAAGGCCTCGCGGCCGTCCATCAGGGGCATCGACAGGTCGAGAAGCACCGCCCGGATGTCGTCGCGGCACTCGCGGTAGAGCGCGAGGGCGGGCTCGCCGTCGGCGGCGGTGAGCACCGAGAAGCCGTGGATCTCGAGGATGCTGGTGGCGAGGTCGCGGATGATCCGCTCGTCGTCGACCACCAGGATCGTGCCGCTGCCTTGCCACGCCCGCGGCGGCGGCGAGGTCTCGCGGACCGCCGGCGCCGCCACCGCGCGCGCCGGGCCGGCGCAGGGAAAGACCACCCTGACCCGGGTCTCGCCGGCCAGGCTGCCGGCCGCGATCGCTCCGCGGTGGCTGCGGACGATGCCGAGGACCGTGGTCAGCCCCAGACCCTGCCGTCCCTGGCGGGTGGTGTAATAGGGGTCGAACATCCGCTTGCGGGTCTGCGACTCGAGGCCGTGCCCGGTGTCGGCGACCTCGAGGTAGCCGTAGGCTCCCGGCCCTCGGCGCGCGCCCAGGACCATCCCGTCGAGCGCTTCGCGGTCGAGATCGCAGCGGCCCGCGCGGAGGGTGATCTCGCCCCCCGCGTGGCCGAGGGCGTCGACGGCGTTGGCCACCAGGTTCGCGAGCACGATCCGCATCTGCCGGGCGTCGGCCGAGACGAGCGCCGGGGCGCCGAGGTCACGGTGGACCACCACGCCGCCGTCTCCCAGGGATTCCACGACCTCGTCGAACGAGCGTTCGAGCCAGGCGCCGAGGTCGAGGCTCTCGAACCGCGCCCGCACGTTGCCGCAGTAGGCCTGGAGCTGCCGCGTCAGGTCGGCGGCGTGGCGCGCCGCGCTCTCGACGTCCGCGAGCTCGTGGTGCACGTCCGCATCGGCGACCTTGCGGCTCAGGAGCGTGGCGTTGCCGAGGATCCCGGTCAGCAAGTTGTTGTATTCGTGGGCGACGCCGGCGACCAGCATGCGCAAGGTCTCGAGCTCCGCCGGCGCCGAGACGTCCGCGGCGGTTGACGCCGGCGGTCCGGTCCGCCGGCGGCCGGCGTCCCGGCGGGCGATGGCGACGAAGCCCGCCGGTTCGCCGGCGGCGTCGCGCAGCAGGCTGAGGCTCGAGCGCAGGGTAAACGTCCCCCCGTCCTTTCTGCGGTGACGGGACTCGCCCGTCCAGGTCCCGTCCTCCAGCGCCGCGGCCATCCGCCGGCGGACCTCGTCCATCTGGTCCGGGGTGTGGAACACGCTCAGGTGGTGGCCGCGCGCCTCCTCGGCCTGGAAGCCGTGCCACCGAGCCCAGGCCGCGTTGACGAGCTCGATCCGACCGTCCAGGTCGACGACGGCAACCGCGTCGGCGGACTGCTCCAGCGCCCGCTCCGCCCAGCTCCGGTCCGCGGCGGCGTCCGCCGGGGGCCTGAAGGGGACCTCCACGGCAACGGCCGGCGCGCTCCGCGGCGGGTCGGACCGGTCCTCGACGACGGCGGCGGCCGCCGGCTCCCGCCGTGAGAGGGCCGACGCCGCCAGCGACGTGACGAGGAGCGTGACCGCCCACGAGGTGAGGGGGAAGTAGGCAGGCCGGTCTCCGAGGAGCCACCAGGCGGTCTCCCCGGCCGCCACCGCGGCGGCGAAGCCCGCGAGGACCGTCGTCGAACGCGCGACGCCGGCGCGCCAGCGCGGCGACGCCAGCAACACCGCCACGGCTACCAGCAAGACCGGCAGCCACAGCCAGCCGAAGGCGCCGACGAGGCCGCCCTCGTCCGCTCTCGCCGCCGTATCGAAGAAGCTCTCCATCGTCCACCTCCCCACCTCATCCGACGGAGTCTACAGCGAAGCGCCAAATCGTGGGGACCGCCGCGACGGTCTCGCCATGGGCAGGGAAAACCTCTCGATTGGCCTTGACAAGCCAGGACCCGTCAGGTATTCTACCTACCGGTCGGTCGGAAACCTTTCGCCGGCCGCGGGGAGCTCGGAGCCTCGACAATGCGGAGCCCCGACAGTGCACTGTGCCCGGAGTGCTGCTCTTGGCCCTTCATGCTCTTTGTAACTGTCGTGAGGGAAAAAACCGCGAGCTCGGCCTGCGATGAGTTAGTTTGAAGCTACCTGGAGACGACGGCCCGGGTGACCGGGTCGACCATGGAGGTGGTCTATGGGACAGCGATTCATGACGTGGGGCGCGGCGGTCTTGCCTCTGCTCCTGCTGCGACCCACGCCTGGCCTTGGGCCCGAGCCCGTGAGCTCCGTGATCGTGCAGGGCCGGGACTTGGCCGCCGCCGCCGCCGCGGTGCGCGCGGTGGGCGGGGAGGTCACCCACGAGCTGAGCATCATCGACGCCGTGGGCGCGCGCCTCAGCGAGCCGCAGCGGCGGCGCCTGGCCAGCTCGCCCGCCGTGCGCCGGCTCCATGCCGACCGCACCCTGCGCAGCGCCGCGGTCTGGACGGTCCGCGACGAGTTCAGCAGCTACTCCTTCTACGGCAACGACGGCACCGCGGCCTGGAGCGGGCCGTGGCAGGAGGTCGGCGAATGGAACGGCCCCTCCTGGGGCGGCATCGAGGTCGAAAGCGATTCGACGTGCTTCGCCGGCCCCTGTCTCAACGTGGAAACGGACGGAGGGTTGGTCGCGGCGATGCGCGAGGCCGACCTGAGCGCGGCCAGCTCGGCGACGCTGACCTTCGTCTACGGGCACGACGGCACCGGCGAGAGCGCGGTCGTCCTCGAGGTCTCGGGCGACGGCGGAGGGAGCTGGATCACGCTCGCGACCTATGAGCTCGACCACGCCGTCAGCGGCCAGAACGCCAGCTTCGACCTGACGGCCTACGCGGCCGCCCATACGCGGATCCGCTTCCGCGTCACCGCGGCGTACGGCGGCGATCTCGGGATCGACGACCTGGAGATCGAGGCCACGGCCGGCGGCGGGGCCGGGGGCGGCGACGCTTTCTGGAGCGTCCGCGACGATTTCAAGTCCTTCTCCTACGGCAACGACGACGGCACCCGCCCCTGGAGCGGCCCCTGGGTGGAGATCGGCGAGGCCGACGGCCCCGCCTACAACGACGTCCTGGTGACGACCTATTTGGGCCTGCGCAAATGGCTGCGGATCCGTGACGGCAAGGGCGCGCGGCGCACGGTCGACCTCTCGGGCGCGACCAACGCCGTGCTCAGCTTCGACTACGCGCGCGAGAGCCTCGAAACCGCCGACGAGCACGTCGCCGTGCAGATCTCCGGCGACGGCGGCGCGAGCTGGACGGAGCTGGCCCGTCTCGCCGGCCCGGCCGACGACGCCGCGGCCCAGACCCTGACCTTCGACGTCACCGATTTCATCGCGGCGAGCACCGTGCTGCGGTTTCTCGGATCGCCGGCGCTGACTGAATACGACCGGGTCTACGTCGACAACGTCCGCCTCGGCGGCAACGACGAGGTCTTCGGCGAGGCGGCGCCGCCGCCGCCCTACAGCGACTTTCCCGCGCTCATCGAAGCCGACGACGTCCACGCCCAGGGCGTCACCGGCGCCGGCGTGACGGTGGCGTTGATCGACACCGGGGTTTGGCCGTGGCACGCCCTGGTGCGCGACACCCAGGGTCACCAGCGCTTTCGCGTGCGCTACGACGCGATCCGCGACGAGCTGCACCGGGGCGAGGACGGCTTCGGCCACGGCACCCACGTGGCCAGCGTGATGCTCTCGAGCGAAACGGCCGGCGGCCTCTACGGCGGCCCCTACAACGGCGTCGCGCCCGACGCCCGGCTGGTGTCGATCAAGGCCTTCGACGACGACGGCCACGGCTCCTACCTCAACGTGATCCGCGGTATCGACTGGGCGGTGGCCCACCGCGACGTCTTCGCCATCCGGGTGCTCAACCTCTCCTTCAGCGGCCCGCCGCTGTCGTCCTACTGGGACGACCCGCTCAACCAGGCGGTGATGGCCGCCTGGCAGGCCGGCATCGTGGTGGTGACCTCGGCCGGCAACGACGGCCCCGATCCGATGACCATCGGCGTGCCCGGCAACGTGCCCTACGTGATCACCGTCGGCGCCCACTCCGACGCCGAGACCACGCTCGACCTCGGCGACGACTTCCTGGCCTCCTTCTCCGCCGCCGGTCCCACCTGGGAAGCCTTCGTCAAGCCCGACCTGGTGGCGCCCGGCGGCCACCTGCTGGGGGTGGTGGACCCGGCGAGCAAGGTCGCCCTGGCGCGGCCCGAATGGCAGGTCGGCGACCACTTCTCGATGTCGGGCACGTCGATGGCGGCGGGGGTGGTCAGCGGCATCGTGGCGCTGGTGCTCGAGCACGACCCGGCGCTCGAACCCGACGACGTCAAGTGCCGGCTCCTCGCCGCCGCGCGCCCGGCCGTCGACGCCGGCGGCGGCCTCGCCTACAGCGTCTTCCAGCAGGGCGCCGGCCTCGTCAACGCCTGGGACGCCGTCTACGGCACCGCCACCGGCTGCGCCAACGTCGGCCTCGACCTCGGCCTCGACCTCGCCGGCAGCGAGCACTATCAGGGCCCGGCGGCGCAGGACGCCGGCGGCGACTACTACCTGGAGAGCCAGCCCGGCTACGAATGGGACGGCGCCTACGCCTCCGGCAGCGGGTTTCCCTGGGTCGACGGTTTCCCGTGGGTCGACGGCTTCCCGTGGGTCGACGGCTTCCCCTGGGTCGACGGCTTCCCGTGGGTGGACGGCTACGCCTGGTCCAGCGGCCTGACCGAGACCATGGGCATCAGCCAGGAGGTCGAGCAGGAGTGAGACGCGCCCTGACCGTACCGGCTTGGACGGTGCCTGCCTGGACATTGCCGGCCTGGACGGTACCGCTCGTCACCTTCGCGAGCGCAGCCGTTCTGGCCGCCGCGCTCCAGGCCCAGACTCCGAGCATCCGCTTCGAGCGTCTCTCCCTGGAGGACGGGCTGTCCCAGGGCTCGGTGACCGCGATCCTCCAGGACGCCACGGGCTTCATGTGGTTCGGCACCCAGGAGGGCCTCAACCGCTACGACGGCTACCGCTTCGAGGTCCTCTACCACCGCCGCGGCGATCCCGACACGCTGTGCAACGACTGGATCCAGACCCTGCACCAGGACGCTACGGGGGCCCTGTGGGCCGGCACCCAGGGCGGCGGGCTCAACCGCCTGGATCCGGCGACGGGCGCGTGGCGCTGCGTGCGCCACGACGCCGCGGACGGCGCCACGCTCTCGGACGATCGGATCCAGGCGGTCCTCGAAGACGCGGGCGGCGCGCTGTGGATCGCCACCACCGACGCGGGCCTCAACCGCTGCGCCGCCGGCGGCGCCCCCTGCGAGCGCTTCCGCCACGATCCGGCGGACCCGACCAGCCTGGCGGACGACCGCGTGCGCGCCCTCGCGGAGGACCACCTCGGCAACCTCTGGGTGGGCACCCTGGGGGGCCTCAACCTCTTCGACCGCGCCACCGAGACCTTCGTGCGCTACCGCCACGACCCGGCGCTGCCGTCGAGCCTGGCGGACGACCGCGTACGCTCGCTGCTCGAAGACGGCGCCGGCCGGCTCTGGGTCGGCACCTTCGCCGGCCTCGACCGCTTCGATCGCGCCGCCTACGCCTTCGAGCACTTCCGCCACGACCCCGGCGACCCGGCGAGCCTCAGCGAGAACTGCGTGCGCGTGCTCTTCGAGGACCACGCCGGCCGCTTGTGGGTCGGCACCGACGGCGGCCTCAACCTGCTGCGGCCCGACGGCCGCTTCGCGCGCTTCCAGCACGACCTGACCGACCCGGCGAGCCTGAGCTCCGACCGCGTCCTGGCGATGGGCCAGGACCGGGGCGGGATGATGTGGGTGGGCACCGAGAACGGCGTCAACAAGTGGAACCCCGACACCTGGGCGTTCGCCCATTACCGCAGCACCGGAGCGCGGGGATTGAGCAGCAACGCCGTCCTCGGGTTTTCGGAGGACGCCGACGGCACCCTGTGGATCGCCACCCTGGGCGGGGGGCTCAACGCCCTCGACCGCGCCACCGGCGAAGCCGTCGTCTACCGGCACGACGGCGGCGATCCCACCAGCCTGGGCGACGACCGGGTGATGGCGTTGCTCCACGACCGCGCCGGCACCCTCTGGGTCGGCACCGGCCAGGGCGGCCTCAACCGCTTCGACCCCGCCACCCGCAGCTTCGCGCGCTACCAGCACGATCCGTCGCGCTCCGACAGCCTGGGGGCCGCGGGCGTCATGACCCTCTACGAGGACCGCCATGGCGTCCTCTGGGTCGGCACCTACGGCGGCGGGCTCAACCGCCTCCACCGCGACACCGGGACGTTCACCCGTTACGTCCACGACGGCGCGGACGGCACCAGCCTGAGCCACGACGAGGTGACGGCGATCGCCGAGGACCGCGACGGAACGCTCTGGATCGGAACGCTGGCCGGCGGCCTCGACCGCTTCGACGCCGCCGCCGGCATTTTCGCGAGCTTCCGCTACGACGAGCGGCGCAGCGACGCTTTGAGCAGCGACCGCGTCATGGCCCTGGCCGCCGACGGCGAAGGGACGTTGTGGGTCGGCACCTACGGCGGCCTCGACCGGGTGAGCACGGCGCCCGACGGCTCGGTCGCGTTCCGGAGCTACGCCGAGAGCGACGGCCTGCCGAGCAAGGCGGTCCTCGGCCTCGAGCTCGACGCGGCGGGTGACTTGTGGCTCGCCACCAACCGCGGGCTGTCGCGCTTCGACCCGGCGGCGCAGCGCTTCGAGAGCTACGACGTGAGCCACGGCCTCCAGAGCAACGAGTTCAACTACGGCGCCCACTACGCGAGCCCGCGGGGCGAGCTCTTCTTCGGCGGCGACAACGGCTTCAACGCCTTCTTCCCGGCGGCCGTCCGCGGCAACGACTTCGCGCCTCCCGTCGTCCTCACCTCGTTCACCAAGGTCAATGAGCCGCTCAGGCTCGACGGTCCGCTCGCAGCGGCGACCGAGGTCGTGCTCGGCCATCGCGACTACGTCTTCTCGGTCGAGCTCGCCGCCCTCGACTTCACGGCGCCCGAGAAGAACCGCTACCGCTACCGGCTCGATGGCCTCGACGCCGACTGGATCGACGTCGGCCACCGCCGCCAACTCACCTTCACCAACCTCGACCCGGGCCGCTACCTGCTGCGCGTCCAGGGCGCCAACAACGACGGCGTGTGGAACCGCGAAGGCGCGGCGCTCGCCATCCGCGTGCTGGCGCCGCCGTGGCGCAGCGACTGGGCCTACGCGCTCTATACGATGCTGGCGACCGGGGCCTTCTTCGGCTTCGTGTCGGTGCAGCAGCGCAAGGCCCGGCGCCAGGAGGAGCTGCGCGAGGCCAAGGAGGCCGCCGAGGCCGCGAGCCGCGCCAAGAGCCTCTTCCTCGCCAACATGAGCCACGAGATCCGCACCCCGATGAACGGCGTGATCGGCATGACCAGCCTGCTGCTCGACACCGAGCTGCCCGAGCCCCAACGCTCCTACCTCGAGACCATCCGGGTCAGCAGCGAGGCCCTGGTCAACGTGGTCAACGACATCCTCGACTTCTCCAAGATCGAATCGGAGAAGCTCGAGCTCGCCCGCGTGCCCTTCGACCTGCGGACCACGGTGGAAGAAGCGCTCGACATCGTGGCGCCGGCGGCGGCCGGGAAGGGCCTGGAGCTCGTCTACTGGATCGCGCCCGAGGTGCCCCAGGTGCTCGTCGGCGACGGCGCCCGCACCCGCCAAGTGCTCGTCAACCTGTTGTCCAACGCCGTCAAGTTCACCGACGCCGGCGACGTGTCGGTCGCCGTCGCCGCCCGCCCTCTGGGCGGCGAGCGCCACGAGCTGCACGCCGTGGTCACCGACAGCGGCATCGGCCTGGCGCCGGAGCACCTCGACCGTCTCCTCGAACCCTTCACCCAGCTCGACGCATCGACCACCCGGCGCTACGGCGGCACCGGGCTCGGCCTGGCGATCTGCAAGCGGCTCTGCGCGCTCATGGACGGACGCATCTGGGCGGAGAACGCCGCCGCCGGGGGCTCGGCCTTCCACGTCACCTTCCAGGCCGACGCGCGGCCGGAGCGGCCGCACGCCCACCTCTACCAGCGCCAGCCGCCGCTCGCCGGCGCCCGCGTGCTGGTGGCCGACGCCAACGCCGCCGTGCGCCGCCAGGTCGCCCGCCACGCCCAGGCCCTCGGCATGCAGCCGGTCCTCGCCGGCTCGGTGGCCGAGGTCCTCGAGCGGCTGCGCGGCGGCCCGCCCTTCGACGTCGCGATCCTCGACCACGGCCTGCTGGCGCTCGACGGCCCGGGCTGGGCCGACGCGGTGCGCTCCGCCTGCCGCTCCCACGGCCTGCCGCGCATCCTGCTCAACGACATCGGCAAGGACGCCGAGACGCCGGCGCCCGGCGTCGAGGTCCTCCGCAAGCCGATCAAGTCCGAGCACCTCTACCGCGCGCTCGTGCGCTGCCTGGACGTCGTCCGGCACGACGAAGTCCTGCTGCGAGTGGCCGTGGGATCCTGACGGCGGCGGACGTCGTCGATCTTGCTGTCGAGACCGGTGAAGCCGGTTCGGACGTCCTCGGTCACCGCGCCTTCATTGACCTTCCCGGCGCCACGGTTTCGTCACAGTCGGCGGATATCTCTCACCTGTCGGGCCGCGCGGCGCGCGAGCTCCGTGGTAAGAAGACACCCTTCCGGACCAGGAGGACCCATTGGACAAGCTCCGCATCCACGGCCCCTGCCGCCTCGAAGGCCGCATCCGCGCCGGCGGCGCCAAGAACGCCGCCCTTCCGGCGCTCGCCGCCACCCTCCTCTCCGACGAGCCCGTGACCCTCGAGCGGCTTCCGCAAGTGCGCGACATCCGCACCATGCGCCTCCTGCTCGAGCACCTGGGCGTCGAAAGCGAGGAGCGCGAGGACGCCCTGAGCCTGTGCCTCAAGGACAACGGCCATCCCGACGACGCGCCCTACGAGCTGGTCAAGACGATGCGCGCCGGAGCCCTCGTGCTCGGGCCGCTGCTGGCCCGGCGCGGCCTCGCCCGGGTGTCGCTGCCCGGCGGTTGCGCCATCGGCGTGCGCCCGATCGACCTCCACCTCGCGGGGCTCGAGGCCCTGGGCGCCGACGTCCGCCTCGAGCACGGCTACGTGGAGGCCCGTGCCCGCGAGCTGCGCGGCGCGCGCTTTCGCTTCGCCAAGCCCACCGTGGGCGGCACCGAGAACGTGATGATGGCCGCCTGCCTGGCGCGCGGGACCACCGTGCTCGAGAACTGCGCCCGCGAGCCCGAGATCGCCGACCTCGCGCGGCTGCTCAATGCCATGGGCGCCGCGGTCTCCGGCGCCGGCGGCGAGACGATCACGATCCAAGGGCGCGACCGGCTCGGGGGGGCGCGCCACCGCGTGGTGCCCGACCGCATCGAGGCCGGCACCTACCTGATCGGCGCGGCGATGACCGGCGGCGACGTGACGGTGGACGGCGCGCGGCCTGCCGATCTGGCACCGCTGCTCGAGAGATTGAGCGAAATCGGCGTCCGGGTCGAGCAGGGCGATGACCACGTCCGCGTGCGTCACGACGGCTCCGATCTGCGGCCGCGCGACGTCGCCACCGCGCCCCATCCCGGCTTCCCCACCGATCTCCAGGCCCAGTACGTGGCGCTGGCCACCCAGGCGAGCGGCACCACCGTGGTCACCGAAACGGTCTTCGAGAACCGTTTCCAGCACGTGCCGGAGCTCATGCGCATGGGGGCCGACGTGCGGATCGAAGGCATCGCTGTCCGCGTCCGGGGCCGCACGGCGCTTTCGGGAGCCAGGGTGATGGCCACCGACCTGCGGGCGTCGGCCTGCCTCGTGCTCGCCGGCCTGGCGGCGCGCGGCGAGACCGTGGTCGACCGCATCTATCACCTCGACCGGGGCTACGAGAGGATGGAATCGAAATTGCAGTCGCTCGGCGCACGCGTGGAACGGATCCACGAGTGACGAGCGAGCGATGCCGCGGCACCACTTCCATCTTTCCCTGTTGAGCCTCCTGGCTCTGCTCGCGCCGGCCGCGGCCGCCGACCCGCGGATCCTGCTCGTCGAGCTGCAGCTCGCGGGCAAGAGCGAGGAAGCCCTCCGGCAGGTCGAGCGCCTGCTGGCCGAGAAGCCCGACCAGGCGCGCGAGCTGGGGCTCCATTACCTCCAGGGCCGGCTGCTGCTCGGCATGGGCCGCCGCCAGGACGCTTCCGAAGCGTTCGCCGCGACCATGGGCGCGACCCCCCGGCTCAGCCCCTTCAGCCGTTACCAACTGGCCTGCGAACAGCAGCGGCTCGGCCACCCCGAGGTGGCGGCGGGACTGGTCGCCACGCTGCTGCGCTCGGATCCGCCGCGCTCGCTTCTCGCTCCGGCCATGCGGCTGTTGCGCAGCACGATCATCGAGGGCGGCGACTGCCGGCTGCTCCGCGGCTTCGAGGCCCACCGCTTCCGCGCCGGCGAGCGCCGCGAGCTGACCCTCGCCCTGGCCGCGTGCCAGGCGCGCGGCGACGACGTCGAGGCGGCCCGCCGGCACTGGCTCCAGCTCCTCGAGGAAGACGGCGGCGATCTCGTGGCCCGCCTGGCCGCCGAGAGCCTCGAGGCCGTCGAGCCCGAGACCACGAGCGCCCGCGTCCACCTGCTAATCGGGCTCGTCTACCACCAGCACCGCGAGTTCGACGCCGCGGTGCACCACCTGGCGCGGGCCCAGGTGCAGCTTGCCGGCGCCGACCTCGCGCCGCGGGAGGTCTTCGAGCTGCGCTACGCGCTGGCGCGCAGCCACTTCTGGCAGCAGCGCTACACCGCCGCCGCCGCCGTCTTCGCCGCCATCGCCGCCGACTCCGCCGATCCCCGGCGCCGGGCGCAATCGCTCTATCAGCAGGCTCGCTGCTACGAGCTCGCCGGCCGCTGGGACAGGGCCGCGAGCCATTTCCGGCAGACCTTCAACCTCGATCCGGGGGGAGGGTGGGCGGACTCGGCCCTGATCGCGGAATTGCGCCTGGCCTGGCGCCGCGGCCAGGAGGACGCCGCCCTGGCGGTGCTCGACCTGCTCCTCGCCAGGCGCCACGACGCCACCGCGTCGCGCGCTCTGCTCTTCCTGGCGAGCTCCGACCTGGCGGCCGGACGCGTGGACCGTGCCGGCGACTGGCTGCGCCGCGCCGCCGACATGCGGCGCCTGCCGGCGGCGGAGATCCGCTACTGGCAGGGCCGTCTGGCCCAGCTCGAGCCGGCGCCCGACGAGGCGGTGGGGCACTACCTCGCGGCGCTCGGCGCCGATCCCTACCATCCCTTCGGCCAGGCGGCGCGGCAACGCCTCGAGAGCCCCGAGCTCGCGGCCGCCGCCCGCCGGGAAGGGCGGCGGCTGGCCGAGTCACGGCGCGCCGCGGACCTCTACGACGCCTGGCTCCTCCTGGAGGACGGCGACCCGCTGCGGGCGAGAGTCCGCCAGGCCCTCGAGAGACAGCTCGCCGCCGACCCGAAGGCGGCGCCGTTCCTTGCCCTCGATCTCGCGCCGGTGGCCAAGTGGCCGCTGTGGGACGAGCGTCTGGAGCGTCCTGAGGAGATGCTCCTGGCGCTCGGCCTCTTCGACGAGGGAGGGTCGATGGTGCTGCACTACTTCCCCGTGGCGAAGCACCGGCTCGCCTTCACCGGCAGCCTGGTGCTGGCCCGGACGGGCGACCTGCGGCGATCGCTGTACATCGCCGAGATCCTGAGCCAGCGCGTGCCCCACGACCTGCCGGAGCCGCTGCTCCCCGCGGCCTTCCGCCACCTCCTCTACCCGGCGGGCCTCGGTCCGCTGATCCGCGCCGAAGGCGAGCGCCGGCAGGTCGATCCCGACCTGCTGATGGCGCTGATCCGCGAGGAGAGCCGCTTCGACCCCGACGCCTTTTCCGCCGCCGCGGCGCGCGGCCTGGCGCAGTTCGTCTTCTCCACGGCCCGCGGCGTGGCCGCGCGCCACGGCCTCGGCCCCGTCTCGCCCCAGGACCTCGACCGACCGGCAATCGCGATCGCCCTCGCCGCCGCCTACCTGCGCGAGCTCCACGACCGCTTCGGCGGCTCGCTGCCCGACGTGGTGGCGGCCTACAACGCCGGCGAGCCGCAGGCGGCGCTCTGGCGGCTCTACTGCGTCAGCGAGGAGCCGGAGGAGTACCTCTCCAAGGTCTCCTTCCACGAGACGCGCAACTACCTGGCCAAGGTCCTCACCAGCCGCGCCCACTACGCCGAGCTCTACGGCGAACGCTAGCGTCCGGCGCTTGTCCTTGAGCGCGGACCCCGCCTTGATCGCCGGCAAACGGTCGAGTCACCGGCTCGCGAGGACCTCGGCGTAGACGTCGTCGATGCGCTCGAGCATGCGCTCGGCGTCGAGCTCCCGGATCGCCCGCCGTTGGGCCTGGCGTCCCATCTCGCGGCGCAGGTCCGCATCGCCGAGCAGCCGTCCGAGCGCCGCCGCCAGGGCCTCGGCGTCGCGGGGCGGCACCACCAGCCCGGTCTCGCCGTCGCGGTTGACGAAGCTGGTGCCGGTGCCGATCTCGGTCGAGACGACCGGGACGCCGGCGGCCATGGCCTCGGCGAGGCCGAGGCCGAAGGCCTCGCTGCGGCGGTCGGACGGCAGCGCGAAGACGTCGGCCGCCGCGTAGAGGGCGGGCAAGGCGTCGTCGTCGACGTCGCCGAGGAAGTGGATCCGCGCGGCTGCCGGCGAGGCCCGGACGAGGCGCCGCCACGGCTCCTCCATGGGTCCGCGGCCCACGACGAGGAGGCTGGCGTCGAGCCGTTCGACGGCCGCGACGAGCACGTCGAGCGCCTTGTAGTAGCGCAGCCGCCCGACGAAGAGCACCCGCGGACCGGGGAAGCGCTCGCGGAGGGCGTCGACGCGCTCGCGGTCGGGGCGGGCGAAGCGTGCGGTGTCGACGCCCAGGGGCACGACCCGGAGCTTGCCGGCGAAGCGCGCCAGCACCGGCGAGCCGGCGGCGTAGCCGGGGCTGGTGACCAGGATGCGGTCGGCGCGCGCCAGAAGCCGGACCATGAGGGGACGGTACAGCCGCCCCAGGAAACGCTGGCGCACGACGTCGCTGTGGTAGGTGACGACGGTGGCGCGCGAGCGTCCGCCGAGGAGCTGGGCGAGCTCGCCGGGCGGGTAGGGGAAGTGGAGATGGGCGACGTCGGGACGCCGCCGCCGCAGCTCGCGCCAAAGCGTCGGGCTCAATGGCGTCGACGCGACCGTCGCCAGCCGCGCCGCGCGGACGACCTCGACGCCCGCTTCCTCGCGCGCCGACGTCCGCGGTCCGCGGGCCGTGACCAGGACCGTCACCTGGTGGCCGCGCCGGACCTGGCTCTCGGCCACCAGCCGCAGGTGTCCTTCGATGCCCCCGAGCACGGGGGGGTAGTCCTTGTAGACGTGGAGGATCTTCATCTGAGGCCTGCTGGTACGACCGCCCGAGGTGGGAGAAGCTCACCGATCCGCCGGCGCCTTCAACCGCCGGTACACCTCCCAGGTGAGCTCCGCGGTCCTCGTCCAGGAGAACTCCTTCGCGCGAGCGAGTCCCTTCTCCGCCAGCTCCCGGCGGTAGGGCGCATCGGCGAGGACGCGCGCGAGCGTCCCGACCATCGACGCCGTCGACCGCGGATCGAAGTACGCCGCCGCCTCGCCGGCCACCTCCGGCAGGCTGGCGGCGGCGGCGCAAACCACCGGCGTGCCGCAGGCCATGGCCTCGAGCACCGGCAAGCCGAAGCCCTCGGCGAGCGACGGCAGCACGAAGAGCCCGGCGCCGCCGTAGAGCGCCGCCAGGTCGTCCTCCGGTACCTCGCCGAGGAAGCGCGCGTCGAGCCCGAGGCGGCGGGCCGTCTGCCGCGCCTCGGGAAAGCGCGGATCCCGGCGGCCGGCGACGACGAGCGGCCAGGCGCCGGCGCCGAGCTCGGCCCAGGCGCGCAGCAGCCCGGCC
>DASWIG010000633.1:0-8064 GCA_036397835.1 Thermoanaerobaculia bacterium
GCTCGCGGGCAACGTGCGCGGGGAAGGCCGTAGTTGGGTCGATCAGGGCGAGTGCTACTTCTACCTCGACCAGCTCGATCGTGCCGTCGCTGCTTTCGAGAGGGCGCTTTCGTGCTTGCCGGAGGACGAGGTCCGTAACCGTTTCATGTCCTTTCAGGGTCTGGCAGTACTCTGCCAGCGGCAGGAGGATCTCCACGCGGCCCATCAGTACGTCCATCGCGCCGAAGCGCTCGGCTCGAACGTGGGAGCCGGCCTTTTCGGCAGGCTCATCTGGACGAAGGCCGAGATCGCGAGCGCCCTCGCGGATCACGCGCAGGCCGAGCGCTGCTACGCCGAAGCGCTGGAAATCTACCGGACGCTGTCGCCCATCGACGGCGCTCTGGCTGCCGTGGAGCTCGCGCACACCCAACTCCTCCAGGGAAAGGTCGAGGCGGCCTACGAAACCACGAAGGCGATGTCGTCGCTCCTGCGGCCTCTGGAAAGGAATCGGATCGTCGGCGCGGTTCTCGCGCATCTTTCGCGGCTCGCCTTCGCGGGCCGGGGAATCAGCGAACGGCTGCTCCAGCACGCCGCGCACAGAATTCGAGAAGAGCGGGCGCGGCACGAGCGCCGCGCCCGTCCTGGGACCTAGCCGTTGGGCGATCCCATGGGGCCCAGTCCCGCGTGGACGCTGGTCTTCACCGTCATGGCGACGTACCTCCTGGAGCAGGGAGCAAGGCCGGCGTCATTGCCGGCGTCTGAGGAGGTCCTGCCCCGATGACGCCGACTTCAAGGCGTCTCGGGCCTCACGCTACCGACGCAGGGAGCGGCAGGTGGGGCGTTGCGCCGGGTCGATTTCTCTCGTCGAGGCGAGGAGATATGCTTGACGAGGGAGGCTCGCACCACAGGCCTGCTGTTCCTGATGCCCTGTATGTGCCACAACCTGTGACAATTTGCCACGAGGTACGGCGGGAACGCCCCGTAACCTGTGACGCCCCGTAACCTGTGACGCCCCGTAACCTGTGACGATTTGCCACGAGGTACGGCGGAAACGCCCCGTAACATGTGACGATTTGCCACGAGTTACGGCGGAAACGCCCCGTAACCTGTGACGATTTGCCACGGGGTACGGCGGAAACGCCCCGTAACCTGTGACGATTTGCCACGAGGTACGGCACAAACGTGCCGCAACCTGTGACGATTCACCACGAGGTACGGCACAAATGTGCCGCAAACCTGTGACGATTTGCCATGAGGTACGGGACAATCGTCCCGCAACCTGGTGTGACTTGACACGGGGTATATGAGAAAGCCTCCGCCTGCCGCGGCGATCGCCCGCCGCTGCCGGCCAAGTGTCCCGGCTCCCCGTCTAGGACGAACGAGGCTTTCGGAGAGTCGGCCAGCGTCCTCCCGGGTTCTTGCGGCGGTAGATCCGACTCTTGATCAGGTTGGCGCAGCGCTGCACGCACCAGCGGCCGCTGCCGTTGCGCGAGAAGTCGTAGAACGACCGGCCGCAGGCCTCGTTGTCGCATACCTTGAGCCGCTTCCACGAGCCGTCCTCCCGAGCCCGCGCGGCGATCCGGACGAGACGCGCGAAAGCGCCGTCGAGGCCGTCGACGGCGGGCTCGACGCGGGTGGCGAGACCGACGAAACGCACCCTGAACGTGGCCGCCGCGGCGGCCCGGTCGAGGCCGGCCACGGCGTCCTTGTCGAGCGGCAGACCGACGTTGGCGCGCGCCAGGGCGCGCAGCCCATCGCGCAGCGCGATCGCCCGTTCGAGCTCCGCGGCGCCGATCTCGGCCTCGGCGGCGGCGAGCCCCCACCGCGCCAGCCAGCCGGCGAGCGCGCGCGGACTGCCGAGATCGTCCGTACCGGCAACGGCATCGGCGGTATTGAGGAGCGCCTGGAGGATCCGCAGGTCGCCGGGCGCCGGCCGCAGTACCGCGGCCCAGGGCGCGGTGCCCACGGCGTCGCCCCAGGGATCTTTCTTGCGCGGCATGCGTTCAGGGTAGCACGGGCAGCTTACCGGAACCCGGTGGCTCAGCGGCGCCGCGGGAGTCTGAGAAGGAAGTGTTCGACAGAGGCTCGGAGGCCGTCCGCCGTGGTCGAGACGCAATGGAAGCGCGCGCGGATCGGCGAGCTTTCCTCGACGTCCCGAGGTTCGACGCGGACTCCCAGAGGCTCCAGACATTCGCGGCGATAGCGCTCCGGCCAGTCGGGAATATCCGCATCCGTCAACTGCACGACCGCGGCGGCGGCCACGTCGGCAGTCCAATAGCCCTCGACCTGCCGGTGGGCTTCTCGATAATCGTTCCGTCCCCAGATCTTGAGCTCGAGGACGGCGCATTCGGTGTCGCCGTTGCGCCGCAGGAGCAGATCCGTACGGCCGGCCCCCCGCTGCGCCTCCCGTTCCGTCCGCCAACCAAGCAGCCCGAAACCGAGCGCCAAGTGGGCGGAGAACACCGATTCCGGAACCAGACGCGCGGCTTCGCCGGAGCTCTCCGTCTTCCGCAACGGCCGGAAGAAGTCGATGCTCGAATGGTGGAGCCTCGCGAGCAGCCATTCCAGATCCGCAAAGAGCTGGAAACGGAACTCTCCCTCCGGCTCCGGCTCCCGCGACAGGTTGAGAAGGCTGGCGATGGGATAGGCGCTGACCGGATTCTCGCCCGCGCCCTCCACCCTCACGACCCCCGCGACTTCGAGCAAGTACAGGGCATCGTCGACGCTGAGCTGGAGCGTACCCGACGACGGACCGAGAGCGGCCTCGAGCTGCGAGCGCTTGATTCGTCCGGGCTCCTGCTGAACCCGTTCCCAGATGCGCCGCGGAGCGTCCGAGAGCCGCGGATCCGTGAGGGCGCTCAGAAGGTCCCGCACGTATTCCCGATATTCTCGCTGGAACGTATTGTAGATGTTGGTGACGTCGTCCACCGTCGCCTCCCCCGCGAAATTCCATAGCTCTTGCAGGCCGTAGGTCAGAAGCGCCGGGATACCGCCGCTCGCCAGGAACAGGGCGTCGACGACGTCGTCGGAGGGCAGGCCGCGATCGACGGCAAAGGGACGCACGAGGATCTCCGCGTCGGTGCGCTGGAAGGGACGCAGGGGCAGGTAGAGCGCCCGGGCGAGGAAGCTCGAGCCCAGGACGTCACGGACGATGAAGACGCCGATCGAGCCCGCGGCCAGGACGGCGAGCTGCGGCAGCGACCGGCGGGCCGCTTCGAGGTCGTTGAAGAAGCCGCGGCCCGGGGGCTGCGCGGAGGCAGCCTTTTCGGCATATCGGTCGAACTCGTCGAAAAGAAGGACGAGCCGCTCGGGAGCGTCGTCGCGGGCGAAGTACTCGTCGAACATCGGCCGCGAGCTGTAGTGGTCGGGGGCGACTCCGAGCGTCCGCGCCAGCCAACCGAGGCAGGCCCCGATCGTGAGCGCCGGCGGAGGAGCTTCGACGAGGACGATCCGGGTGCCCGCGTCGCCTTCGAGGTCGGCCTTCAATTGCCGCAGGAAGACGCTCTTGCCCATCCCCCGGCCGCCCATCACGACGGCGCTGCCGTTGTGGCGCATGAGCCTGGCGGCCTTCTCGACGCCGTCCCGCGAAATCTGCACCGTGGGGCTGTGGCTCTGCCAGTTGTAGGGGTTGTCGCTCATTCCATCCGTCCGGCAGGCTCAGGATAGCAGCCTATCAGGTCCGGAGAGGGAAGCCCTCGGGGCGCTCCTGCGGGTTGGGCCGAACCGGACGGCCTGCTGCCTGATCGAATCGGCCGCGGACTATAGCTCAGGCCACGCGGCCGAGCCCGATTTACCAGAGTTTTACCCCCTCGCCGGATCCCGTCCGCCGGCCTCCCGTATCCTTGGAGAGCGGACTCGCCCGTCCGCCCCCAGGAGATCCTCATTCATGCAAAAAGGCTTCCGCCGCGGACTGGTCATCGTGCTGGTCCTCCTCGGCCTCGGGGCGCTCGCCGCCCCCAAGATCGTCTCTTTGAGCGCCGCGCGGGACGAGGCGGCGGCTCCCCCGCCGGCCGCCAGGGTCCTCAAGGTGCGCACGCACGCCGTGCGGCCCGAGCTCCTCGTCGAGCGCCTCGCCACCACCGGCACCCTGCGCGCCAACGAGCAGGTCGAGATCACCAGCGAGATCGCCGGCAAGGTCGTCGCGATCCTCTTCGACGAAGGCAGCCGCGTCGACGCCGGGCAGGTGCTCGTGCGCATCGACGACGCCGAGCTCTCCGCCGAGCGCCAGCGCATCCGCCACCAGCTCGAGCTCGCCGAGATCCGCGAGGCGCGGCAGCGCCAGCTCCTGGACGAGGGCGTCCAGAGCCAGCAGGACTACGACTTCGCCCTGAGCCAGCTCAACGTGCTGCGCTCCGAGCTCCAGGTGCTGGAAGCGCAGCTTACGAAGACCGAGATCCGCGCCCCCTTCGCCGGCACCCTCGGCCTGCGCTACGTGAGCCTGGGCAGCTATCTCTCGCCGCAGACCCGCATCGCCTCGCTGCAGGACGTCGACCCGATCAAGGTCGACTTCTCGGTGCCCGAGAAATACGCGGCGCAGGTGCGCCTGGGCGGCCGCATCTCCTTCCGCGTGGGCGGCACCGACGGGCCCTTCACCGGCGAGGTCTATGCCGTCGAGCCCAGCGTCGAGCGCGAGACCCGCTCGCTGCTGCTGCGCGCCAGGAGCCCCAACCCCGGTGGACGGCTGCTGCCCGGCGCCTTCGCCGACGTCGAGGTCGTGGTGCGCGAGGTCGCCGGCGCCCTCGCCGTGCCCAACCTCGCCGTGATCCCCGAACTCGGCGGCAAGAAGGTCTTCGTCTACGAGGACGGCAAGGCCCAGGAGCGACGGGTGGAGACCGGCATCCGCAGCGCCGAGTGGATCGAGGTCACCACCGGCCTCGAGCCCGGCGACCAGGTGATCGTCTCGGCCATCCAACAGCTCCGGCCCGGCCTCGCGGTCGAGCCTGAAGTCGCGGAGGCCCAGCCATGACGCTCTATACGCTCAGCATCCGGCGTCCGGTGCTGGCGGTCGTGATGTCGATCGCCATCATGATCTTCGGCGGCATCGGCTTCACCTTCCTCGGGGTGCGCGAGTTCCCCGCCGTCGACCCGCCGGTGATCACCGTCTCGGCCGACTACCGCGGCGCCTCGGCCGACGTCATCGAGTCGCAGGTCACCGAGCCGCTCGAGGAGCGCATCAACGGCATCGACGGCATCCGCTCGCTGACCTCGACCTCGAACGAAGGGCGCTGCTCGATCACCGTAGAGTTCGAGCTCGGCGTCGACCTCGAGCGCGCCGCCAACGACGTGCGCGACCGCGTTTCCCAGGCCCAGCGCTTCCTGCCCCCCGACCTCGAGCCGCCGATCGTCTCCAAGGCCGACGCCGACAGCCAGCCCATCGTGCAGGCCATCGTACACAGCGACTCGCGCAACCTCATGGAGCTGACGCGGCTCGCCGAGGACATGATGGCCGAGCGCCTGCAGACGATCAGCGGCGTGGCCCGCGTCGACATCTGGGGCTCGAAGACCTATTCCATGCGGCTGTGGATCGACCCGCAGAAGCTCGCCGCCTACCAGCTCTCGCCGCTCGACGTGCGGCGCGCCGTGGAGCGCGAAAACGTGGAGCTGCCCTCGGGCCGCATCGAAGGCGTGGACGTCGAGCTGCCGATCCGCACCATGGGCCGCCTCAGCACGGCCGAGGAGTTCGAGAACCTGATCCTCAAGGTCGACGACGGCCGCATCGTGCGCTTGCGCGACGTCGGCCGCGCCGAGCTGGCGCCGCAGAACGACCGGACGATCCTCAAGACCAACGGCGTGCCCATGGTCTCCGTGGTGCTGCGCCCGCTGCCGGGCGCCAACTACATCGACATCGCCGACCAGTTCTACGTCCGCCTCGAGCAGATCAGGAAAGACCTCCCGGAAGACGTCGAGATCGTTTTCGGCTTCGACGCCACCGAGCACATCCGGCGCTCGATCACCGAGGTCCGGCAGACGATCTTCGTCGCCTTCGCCCTGGTGATCCTGGTGATCTTCGCGTTCCTGCGCGACTGGCGCACGACGGTGATCCCGGTCGTCGTCATTCCGGTGTCGCTGATCGGCGCGTTCTTCATCATGTACGCCGCCGGCTTCTCGATCAACGTCTTGACGCTCCTGGGGATCGTGCTGGCGATCGGCCTGGTGGTCGACGACGCCATCGTCGTGCTCGAGAACATCTACGCCAAGATCGAGGCCGGCCACAACCCGATCGAGGCCGGCGTCCACGGCACCAAAGAGATCTTTTTCGCGGTGATCGCCACTACCCTGGCACTGGTCTCGGTCTTCCTGCCGATCCTCTTCATGGGCGGGCTTACGGGCCTGCTCTTCCGCGAGTTCGGGGTCGTCCTGGGCGGCGCAGTGGTGATCTCGTCGTTCGTCGCCCTGACCTTGACGCCCATGCTCTCGAGCCGCTTCCTGAAGAAGCGCGCGCGCGAGCCCTGGCTCTACCGCGCCACCGAGCCCTTCTTCCGCAACTTGACGGCGAGCTACCGCGCCAGCCTCGAGGGCTTCCTGCGTCACCGTTGGCTGGCGGCGCCGATCGTGCTCGTCGCCGTCGGCCTGGGCGCGGTCCTTTACCTCGAGCTGCCGTCCGAGCTGGCGCCGCTCGAAGACCGCAGCACGCTTCGCGCCAGAGCCACCGGCCCTGAGGGCGTGACCTTCGGCTACATGGAACGAATCGTCGACCAGATGACGGCGGTCGCTGCAGAAGTGGTCCCGGAAAACCGCACGATGCTGACCGTGACGTCGCCCGGCTTCGGCGCCTCGACGTCGGTCAACTCGGCGTTCCTACGCGTGACCCTGCGGCTGCCGTCGGTACGCGAGCGCTCACAACAGAGGATCGCCGACGAGCTCTCCGCGCGCCTTTCCGAGATCACCGGCGCCCAGATCATCGTGGAACAGGAGCCGACGATCGCCGTCGGGCGCCGCCACGGGCTGCCGGTGCAATACGTCCTCCAGGCGCCCAACATGGACCGGTTGAAGGAAGTATTGCCGCGCTTCATCGCCACGGCGTCCGAGGACCCCACCTTCACCGCCGTCGACGTTGACCTCAAATTCGACAAGCCCAAGCTGCGGGTGGAGATCGACCGCGACCGCGCCCGCGACCTCGGGGTCTCGGCCGTCGACGTGGCGCAGACCATGCAGCTCGCGCTCTCCGAGCAACGCCTCGGCTTCTTCGTGATGGACGGCAAGCAATACGAGGTGATCTCGCAGGTGGTGCGCGAGAACCGCGACGACGCCTTCGACCTGAAAAACCTTTACGTGCCGTCGTCGCGCCAGGCGCCGATCCTGCTCGACAAGGTGGTGAACGTCGTCGAGGAGTCGAGCCCGCCGCAGCTCTTCCGCACCGACCGCTACCTGTCGGCCACGGTGTCGGCGGGCCTGGCGCCCGGCAAGACCGTCGCCGACGGCATCGCGGCCATGGACGCGGTCGCCGAGCGTCTGCTCGACGACACCTTCGTCACCTCGCTCACCGGCGAGTCGCGCGACTTCGCCGAGTCGGCGTCGAGCCTCAACTTCGTGTTCGCGCTCGCCCTGGTGCTGATCTACCTGGTGCTGGCGGCGCAATTCGAGAGCTTTCGCGACCCGTTGACGATCATGCTCTCGGTGCCGCTGGCGCTCTTCGGCGCGCTCTTCGCGCTGTGGTACTTCGGCCTGACCCTCAACATCTTCAGCCAGATCGGCATGATCATGCTGATCGGCCTGGTGACCAAGAACGGCATCCTGATCGTCGAGTTCGCCAACCAGCGCAAGGCCCAGGGTCTCGACGTCATGGAGGCGGTCAGCGGGGCGGCGGTGGCGCGTTTCCGTCCGGTGCTGATGACCAGCCTGTCGACGGTGCTCGGCATCCTGCCGATCGCGCTGGCCCTGGGCGCCGGCTCGGAGAGCCGGGTGCCGATGGGCGCCGCGATGATCGGCGGCCTCGTCGTCGGCACCTTCCTGACGCTCTACGTGGTGCCGGGGATGTACTCGTACATCGCCAGCCGCAAGCCGTCGTCGGTGCTGGACGTGGACGATCACATGACGTGGGTGGAGCCCGAGGAAGACGTCGCGGACGTCAAGGCGGCGTGACGA
>DASWIG010000634.1:0-2343 GCA_036397835.1 Thermoanaerobaculia bacterium
GGCGGGCGAGCTCGCCGCGGGCGACGAGCTCGCCCACCGCCGGCGCCGCGGCCTCGGCGTCGACGCCCAGGAGCTCCGCCGTCTCCCGCAGCAGGTCGCCCTCGAGAGCGTAGACGTGCCCCTTGTCGGCCGCCCGCCGCAGGGCGTAGAGCACGCCGGCGGCGAGGCGGTGCTGCGAGTCGGCCGCGATGCCGAGGTCGCGGGCGATCTTGTCCGCGAGCTTGAAGCCGATGCCGTAGACCTCCTCGGCAAGACGGTAGGGGTTCTCGCGCACCAGGCCGATGGCCGCCGAGCCGTAGCGTTTGTAGATCTTGACGGCGTAGGCGGTGGAGACGCCGTGGGACTGGAGGAAGATCATCACGTCCTTGATTTCGCGCTGCTCCATCCAGGCGTCGCGGATGCGGGCGCTGCGCACCGGTCCGATGCCCTCGACCTCCTTGAGGCGCTCGGGGCGGTGCTCGATGACGTCCAGCGTGTCGAGGCCGAAGTGCTGCACCAGGCGCCGCGCCATGGCCGGTCCGATGCCCTTGACCAGGCCCGAGCTCAGGTACTTCTCGATGCCGATGAAGGTCGAGGGCTGGACGGTGAGGTAGGTGTCCACCCGGAACTGGTCGCCGTACTTGCGGTCGCGCCCCCAGTGTCCGGAGAGCCGCAGGCTCTCGCCCGGCTGCACCCCGACCAGGTTGCCCACCGCGGTCACCTGGCCGCGCCCGCGCACGACCAGGCGCAGCACGCTCCAGCCCGTCTCTTCGTTCGCGTAGACGATGCGGTCGACGACGCCTTCGAGGGTGGATTCACGGCGCACGGCGGACGGATTCTACTGGTGGATCCTGGCACCGCCGATTCGTCGGCTCTGCGGCCTGCGTGTGGTAAGGTCGTTTCGGGCTGCTGCCAATGGACCCGTTGTCTTCCGACACCCCGCTCGACGTCGAACGCATCTGGCTCGACCTGCAACGCCGGCGCGGTCCGCTCTGGCGTCTGCGCCGGGCCGTCGAGCTCACCAGCCTGTGCTGGCGCGCGGCGCAGGAGGCGGTCCGCCGCGCTCATCCCGGCGCGACGCGTCAGGAGCGGGACCGTCTCCTCCTCGCCCACCGCTACGGCGAGGAGATCGCCGTCGAGGTCGTCCGCCGGCGTGAGCTCAAGGGTTTCTATGACTGACAGGCCCGAGCTGTGGGCCGCACTGCTCCCCGTCGTCGACGCGCTCGAGTCACAGCAAGTCCCGTACTACGTCGGCGGCTCCGTCGCCAGCTCCTTTACCGGCATCGCCCGGGCGACCCAGGACGCCGACCTCGTCGCCGACCTGCGGACCGCCCACGTCAGCCGTTTCGTCCAGGCGCTGGAGGAGAGCTATTACATCTCCTCGGACCGCGTCCGGTCCGCGGTTCGCGACCGGAAAAGCTTCAACCTCATCCACCTCGAAACGGCTTTCAAGGTGGACGTCTTCGTCCTCCCGCTGGGCGCCTTCGCCCGCAAGGCCATGGATCGGCGGGTCCCTCTCGAGGTTCCGGAGGCCGGCCGCGTCCTCGATTTCTGCTCCCCGGAGGACATCGTGCTCAGCAAGCTCCAGTGGTACGAGGCGGGCGCTCGGGTCTCGGACCGCCAGTGGTACGACCTGCAAGGGGTCCTCCGTCTCCAGGGCGAGCTGCTGGATCTCGACTACCTCAGGCGTTGGGGGCGGGTGCTGGGCGTGGGAGAGCTTCTCGAGAAAGCTCTCGGGGAGGCGGGCTTGGCGGATGCCGAGGCGCAGGGCTGATCGTGTACCGGATTCGTCGGGGACACGGCCATGAAGCTGTGGAGATCATGACCTGACAATCCGCCGCCATCGACGACCTCGCCATTTGAGCGCCAACCCGTAGCGGAGTCGCCGGCGCTTGTCATTTCTCGGAGACTGACTCAGAATCGCGGCGTCGAAGGCTGAAGCGACGGTCACTGTGCTACGGTAGGGTCATGGATCCGCCCCGTCAAGATCCGCCCCTCACTCTTCATGGGAGCTCGTCGTCTCTGAGCAGGTCTCCCGCCCCGGACCGGATCACGGACGATCTGCCGCCGATCTGGGAGCACCTGGCGCGGCCCGAGACCCAGGAGGAGTACTTCAATGGAGAGCTTTGGCTGAAGATGCCAGCCAAGCCGCCGCACGCGCGTCAACACTTCCAGCTCGCCCGGGTGCTGGCGGCCCACGTGGCCGAGGGCTATCTGGGGGCGGTGGAGATGCTCACCCGCACCAGCCGCGGCAGCGACTTCGCGCCTGACGCCAGCGTCTACCCGGCAGCTCCCGATCCCGCGAGCGGGGAGCGCCAGCTCGAAGAGCTGGCCTTCGAGGTGTGCCGCGAGCAGAGCCTCGAG
>DASWIG010000635.1:0-13474 GCA_036397835.1 Thermoanaerobaculia bacterium
TCGGGAGCGGGAGGTGGCGTACCTGGAGCGTCGGCTCGGCAGGTCGGGGGAGCCGAAAGCCATGGGCGGCGTCAGAGGAGAGCCACGAGCTCCTCGATAGAGAGCTCAGCTTGGCGTGCGATGGCGCGCACCGTACCCGTCGGTAGATCCCGGTTGGCGTGGACAGGCACCACCACGAGGACGCTCGCGCCGGGCTTCCGAAGATAGTGATGGCTCCCGCGGACGTGGCTAAAGGCGAACCCAGCCTTCCTCAGCGCAGCAACCAGATCCTTGCCGCTGACCCGCGGCAGCCGACTCATGCCACCGCCACTTCGAGGTCCAAGAGCTCCACCTGACGCTCGGAGGGGAGGGCAATCCCCTCTTTGGCCGCCGCCTCGACGTAGCCTTGAATCGCCTCGCGGGTATTGGCGAGCGCCTCCTCGCGAGTGTCTCCGAAGGTCGAGAGGGCGTTCAAGGCGGGGACGTGGGACACCCACACGCTGTCTTCGGGATCCCACTCGAGAAGGACCTGGAAGTGCTGCGTCATCCTCTTTGGCCTCCATCCGGTCGCGGCCTCACTCGGCCGGATCCGAGGAGAGTATCACGTAGAGCAAGTCAAGGGTGACGGACGCCCACGCCCTACCCCGCGGGGCGTTCCCGCTCCCCCGTACCCTGCTGTCCACCGCGTCCCCGTGCTGCCGGGTCTCAACGACGACCCGGACAACGTCCTGGCGACCGATCTCGGGCCGCAGGGTCGGGTCGTCCTCCAGCCGGCGCTCGAGATACGCGCGGCGCCCCCGTTCGGGCAGAGTGAGGGCGGCCGCGAACACGCTCGCCACCTTCTCCCAACGCGCATTCCGCTCTTCACCGTCCAAGGCCATCCTGCGTCTACATACGCGCGAGCCGTGGCTCAAGGTTGCGCGCGGGTGATCTCCCGGTAGAGCCAGGCCTTGGCCAGCCGCCACCGGCGCTCGACCTTGCGGTGAGACCGGCGAGTGCCATACTATCGCGCCATGGAAGTTGGGAAACCTCTGCTGAGCTTCGCCGTCCTGGCGGCTCTCGCCGCCGGGGCCGGTGCCGAGAAGGGGAAATCCGGGCCCGTGGTGATCGGGCCCGCCGCCGCCGTCGCCGTCGACGTGGACCTGCGCGAGCTGCCGCGGGTCGACACGGTGCCGAAGGGCGTGGTCGAGGTCAAGGCGCGCCGCCGGCCGGAGCTGCCGGGATTCCAGCCGCGCCCGGAGCGCCGGCCGGATCCCGTGGTGCAGCGCGGCACCGCCAAGGCGGCGGGCCTGGCGGCGCCGTCCGTCAGCTTCGACGGCATCGTCACCGGCGCCCTGCCGCCCGACACGGTGGGCGACGTCGGACCCGGCCACTACGTGCAAGCGGTCAACACGTCCTTCGCCGTCTTCGACAAGACCGGCGGGCTGCTCGCCGGTCCGTCGCCGATCCGGTCCTTGTGGTCGACCACCGGCGGCCCGTGCTGGACGGCGCCGTCGAGCGATCCGGTGGTGGTGCACGATCCGCTGGCCGACCGCTGGTTGATCACCGTCGTCACCACCGACGGCTCCCACCGGCTCTGCGCCGCGGTGTCGCAGTCCGCCGACCCGGTCGCCGGCGGCTTCTTCCTCTACGAATTCGCCCTCGGCGTGCTGCCCGACTATTTGAAGGCGGGCGTCTGGCGCGACGCCTACCTGATGGCCGCTAACCTGCAGGGGCCGGCCGGCGTGTGGGCGTTCGACCGCGCCGGCATGCTCGCGGGCGCCGCCGCCGTGAGCGTGGCGTTCACCGCGCCGGCGGCGGGCCTGCACTCGATGCTGATGCCCGCCGACCTCGACGGCTCGACGCCGCCGGCCGCCGGCGCGCCGGGCGTCTTCTATCGGCACGTCGACGGCGACCAGTTCGGCGGCGTCGACCGGCTCGAGCTCTTCGAGCTCTCGCCGGACTTCGGGACGCCGGCCGATTCGACCTTCACCGGCCCGACGGCGCTGGCCGCCGCGCCCTTCGCCTCCCTTTGCGGCTTCAGCTTCGACTGCGTCGACCAGCCCGGCACGGCGCAGCGGCTCGACTCGATCACCGAATGGCCGATGTGGCGCTTCGCCTACCGCAACTTCGGCGTCCACGAGTCGCTGGTGGGCGCCTGGGCGGTCGACGCCGGCGGCGGCTCGGCCGCGGCGGTGCGCTGGTTCGAGCTGCGCTCCTCCGGCGGCGGCTGGACGATCCACCAGCAGGGGACCTACGCTCCGGACCCGGCGCGTCGCTGGATGGCGAGCGCCGCCATGGACCGCGCCGGCAACCTGGCGGTGGGCTACAACGTGTCGAGCGCCGCCGTCTTCCCGTCGCTGCGCTTCGCGGGCCGGCTGGCCGGCGACCCGCCGGGTGTGCTGACCCTGGGCGAGACCGTGCTCGCCGCCGGCGGCGGCGCCCAGACCGGCTCCAACCGCTGGGGCGACTACAGCTCGCTGGTCGTCGACCCGGCCGACGGCTGCACCTTCTGGCTCACCGGCGAGTACTACGCCGGCACCTCGCCCTTCGGGTGGAAGACCCGCGTCGGCGCTTTCAGCTTTCCCGAGTGCCCGGGTGAAGTCTTCAGCGACGGCTTCGAGACGGGCGACGCGTCGGCGTGGTCGTCGGCGGTGCCGTAGGCGCCCCTACTCGAGGATCGCTTCGACCTCGCCGGTGCCCGAGGTGACGGCGACGCCTTCCCAGCGCCGCTCGGCGGCGGTCACCCGCAAAGTCCAGACCCCCGCCGGGACGCCGTCCACGACAGCGACGCCGCCGGCCAGCGTCCACTGGCGGCGCAGGGCGCCGGCCTCGTCGAGACCCTCGAGAAGACGTCCGGCGGCGTCGTGTACCGTCAGGGCGGCGACGCGGTCGGTCTCGAGCATCTCGGGCACGCGGACGGACAGACGCCCGGCGTCGGGCAGAACGACCGCCAGCGGCTCGCCGGGGACCTCGACCGCCACCCGCGTCACGGCGCCTCCCGGCGCCGAGACGACGATCTCCCAGTCGCCGGCGGGGACGGTGTCGAAGCGGGCGAAGCCGTCGGCGTCGAGGTTGCGGGACTCGGCGACCAGCGGCTGCCCGCCGGCGTCGAAGATGCCGACCGCCGCGAAGCGCGGCACCGCGCCGGAGGCCAGGCGCACGGCGAGGTCGAGGCCGGCGGCCGGCTCCAGCGCCAGCTCGACCGTCCGCTGCTCGCCGGCGAAGAGCTCGACGACCTCTTCGGCAGGCGCGAACCCTTCGTGGCGCACCGCCACGCGGTGGCGGCCGATCGCGGCCCGCTCCAGGGCGAAGCCGCCCTCGGAGCCGGCGCGCACCGCGGTCACCGGTCCCGGCTGGTCGCCGCCCGGACCGAGCAGCCGCTGGACGTAGACCTGGGCGCCGGCGAGCGGCTCGCCCGAGACCGACGTCACCCGGCCGCGGAGGCCGGCGGTGGCGATCTCGACGAGCAGGTCGCGGTCGGCGCGCAGCTCCACGTCCTCGTAATGGTCCACCAATTCGTGGGGCTGATTGAAACCGAGCCGGTAGCGCCCCGGCTCCAGGTCGTCCAGGCGGAACGCGCCCTGGCGGTCGCTCGTCACCTGGCGGACGACGGCGACGTCGGCGCCCTCCGCCGTCACCCGGGTGCCCGCCAGGGGCGCTCCGGCGTAGTGTACGCGGCCGGTCAGCGTCAGGCCGCGGCCGAACTCGAGGTCGCGGCGCAGGCGGAGCGCGCCGGCCGCGACCACCACCCGCGCCTGGGCCTGGCGGCCGCCGCCGCGCAGCCACGCCTTGACCAGCCAGCTCCCGGGGCCGAGGTCGCGGACCTCGTAGCGGCCTTCGTAATCGACGGTGCCGGCGAGCTCGCGCTCGCCGCGCTCGGCCGCGACGTGGGCCACCGCCAGCTCTTCGTAGTCGAGACCGAGCAGGCGTCCGCTCACCCGGGCGCCGGCGGCGAGGCGGATCTCGACGCCATCGACTCGCGCGTCAGCGACCGCGAAGGCGTCCTCGGCGACGGCGTTCACGTAGCCGTCGGCCGCGGCTTCCAGGTCGTAGCGCCCGGCCACCACCTCGGCGACCTCGAACCGCCCCTCGGCGCCTGTCGCCGCTCGGTATTCACGGCGCTGCAGGGGATCGCGCAAGCGCAGCTCCACGCGGGCGCCCACCACTCCGGTGCCGTCCGCGTCGAGCACTCGCCCGGTCACCGGCAGACCGCCGTCGAGCTCGAAGTCGGCGACGTTCTCGCCGGGCAGGACCTCGAGCTCCCGCGACTGCCAGGCGTAGCCGCGGTGGCGCACGTGAAGCGTGCGCTCCCCGAGGGGCGCGCCCTCGAGGCGATAGCGCCCGTCGTCTGCGGTGGCGGCCGCCAGCTCGCCGAGCAGCATCCGGGCGCCGGCCACCGGGTCGCCGCGGCGGCCGGCGACGCGGCCGGCGATGACCGCGCCCGGCTCGAGCGTCAGCTCCACGCCGTCGACGCCTCCCGCCACGGGCAGCTCGAGCAGAATGGGCTCCGGGACCTGGAATCCGGCGGCGCGAGCCTGGAGCTCGACTTCCCCCGGCGCCACGCCGGCGAGCAGGAAAGCGCCCGCGGCGTCGCTCTCGACCGTCCTCGCCCCCTCGGGACGGTAGCGGCTCGCGCCCACGGTGCCGTCGGGCGCCTGGCGCTCGCGCACGCTGACCCGGGCGAGCGCCACCGGCGCGCCGTCGCCGTCCACGACCCGGCCGCTCACCCAGGCGCCGCGCTCGAGGGTAATGCGCAGGGCCTCGGGCGGCGGCACCTCGAGGCCGAGGAGCGTCTCGCTGAGAAAGCCCTCGCGGGCGAGCGCCAGGTGGACTTTGTGGCGCGGCGGCAGGTCGGCGACGAGGAACTCGCCGCGTCCGTCGGTGACGGCGTCCGGCGCCGTCCGCCGGAGGGATTCGAAAGAGAGGGCGCTCTGGCCCTCGTCCTCGACCAGCCACACGGAGACCTCGGGGATCGGCGCGCCCGCCGGGTCCTCCACCGTGCCGCGCAGCTCGGCGCCGGGCACGAGAACGAGGGCGCCGAGGTCCGCCGGGCCGTCGCCGGGCGGCACCTCGAGGCCGCGGACGGTGAGCGGCACGAAACCGCGCTTGCGGGCCGCGAGGTCGACCTCGGAGGCCGGCAGCGCCGGCAGCGTGAAGCGGCCGTCGGCGCCGGTGGCGGCGAGGGCGTCGGCGGCGCCGGCCGCGCCGGACGCCGACCGGCGGACCTCGACGCCGTCCAGGGGCCGCTCGCCGGCGTCGACGGCGCGGCCGTAGGCGGCGCGCGCCGGCGCCAGCACCAGGCGCAGCGGACCGGGCGGCGCGCCGCCGGCGCGCACGCGGAGCGGCGCGAAGCCGTCTTTGACCGCTTCCACGTCGTAGGCGCCGCCGGCGGCCAGCCGCGGCAGCAGGAAGCGTCCCTCGCCGTCGCTCACCGCGCGGCTGGCGGCGCGGCCCAAACGGAAGGGCCGGGGCGAGGCTTCGGCGCCGGCCGGCGTCGCCGCCACGCGCACGCCGGCGAGCGGACGCCCGCCGGCGTCGACGGCCAGGCCGGCGAGGGCGGCGGCGGCGGCGAGCTCGACCTCGAGGGCCGGCAACGTGCCGTCGGCGCGCGGCTCCACGAACAGGCGCCGCGGCTCCCGGCCGTCCGCCTCCGCCTGGATCCAGAAGCGCTCCGCGGCCCGCGCCGGCAGCTCGAAGCCACCGCCGGGGCCGCTCACCGCGAAGGCCCCGGGATCGTGACCCGGCCACACCACGGCTGCCGCCACCCCCCGGCGCGAGCCGCGGTCGACCACGCGTCCGCGGAGTCGTCCGGCCGACGGCAGGACGAAGCGCGCGGGCGGCGCGGCGCCGGCGGGCGGAAAGGTCAGCTCGGCTTGGGCGACGGCGCCGCCGGCGGCCAGGAGGTGGAGGCGGAACGACCGCGAGCGCTCGCCGGCGACGGCGAGGCGGCCGTCGTCGCCGGTGCGGCCCAGCGGCCAGCCGACGTCGCCGCCGGCCGCCAGGACGCCGGCGAGCGGCCGTCCTTCCTCGTCCACGACCGCGAGCTGCCGGCTCGCCGTGGCGGCCGGGAACGCGAGGGTGGCGGCGTCCTCCACGCCCGCGCGGCTGACCGGCAGCCGCGCGGGCGCCAGCAGGTGGACCGCGAGCGATTCGCCGGCGGCGCGCGACAGCGTCAGGCGGCCCTGGCCGTCACTGCGTCCGTATCGCGGCGCCGGCTGCCAGCCGTCGCCGTGGCGGGAGGGGCGCTCGGCGAACGCCATCACCCGCACGTCGTCGGCCGGCCGGCCGCCGCCGTCCACGAGCACGAGGCGGGCGCCGGCGTCGCGCTGCAGCGCCAGCGGCGGCAGCTCGACGCGGCCGGCCCAGGCCAGCGGCGAGTAGCGCATGGCGACGAAGCCGTCCGCGCGCACCACCACCGAGCCCACGGCGGCGGCGGGCGCCGCGAGCGCGAAGCGGCCGGCGGCGTCGGTGGCCCCTACGGCGACCGGCTCGCCCTCGGGCTGGCCGCCGTCGAGCAGGCTGCGGACGCGCTCGAAGTTGCTGCGCTCGGCGACGAGCTCGACGCGGGCGCCGGCCAACGGCTCGCCGCCGGCGGCCACCGAGCCCGCCACGACGACGGCCGCCGCGGCGGCCCGAGCGCCGAGGGCGAGGACGGCGACGAGCCAGGCGGTATGGACCAGGAAGTTACGGCGCATGTTCACGACCTCCTGCGGATATCGTAAACATTCGCACCGACGCTTGACAAGCCCTGCGGCGTTATTCTACGATCGTCGCGTCCGGTATCCTTCAATTTAATCGATCGAGTGGCCAATTCAGGCGCGGATCGCCTGCCCGGCGATCCGCGTGCGACGGTCCGCGTGCGCCAGGACCGTCCCACGGGTCACACGTGGCTCCGTGCAGGAAGAGGTGCGCGTGCTCTGATCGGAAATATGGCGGACCCGAGAAAGGAGGAACGTCCGGCACCGACCGGAACTGAGAAAAGGTGTGTCTTCAGACGGCGTGTCTTCAGACAGTGAACAACGTCAGACAGCGAACAACGTCAATTTCAGGAGTAACCATCCATGACCACGAAACGAACCCTACTCGCCCTTCTCGGCGCCGCGGCCTTGCTGCTCGTCGCCTCCGGGGCCTCGGCCCAGACGCACATCGACATCGGGGACATCGGGGAGATCTGCGGCATCATCATCAACTGCCCCACCGGCTGCATCTGCGGCACCACCTGCGACGACACCCTGAACGGCAGCGACAACGTCCAGGACTGCATCCTCGGCTTCGGCGGCAACGACCGGATCTTCGGCAAGGGCGAGAACGACCCCCGCCTCGAGGGCGGCGGCGGCAACGACCACGTCTACGGCGACTCCGGCGAGGACACCCTGTTCGGCCAGGCTGGAAACGACAACCTCTTCGGCGGCTCCGAGTCGGACTGCCTCGACGGCGGCGCGGGCACCAACAACCTCGACGGCGGCTCCGGCGCCAACGACTCCTGCGCCAACGGCGCGATCACCGACTGCGAGACCGCGGTGCCGAACTGCTGACGTCTTCTTCAACGCGGCGCCCGGAGCGCGGGCTCCGGGCGCCTTCCTCAGAAATTCATCACCAGCGCCGTCTTGAAGACGGAATCGAGCTCGTCGAGCTCGGCGAGCACGGCGGCGCCGGTCGGCATGCCTTCCGGCGTGAAGAGCGGCAACGCCTCGAGCGCCGGCTGATTGTCGTAGGAGAGCTCGAGGCTCGCCTTGAGCGCCAGGCGGTCGTTGATCGCCACCGACAGCGACTGATCGAGCTGGACCCGCAGGTCCCCGGTGTCGTCCAGGTTCTCGTCGACCACCACCACGCCCGCGTAGCTCGTCGACGACGTGAGCTGGCGCAAGCAATCGAGCGAAAGCTGCACGCCGAGGAAGGTCTCGGAGTCGTCGGGACCGGGCACCACGTCGTCCTGCCGCGTGGCGGTCAGGGCGTAGCCGGTCCGCAGGTGGCCGGCGTCCGACTCGTACCAGACGTTGCCCGCCCCCGCTTCCACGTGGTAACGGTTCTCGAGGCCGGCGAGCTCGTTGCGTTTCCAGCCGCCGCCCGCGAACCAGAAGAGGCGTTCGGAAATGTCGCGCTCGAAACGGCCCTGGAGCGCGTAGCTCTCGGCCGTGATCTCGCCGGCGTCGGGATCGACGACGTCGAAGTCGCCGGGGGTGCCGACGGCGAAGCGGCCGCCGACGTCGGACTCGGCGCGCAGGGCCGAAGCGTCGAGCTTGAAGCGGGCGCTTTCCCACTCGCGGCTCAAGGTGTTCTTGAGCGCGAAAGTCGTGGTCTCGGTATTGCCGGAGGTGGCGACGAGGCTGAGCTCGGCGCTGTCGGCCCAGCCCTTTCCCTCGTCCTCGGCGGCGCTTTCGTCCTGGGCCGCCGAGGCGGCGGCCAGGAGGATACCCAAGGTGATGGTCATCAATGGTGCGGTTTTCATGGGCGCGAGCCTATCAAAGCGCGGCGACCACCGCCCGCACCATGGCCTCGGGCGACGGCTCGCGCGCCTCGGCGATCCTGCGCACGCGGTGACGGCGCAGCTCCCGGCTCGTCACCGCGCCGATCGACGCCGCCGCCAGCTCGCGCCGTCGGCGCTTCCAGTCGTCGAACAGCCCGACGAAATGACGCACGGCGGACGGGCTGGTGAACGTCACCCAGCCGATCTCACGCCCCTCGAAGAGCTCGCGGGCGCGCGCCGCGGCGCCGTCCGGCAGGCGTTTGCGGTAGGCGCTCACCGCCTTCACCGCGCAGCCGAGGGCCTCGAGCCCTACGACGAGATCCTCGCGGGCGTCCTCGGCCCGCGGCAGCAGCATCCGCTCGTCCCCCAGCAAGTGGGGTGCCAGCTCCCTCACCAGCCCTCGGGCGTCCGAGCGCGATGCCACCACGTGGACCTCGACGCCGAGGCTCCGCGCCGCCTGCGCCGTGGCCGCGCCCACGGCCGCCACGGCGACGCTCTCGGGAAAAGCCTCCGGCAGCAGCGGGACGAACGCTTCGACCGCGTTGGCCGAGGTGAAGACCACCCAATCGTAGCTGCCGCCGGTGGCGGCGGCCTCGGCGAGCGGCTCGGGATCCGCGGGCGGCAGGACCTCGA
This sequence comes from Thermoanaerobaculia bacterium, assembly GCA_036397835.1. Lineage (GTDB taxonomy): Bacteria > Acidobacteriota > Thermoanaerobaculia > Multivoradales > J023 > DASWIG01. Next base: position 9,062 of record DASWIG010000635.1, read on the forward strand.
GCAGGGGCAGCAGCTCGACGTCGGCGCCCGCCGCGGCGAACGCCGCCGCCAGCTCGCCGGCCTGGTGGGCGGCGCGGGTGACGACCACGCGCCGGCCTTTGAGAAGTTCATTCGTTTCGTTCATGCAGGGCCTCCAGGATTTCGTCGGCGCCCGCCGCGCGCATCGCCTCGACGCAGGCGCGGGCGACTTCCAGGGGATCGCTTCCCGCGGTCACGGCGCGGGCGGCGCGGCGGCCGTCGGGAGTGGCCAGCACGCCGATCAGGCGCAGGGAGCCGTCGCCGTTGGTGGTCGCCCAGGCCGCGAGCGGCAGCGTGCAGTCGCCGCCGAAGGCCGCCACGAGCTGGCGCTCGGCCGCCGCGGCGCGCCGCGACGGCGCGTGGTCGAGGGCGCGGCAGAGCTCCTCGGCGCGGCTCCCCGCCCTGACCTCGAGCGCCAGGATGCCCTGGCCCGGAGCCGGCACCAGCACTTCCGGGTCGAGCGGATGAGCCGGAAGCTCCGCGATCTCGGGCTCGCCCGGCGCCAGCCGGGCGAGGCCCGCGGCGGCGAGAATCACCCCGGCGCCGGCGCTCTCGCGCCACCTGGCGAGCCGCGTGCCGACGTTGCCGCGAATCGGCTCGACCACCAGGTCGGGGCGCCGGTGGAGGACCAGGGCACGGCGGCGCAGCGAGCCGGTGAGCAGCACGCCGCCGGCGGGCAGGGCGTCGAGGTCCGCCGCGGCCGCGCTCACCAGCACGTCGCGCGCGTCGGCGCGCGGGGGGAACGCCGCCACGGTCAGCCCCTCAGGGAGCCGCACCGGCAGGTCCTTGAGGCTGTGGACGGCGAGGTCGAGACGGCCGTCGGCGAGCCCCGCCTCCAGCTCCTGGGTGAAGAGCCCCTTGCCGCCGAGCGCGGCGAGGTCGCCCGGCTCGCGGTCGCCGCGGGTGTCGATCGGCACCAGCTCGACGGCGAGGCCGCCGTGACGCGCCTCGAGGGCGCGGGCCACCTGGCCCGACTGGGCCAGGGCGAGGGCGCTGCGGCGGGTCCCCAGGCGCAGCTTCACTCCTCGTCGTCCTCGTCGAGCTGGAAGAGCGTGCGCACCAGGCCGATCTTGCCGGCGTCGAGCGGGTTGCCGCGGCGGAGCTGATGGCTGGGATGGTGGAGGATCTTGCGCACCAGCGAGCGCGTGAGCCTGTCGACCTCGTCGTGGACCTCGGCGGGGAGCCGTTCGCGCATCGCCTCGAGCTCGCGGCGCCGGATCTTCTCGGCACGCTTTTGCAGCAGCGCCACCACCGGCTCCGCCGCCAGGCCGCGGTGCCATTCGTTGAAGACCGCCAGCTCGTAATCGAGGATCTCCTGCACCCGCGGCACCTCCTGGCGGCGGCGCTTCAGGTTGCGCGAGATGAGGTCCTCGAGCGAGTCGATGTCCTGCAGGAAGACGTTGCCGATCTCGCCGGCCCCGGCCTCGACGTTGCGCGGCACGCCGAGGTCGGCCAGCAGCAGCGGACGCGTCTTGCGCCGGTCCATGGCCGCGGCCACGTCGGCGGCGCGCAGCACCGGCTCGCTCGAGCCGGTCGACGCCACCACGATGTCGCAGCGCGGCAGCACCTCGAGGCGCTCGTCGAACGGCACCACGTGGGTCTCGGGGAAGACCTCGAGGAAAGCCGCGGCGCGCTCGGGGCTGCGGTTGGCCACCAACAGCTCGCCGGCGCCGCGCTCGATGAGGCTGCGGGCCACCTGACGCGCCGTCTCGCCGGCGCCCAGAATGAGCACCGAGCACTTGTCGAGGTGCTGGAAGATATTGCGCGCCAGGTCGACCACCGCGTAGCCGAACGACACCGCGCCGCTGCCGATCGCCGTCTCGTGGCGCACGCGGCCGCCGGTGGCGACGGCGGTGCGCAGGAGCTTGCGCAGCACGGTGCCGCTGGCGCCGACGGTCTCGGCCAGGCCGGTGGCCTGGCGTACCTGGCCGAGGATCTCGGGCTCGCCCAGGACCATCGACTGCAGGCCGCTGGCCACCTCCAGCAGGTGGCGCGCCGCCACCAGGTCGCGCTTGACGAAGAAGCGGCCCTCCTCCTCGATCTCGGGCGCCCGCGAGAGGAAGACCAGCTCCAGGCCGGTGCGATAGGCGGCGGCCTCGTTGTGGGGCTTCAGGTAGAGCTCGGTGCGGTTGCAGGTCGAGAGCAGGCAGGCCTCGGCGATCTCGCTGGTGGCCACCAGGCGGCTGAGCATCTCCTCGGCCTGCCCGGGGTTGTAGGCCACCCGCTCGCGGAGCTCGATCGGCGCCGTGCGGTGGTCCACGCCGACGCCGATGAGCTTGAGCGCGCTCGAGGTCAACGTCCGTTGGGCCGGCGTGATCGGTAGGGATGCCACCGCCAAGCTCCTCGTCACAGGAAGCCGTGGACCTCGGTCAGGAAGAGGTTGACGCCGAGCAGCGAGAAGAGGATGGCGACCACGCCCGCCAGCGCCGCCAGGGCGAGCTGGCGCCCCTGCAGCCGCCGCAGCCGCAACAGCAGCAGGACGACGCCGTAGAAGAGCCAGATCCCGAACGTCATGAGGATCTTCGGATCGCGCAGCCAGGGCTCCTCGAACTCCTGCTTCGCCCACACGGCTCCCGCGATCATCGTGCCGGTCAGCGCCGCGAAACCCACGAGCAGGGCGCCCGACGTCATCCGCTCGAGCACCTCCAGGGGCGGGAGCTGGCCGAAGAAGACCGAGAAACGGCGGCGCTTGATCTCGTGGTAGAGGCGCAGGAAGAGGAAGCCGTAGGTCGCCGCCACCATGAACGCCGTGCTGTGGAGCAGGGCGAAGCCCGTGTGGGTGGCGAAGAGCGGGTTGTGGAAGATCTCGCGGTCCGGCGGCGAGGGCGTGCGCAACAGGGCCGACAGCGTCTCCAGGAAGCTCGCCACCAGCAGCATGAGGAAGCCGGTCGAGGCTTCGCGCCCGTGCCATTCCACGAAGGCGTAGACCAGGGCCACGGCGAACGCCACGGCCGACAGCGTCTGCGACACCGAGGCCATGGGGAACTGGTGCCAGCGCACCGCCAGCGCCACCAGGTAGAGCAGATGGAGCGCCAGGGTGGCGTAGAAGAGCGGCGGCGCCACCTTGCGGGCGGCGGGGCGCTTGGCGAAGAAGAGGAAGCCGTAGCCCACCGTCACCAGGAGGTAGAGCAGGGGCAGGAGCACCGAGGCGATGCGCAGCGCCGTATCCATGGTTCTCTCCGCGTCCGCCGGCGGCGGCGGAGCGTCGAAACTCTACCACTCAGCCAGGAATCGGCCACACCCGGGGGGGTAGGAGCCGTCCGACCTGTCGGACCCGTCCGACCCGTCCGACAAGTCCGACTCTGCCCGTTTCCCGCTGGCTTGTGGCCCGGCGACGTCATCTGCTACTGTTCGCGGGCTTATGACCAACGCCATCGTTCTCGGGATGCAGTGGGGCGACGAGGGCAAGGGCAAGATCGTCGACCTGATCTGTCCCGCCTTCGACGCCGTCGTCCGCTTCCAGGGCGGCAACAACGCCGGCCACACCGTGAAGTTCGGCGGCCGTCACTTCGCCCTCCACTTCCTGCCCTCGGGCATCCTGCACCCGGGGATGGCCTGCGTCCTGGGCAACGGCATGGTGATCCACCCCGAGGCCTTCTTCGACGAGCTCCACAAGCTCGCCGAGTCCGGCGTCGACGCCGGCGGCCGGCTCTTCGTGTCGGCCCGCGCCCAGGTCATCCTGCCCCCGCACCTGCACCTCGACGCCGCCCGCGAAGCGGCGCGCGGCGGCGGCAAGATCGGCACCACCGCCCGCGGCATCGGCCCGGCCTACGAGACCAAGGCCGCGCGCTCGGGGCTGCGCACCTGCGACCTCGGCGCCGAGGACGTCGAGGCGCGCGTCGCCGTGCTCCGCGGCCAGCTCGCCGCGGAGCTCGCCGAGCTGGGAGCCGAGGTGCCGGACGTCGGCGACCTGGCCACCGCCTGCCGCTACTGGGGCGAGCGTCTGGCGCCCTACCTGGCCGACACCGCGGTGCTCGTCAACCGCTGGATCGACGACGGCAAGTCGGTGCTCTTCGAGGGGGCGCAGGGCGCCCTCCTCGACGTCGACCACGGCACCTACCCCTACGTGACGAGCTCGAATACGGTGGCGGGCGGCGTGACCACCGGCGCCGGCGTGGCGCCGACGCGGATCGGCGGCGTGCTGGGGGTGGTCAAGGCCTACACGACACGGGTGGGCTCCGGCCCGTTCGTGGGCGAGCTCGAGGACGAGACGGGCGATTTCCTGCGCCGCCGCGGCAACGAGTACGGCACCACCACCGGCCGTCCGCGCCGCTGCGGCTGGCTCGACGCCGTGGCCACCCGCTACGCCCAGCTCCTGAACCGCGCCGACGCCCTCGCCGTGACCAAGCTCGACGTGCTCGACGAGCTCGACGAGGTCCGCGTCTGCGTGGGCTA
>DASWIG010000636.1:0-2068 GCA_036397835.1 Thermoanaerobaculia bacterium
CGTCGGCGCCACGGGCACGAAGAGCTCGCGCAGGGCAGCGGCGAGGTCGCCGCCGGCGTCCACCGCCATCACCTTGGCGGCCCCATAGACGGCGAAGGCGTCCCAGTCGACGCCGGCGGCCTCGTCGCTCGGGTGGAAGAAGCGCACGTAGCCGTAGAGCTTGGCGAAGGCTCGGAGGTTGTCGACGGTGCTTGCGTCGGGAGTGGCGGCTGAGGCGGACAGGAGCGTCGCCAGCGTCAGGGCCGCGAGGCGTGAGGGAGTCGTCATGATGGGCCTCCGACGATTCGTTTCGACTAAGCTCGCTCCGCTGCGCACCCCCAGGGTGTTACCCTGGGCTGCGATCTTCGAACCCCTCCGGGGTTGCCGGATCATACCCCGGAGGGGTTACGGATCAGAGCCCAGGGTAACACCCTGGGTCTCCACCTCCCGGTAAACCGTGCCCCTCTACTTCGCCACCGCCCCCCGCGGCACCGAGAACGCCCTGGCCGACGAGCTCCGCGAGCTCAACCTGCCCGAGGTCGATGAGCGGCTCGGCGGCGTCGCCTTCGGCGCCCGCCTCGAGGACGCCTACCGCGCCTGCCTGTGGTCGCGGGTGGCGAGCCGCGTCCTCCTTCCTCTCGCCACCTTCGACGCGGCCGACGCCGGCGCGCTCTACGCGGGCGTCCGCGCGATCGACTGGACGGCCCACCTCGGCCCCGAGAGGACGCTCGCCGTCGACGTGGCGGGCGCCCACTCGCCGGCGGGACCGCCGCACTTCATCGCCCTCAAGACCAAGGACGCCATCGTCGACCGCGTCCGCGACGCCGAGGGCGCGCGGCCCGACGTCGACACGGCGCGGCCCGACTTGCGCGTCAACGTCCACCTCGCGGGCGCCGCGGTGACGGTGAGCCTCGACCTGGCCGGACGCGGGCTGCACCACCGCGGCATCGGCCGCGCCGGGGGCCAGGCGCCGCTCAAGGAGAACCTGGCGGCGGCGTTGCTGCGGATCGCCGGATGGCCCGCGAAGAGCGCCGGCGCGGCGCTCTTCGATCCTTTCTGCGGCGCCGGGACGCTCCTCGTCGAGGCCGCCTGGATGGCCCTCGACGTGGCGCCCGGGCTGGCGCGTCCGCGCATCGGCGCCGAGGGCTGGCGAGGCCACGACGCCCGCCTCTGGAAGCGGCTGCAGGCCGAGGCCCGCGACCGCCGCGTCCGCGGCGGCGGACGTGCGCTGCGTCTCGCCGGCTCCGACGCGTCGCCCGGCGCCGTCGACGCCGCCCGCGGCAACCTGGAGCGCGCCGGCGTCGCCGGCCGCGTGCGCCTCGAGCGCCGCGAGCTGCGCGACGCCGCGCCGCCGTGGCCGGACGCCGGGATCGTCGTCACCAACCCGCCCTACGGCGCCCGTCTCGGCGACGCGCGCGAGCACGGGCCGCTCTACGAGCTGCTCGGCGACGTGCTGAGGCGTCGCTTCCCGGGCTGGACGGCCTGGGTGCTCTGCGGCGAGCCGGCGCTCGCCAAGCGCATCGGCCTCAAGCCGGCGTCGCGGCACGTGCTCTTCAACGGGCCGATCGAGTGCCGCCTCATCGAGATCCCGATCTCCGAGGCCCCAGTGGCCGGCGAGCACGGGCCGGGATGGCGCCGGCCGACCGAAGAGGCCGCGGCCTTCGCCAAGAAGCTGCAGAAGAACCGGAGGCAGCTCGCGAGGTGGGTGAAGCGCGAGGGCCTCACCTGCTACCGGCTCTACGACTCCGACATGCCCAGGTACAACCTCGCGGTCGACTGGTACGACGGCGCCGTGCGCGTGGAGGAGTATGAACGCCCGAAGAAGGTCCCGGAGGCCGTGGCGGAGCAGCACCTGCGCGACGCGCTCCAAGTCGTGCCCGAGGCCCTCGGCGTCGATCCCGCCGACGTGGTGCTGCGGGTGCGCCGGCGGCGCGCCGAGGGCGAGCAGCACGAGCGCCGCGACGACCGCCGCGAGCTGCGCGAGGTGCGGGAGGGGGACCTGCGCTTCCTCGTCAACCTCACCGACTACCTGGACACCGGCCTCTTCCTCGACGACCGACTGCTGCGGCGACGCCTCCGCGAGCAGGCC
>DASWIG010000637.1:0-7175 GCA_036397835.1 Thermoanaerobaculia bacterium
GCGGCCAATCCGGAGTAGAATGGGAAGGCCATGCGGATTTCTCCCCGGGGAGTCCAGAGGTTCCATGACCTGATGCCCTTCCGCATCCGCGAGGTGCTGCTGGTCGCTTCGCCCTTCGACGCCTTCATCCTCGAAGAGGACGGGCTGCTGACCGAGCAGGTCTTCCTCGAGTACCGCGACCTCTCCCTGCCCGCCTCGCCGCGCTTCACCCACGTCGCGACCGGCGAGGAAGCGATCCGCAAGCTCAAGGAGCAGCGCTACGACCTGATCCTCGCCATGGCCCGGCTGGCCGACACCGACGTCAACGACTTCGGGCGGCGGGTCAAGCGCCTGCGGCCCGGGCGCCCGGTGGTGGTGCTGGCGCTCGACAGCGAGGAGATCCACCGCCCCGGCTTCGCGATCGACCCGCAGGCGATCGACGGCGCGTTCGTCTGGGCCGGCGACGCCGAGATCCTGCTCGCCATCATCAAGTACGTGGAGGACCGCGACAACATCGATCACGACATCGCCAAGGGCAACGTGCGCGCGATCATCATGATCGAGGACTCGCCGCGCTACTACTCGCTCTTTCTCGGCATGCTCTACCGCGAGCTCATGAAACACGCGCGCTCGCTCTATACGGAAGGCACCAACGAGCTGCAGCGCCGGATGTACATGAGCTCGCGGCCCAAGATCCTGCACGCCGCGTCGTACGAGGAAGGCGTGCGTCTGTTCGAGCGCTATCGCCGCAACGTCCTGGCGATCATCAGCGACGTGGGGATCTTGCGGCAGGGCCTGCACAATTCCGAGGCCGGCCTCGACCTGCTCGAGCTGGTGCACGAGGCCGACCCGGAGCTGCCGCTCCTGTTGCAGTCGGCCGAGCCCGACGTGGAAGGAAAGGCGAAGCGGCTGGGGGCGACCTTCGTCGACAAGAGCTCGCCGCACCTGCTGGAGGAGATCGGCAATTTCCTGTCGACCAACCTCGGCTTCGGCGATTTCGTCTTTCGCGACCGCCAGGGCGACGAGGTGGAGCGGGCGAGCGACATGCGGGGCATGATCCGCAAGCTGGCGAAAGTGCCGGCGGAATCGCTCGAGTACCACGCCTCGCACAACCACTTCTCGATCTGGCTGATGGCGCGCGGCGAATTCGAGATGGCCGAGCAGTTGCGGCCGATGACCATCCACGACTTCGGCGACGTCGAGCGCTTCCGCGAGCGGATGATCGCGCTCCTCAACGCGGCCCAGCGCGACACCCACCGCGGCACCATCTCCGACTTCAGCCGCCAGCGCTTCGAGCACCACCTGATGATGCGCCTCGGCGAAGGCGCGCTCGGCGGCAAGGCGCGCGGCATCGCCTTCATGTACCGCCGGCTTTCCGACTTCGGCGACGAGACGTTCCACGACCTGCCGGTGCGCTTCCCGAAGACGATCGTGCTCGCCTCCGACCTCTTCGACGCCTTCGTGGCCCAGGGCGACCTGCGCCACTTCGCCGTCGCCGAGGGCGACGACCGCGAGATCGAGCGCCGGTTCCTCCGCGAGCAGCTTCCCGAGCAGCTCGCCGGCGACCTCCTCGTCGTGGTCGAGAGCCTCGAGGGTCCCCTCGCCGTGCGCTCGTCGAGCCTGCTCGAGGATTCCCTTCACCAGCCCTTCGCCGGCGTCTACGCCACCCTGATGATCCCCAACGGTTCGCCCGATCCCCGGCAGCGGCTCGCCGAGCTCTGCGCCGCGGTCAAGCTGGTCTACGCCTCGACCTTTTCGCAGAACGCCAAGAGCTATCTGAAAGCGACCGGCAAGCGGGTCGAGGAAGAGAAAATGGCGGTCATCGTCCAGTCGCTCGTCGGGCGTCGCTACGGCCGCCGCTTCTATCCGGCGTTCGCCGGCGTGGCCGAGTCCTACAACTTCTATCCCCTGGGCCCGCAGAAGCCCGAGGACGGGGTGGTCCACGTGGCCCTGGGGCTCGGCCGCTTCGTGGTCGCCGGCGGCGCGGCCCTGCGCTTCAACCCGCACCTGCCCGGGGTGCTGCCGCCGTTCCCCAACGCCCGAGCCATGCTCAACAACACCCAACGCAAGTTCTACGCCCTCGACATGGAGCACGCCTCGACCGACCTGGCGCGCGACCTGGCGGCGGCGGTGCGGGAGTTCGAGCTGCAAGACGCCGAGGACGATGGCACCCTGGCGCCCGTGGGCAGCGTCTTCAGCGCCGACGACGGCCGGGTGCGCGACGACCTGAGCCTCAAGGGGCCGCGGGTGGTCACCTTCAACAACATCCTGCGCCACCGGGCCATTCCGCTCGCCGACACCTTGTGCCGCCTGCTGCAGATCGCCGAGGACGGCCTCGGCGGCCCGGTGGAGATCGAGTTCGCCTGCGACATGGGCGACTGGGGACGGCGAGTGCGGCGCGGCGAGAAGCTCTACCTGCCGACCTTCTACCTGCTGCAGATCCGGCCCTTCGCCGCCTTCACCCGCCACGCCGAGAGCGTGCAGCTCAACTTCGCCCGCGGCGAGAGCCTCTGCGTGTCGTCGCGCAGCCTGGGCCACGGCGTCAAGAAGCTCGCCGACGTCGTGTACGTGCGCCGCGACCGCTGGCAAGCCGAGCGCAACAAGGCGATCGCCGCCGAGCTGGCCGAGGTCAACGCCGGGCTCGGCCGCGAAGGACGGCCCTACATGCTGATCGGTCCCGGCCGCTGGGGCACCGCCGACGACTGGCTGGGAATCCCGGTGCAATGGGCGCAGATCTCCAACGTCAAGGTGCTGGTGGAGGCCTCGCCCGCGGACTACGACGTGGAGCCCTCCCAGGGCACCCACTTCTTCCAGAACCTCACCTCGCGGCGCCTCGGCTACATCACGCTGCCGCCCGGCGCCGACAAGAACGGCGGCGGCGACTTCCTGGACTGGGATTGGCTCGACGCCCAGGGCGCCCACCGCGAGACCGAGCACCTGCGCCACCTACGGCTCGAGGAGCCCCTGGTGGTGGTCTTGAACGGCCGCGACGGCCGCGCCGTCGTGGCCAAGCCGGGGGCGAAGGGCGAGGGCAGCGGGGTGATCACGCGGCCGTCGGCCGAGGCGCTGGCAGAGGCCTGAGGCGGCTACGCCGCCCCCACCACCACCACGAATTCCCCCTTCAGCGACGAACGCTGCGCCAGATCGCGGCGCAGCTCCTCGAGCTCGCCGCGCAGCACCTCCTCGTGGAGCTTGGTCAGCTCGCGGCACACCGCCGCCGGACGGCCGCCGCCGAGCTCGGCCACGGCGTCGGCCAGGCTCGCCGGCAGGCGATGGGGCGACTCGAAGAAGAGCAGCGTATGGCCGAGGCCCTGGAAGCCGCGGAAGAAGGCCCGCCGGCGCTTGGTGGTGCGCGGCGGGAAGCCGCAGAAGGTGAAGGGGTAGGGCGGCAGGGCCGAGGCCACCAGCGCCGCCAGCACCGCCGACGGCCCCGGCACCGGCTCGATGCGGATGCCGCGCGCCGCCGCCTCGCGCACCAGGAGGAAGCCTGGGTCGGAGACCAGCGGCGTGCCGGCGTCGCTGAGGACGGCGATCACCAGCCCCTGCTCGAGCAGCTCCACGAGCTGCGGCAGCCGCCGGCGCTCGTTGTGCTCGTGGAGCGAGAGCAGACGCTTCCTGAGGCCGAGGTGGGCCACCAGGCGCCCGCTGTGGCGGGTGTCCTCGCAGGCGATCACGTCGGCCTCGGCGATCGCCCGGGCGGCCCGCGGCGAGATGTCCTCGAGGTTACCGATCGGCGTGCTGACGACGACGACTTTTCCGCGCGCTTCCATTCCCGCGTCATTCTAGCGACAGCTCGAGCGCCCGCGTCATCTCGACGTCGTAGCAGTCGTCCGAGGCCAGGAAGTCCGAGCTGATCAGCAGGAGGACGATGTCCGCCGTCTCCAGGCGGAAGCGAGGGCCGCTGGCGCGGCCCTCGGGATAGTCCTCGACGAGCGCAAGCCCTGTGGACCTCAAGGACCGATTCGTCCCTGACGTGTACAAGCCCTGCGATCATCAAGGACTAAACCGTCCCTGACGTGTACAAGCCATGCGGTCGTCAGGGACTGATCCGTCCCTGACGTGTACAAGCCCTGCGGTCAGTGGCCGAGCCGCGAATCGGCAGGCGCAGCCTGCCCTACGAGAGCCTCAGCGTGAACGACCTCAGCGCCAGCCCCAGCACCCGCTCGTCCCCCGGCGCCGTGCCGGCGCCCGGAACCTCGAGCCGCAGGGTGTTCTCGCCTTCGCGCAGCACCCCCGCCGGCACCGCGAGCGTCCGCCGCGCGGGCTCGTAGCCGAAGCGGAGCGTGCCAAGAGGCGTGCCGTTGAGCGCCAGGCCGACGTCCTGGTCGCCGAGAGTCGACGCGTGCAGCTCCACGACGCCGGGGCGCCCGGCGACGCTCGGGCCGAGCCGGAAGCCGAGCGCCGACTCCGGGCCACGGCTCCAGCGCAGGCCGGCCTCGGGCCCGTGCCAGCCGACGAGGAGCAGGTCGGGGCTGTCGTGAGCGAGCTCGCGGCCGGGGCGGTAGAGACCCAGGTCGCGGCGCCGCACTTCGAGCCAGCGCGCGTCGACCGCGGCGTCGGTGGCGAGGAATTGAGGGTAGCGCCAGTCGAAGAGCAGGCCGTGGTACCTGGGGTCGTCGACGTTGGGCTGGCGGTCCCACCTCTGGATCGCCGGATTGAACAGCCCCTGGTAGCTGTGGACGGCCGCCCCGGCGAGCCCCAGCAGGAGGTAGGAGACCGCCCACGCGGAGCGCCGCGCCGGCGCCGCGGCGAGCCGCCGCCAGGCCCAGGCCGCCAGCACGAGGAAGCCCGGCATGATCTCGGTCAGCAGCCGGGGCCCGTAGCTCTGGCCGCCCCACCAGGTCTCTTTCATCGCCACGCCGGCCACGTGGAGCACGATCCACAGCGCCACCGCCCGCGCCAGCCGGTCCCGGAGCAGGGCGCGAAAGTAGACGGCGAGCGCCGCCGCCACCGGCACCAGGAACGGGCTGTAGACGAAGAGCCCCCGCCCGGGGCTGGCGACGACGCCGTAAAGGCCCTGCCAGGGGAAAGCGGCGGGCAGCACCTTGCGCGGCGAGTAGTAGCGCGGGATCCCCGGAAGCAGGTCGAAGGCGGCGAGGACGACGGCGGCGCCGGCCGCGGCGAGGGCCAGCCGGGCGCCGACGGAAACCGCGCGGCGCTCGCCGAGGAGATAGACGAGCACGGCGAGGCCCAGGAAGGCGGTGGCGGGTCGGATCACGAAGCCGGCGCCGAGCAGCAGGGCGAGCGCCGCCAGGTGCCGCGCCGCGACGGGCTCGCCGCGGCGCGCCAGCAGCAGCAACAGCACGAGACAGATCAGCACCGCCTGGTAGCAGGTGCTCCACAGGCCGGTGGCCAGCGTGCTGGTGAGGGAGCTGCCGAGGGTCGTCACCAGGGCCAGCGCGAGGCTCGGCCACGGCGCCGCGTAGAAACGCGCGAGGCGGTACAGCAGTACGAAGACGAGCGCGGTGCAGACGGCCGAGATCAGGTTCTGGAGCGCCAGCTCGTCGCGCTGGTCGAGCATGTCGTAGCCCAGGCCGCCCGCGAGCGCCACGGCCGGCGCCGACACCACGGGCACGCCGAGGTTGAAGTAGTAGACGCCGCCGCCCAGCCGCCGCAGCCGGTAGTTGCGTCCCTCGAGGTCGTAGGCGAGGCCGGGAGCGCCGCGGTAGACGCCGAGGTCGAGCGTCCCGTGGTCGACGAGGGCCTGGGCCGCGACCAGCGCCATCGCCGGGTCGGCGTCGCCCATCTCGAGGGGAGAGAGGGCGGCGAGGAGGAAGATCGCGGCGGCGAGCGCCGCGAGCACGGGGGTGAGCGCGCGCGGTGACGGATCCGCGAGGAATGCCGCCCACGGCTCGCGACCTCGGCGGCGGTCGCGTGGGCTCACCCTTGCCACCCGGCTACTCCGGGTCCCCCGATCTGCGCCGCTCCTCGACCGCCTCGCTCAGCACGTCGAGGTTGAACTTGGCCGCCAGGCGGCCGATCTGGGCGGCGTCGATCTCGCCCACGATGTTGACGAAGACGGCCTCGCCCTTGTCGTCGAGGTACATGGCCGCGAGCCCTACCGGACGCGCGGCCTGAGGCGCCCCCTGGGGGGTCGGGGGAGCGTCTTGCAGTCGCATCAGGACCGAGCCGCGGGCGCCGCGCACGCGGATGGCGATCGCCTCGGTCCAGCCGCTCTTGCCGAGGTCGCGGGCGCGGCGGCTGATGTCCTGGCGCACCGCCTCGCGGCGCTCCTCGTCCACCGCGTAGACGTGGACCTCGACGGCCTTGAGCTTGTCGACGACGTCGGCGAGCTCCGGGTCGCCGGCACGCGCCGCCGCGGCCACGAGCTGGATCAGCGGGCTCTTGACGGAGATTCGGATCTCGAGGTCGTCCTCGGTCAGCACGCCGCGGGGATTGAAGTCCACGAAGCCCGGGTGGCGGCTGAGGTCGTCCTCCTGGGCGCCGACGCCGGCGGCCGCGACGAGCGCGGCGGCCGCGAGCGCGAGGACGATCCGCCTACCGAGCATCGCGTCCGCCGCCTCCGTTCGGCGGAGGCTCGGGCAGGAGCATCCCGGTGATCGAGCGGGTCAGGGGCACGACCACGCGTTGCTCCACCTCGGTGCCGATGGTGTCGCTGGCCTTGTCGCCGATCTCGCCGAGATAGGCGAACGCGAGCTTGAGCTCGGCCTCGGCCTGGGCGATCTCGGCGCTCGAATAGGCCGGCGGCGGGGGCGGCGGGCCCGCCAGGCGGTAATAGGCCACGCCGAGCGCCGCCGCCAGGACCATGGCGACGGCCGGCTGCCATACCAGTCGCCGGCTCCGGAACCGCCGCAGCCGCTCGCCGAGCGGCGGGTGGGCGGCGGCGTAGTCGAGGGCAGCGCGGCTCGCCGCCGGCGGGCAGGCGACCTGCGGCAGGGCGCGCAGCTCGTCGCGCACGCGTCGCGCCAGCGCCAGCTCGGCGGCGCAGGGCGCGCAGCGCGCCAGGTGACTCTCGAGGCCGGCGCTCTCGGCGGCGGCGAGCTCGCCGTCGACGTAGGCCTCGACGAGCGCCTCGTATTCGGCGCAGCCGCGCTCGCTCGGTTCTCGTTCACGACGCTTGGGCATAGGCCGGCTCCTCGCGCAGTCTATCGCGGAGCATCTTGCGTCCGCGGTGCAGGTAGACCTTGACCGTGTTGAGGGGTTTGTTGACGGCGGCGGCGATCTCGTCGTAGGCC